>NZ_CP110921.1:1234000-1542500 GCF_026247885.1 Methylococcus mesophilus | reverse complement strand
GAGAAGGAATGATTCGCGAATCCACGGTAAGCCGTGGATTGACGAATCATGGCCTTAGGCGATGATTAGCGGCTCTTTAACAATTTGGAAAACGTACACTGTAAATAAGCAGTGCGAGGAAACGAAGCTAACGCGAGTTAGCATACGATTCTCGCAAGCGCTGTTCAAGGTGTGTCAGCATAGATCATGAGATCCAAGCCAGACGGTTTGGGGTTATATGGTCAAGTGAATAAGCGCATACGGTGGATGCCTAGGCGGTAAGAGGCGAAGAAGGACGTGGCAGCCTGCGAAAAGCTTCGGGGAGGTGGCAAACAACCTGTGATCCGGAGATGTCCGAATGGGGCAACCCAGCCGGTTTTAACCGGCTATCGCCGACTGAATACATAGGTCGGCGAGGCGAACCCAGGGAACTGAAACATCTAAGTACCTGGAGGAAAAGAAATCAACCGAGATTCCCTTAGTAGTGGCGAGCGAACGGGGAGCAGCCCTTAAGCATCATTGTTTTTAGTAGAAGCGTCTGGAAAGTCGCACCATAGAGGGTGATAGTCCCGTATACGAAAGGAACGTTGGTGTGAAGACGAGTAGGGCGAGGCACGTGAAACCTTGTCTGAACATGGGGGGACCATCCTCCAAGGCTAAATACTCCTTACCGACCGATAGTGAACCAGTACCGTGAGGGAAAGGCGAAAAGAACCGCGGTGAGCGGAGTGAAATAGAACCTGAAACCGTATGCGTACAAGCAGTGGGAGCCTCGAAAGGGGTGACTGCGTACCTTTTGTATAATGGGTCAGCGAGTTATTCTCAGTGGCAAGCTTAACCGAATAGGGGAGGCGTAGCGAAAGCGAGTCTGAATAGGGCGATTGAGTCGCTGGGAATAGACCCGAAACCGGGCGAGCTATCCATGGCCAGGCTGAAGGTGAGGTAAAACTTACTGGAGGGCCGAACCGGGATCTGTTGAAAAAGATTCGGATGAGCTGTGGATAGGAGTGAAAGGCTAAACAAGCTCGGAGATAGCTGGTTCTCCTCGAAAGCTATTTAGGTAGCGCCTCGTGTCTCACTCTCGGGGTAGAGCACTGTTTCGGCTAGGGGGTCGTCTAGATTTACCAAACCGATGCAAACTCCGAATACCGAGAAGTGCAATCACGGGAGACACACGGCGGGTGATAAGGTCCGTCGTGAAAAGGGAAAGAGCCCAGACCGCCAGCTAAGGTCCCCAAATCATGGCTCAGTGGAAAACGATGTGGGAAGGCAGAGACAGCCAGGAGGTTGGCTTAGAAGCAGCCATCCTTTAAAGAAAGCGTAATAGCTCACTGGTCGAGTCGGCCTGCGCGGAAGATTCAACGGGGCTAAGCCATGTACCGAAGCTGCGGATTCACCTTTTAGGTGAGTGGTAGAGGAGCGTTCCGTAGGCCTGTGAAGGTCAATTGAGAAGTTGGCTGGAGGTATCGGAAGTGCGAATGCTGACATAAGTAACGACAAAACGGGTGAAAAACCCGTTCGCCGAAAGCCCAAGGTTTCCTGCGCAACGCTAATCGGCGCAGGGTTAGTCGGCACCTAAGGCGAGGCCGAAAGGCGTAGTCGATGGAAAACAGGTTAATATTCCTGTACCGGTTGCAACTGCGATGGGGTGACGGAGAAGGCTAGGTCAGCCGGGTGTTGGACGTCCCGGTTTAAGCGTGTAGGAAGGTCTCTTAGGCAAATCCGGGGGATCAATTCTGAGGCGTGATGACGGTGCTGAAGGCGACTTCAGCCGAAGTGATTGATGCCAAGCTTCCAAGAAAAACCTCTAAGCTTCAGGTTGCAAGCGGCCGTACCAAAACCGACACAGGTGGGCAGGATGAAAATTCTCAGGCGCTTGAGAGAACTCGGGTGAAGGAACTAGGCAAAATGGTACCGTAACTTCGGGAGAAGGTACGCCCCTGGTAGGTGAAGTGACTTGCTCATGGAGCCGAAGGGGGTTGCAGTGAAACGGTGGCTGCGACTGTTTATTAAAAACACAGCACTCTGCAAAGACGAAAGTCGACGTATAGGGTGTGACGCCTGCCCGGTGCCGGAAGGTTAATTGATGGGGTCAGCGCAAGCGAAGCTCTTGATCGAAGCCCCGGTAAACGGCGGCCGTAACTATAACGGTCCTAAGGTAGCGAAATTCCTTGTCGGGTAAGTTCCGACCTGCACGAATGGCGTAACGATGGCCACACTGTCTCCACCCGAGACTCAGTGAAATTGAACTTGCTGTGAAGATGCAGTGTACCCGCGGCTAGACGGAAAGACCCCGTGAACCTTTACTATAGCTTTGCACTGGACTTTGAATTGACTTGTGTAGGATAGGTGGGAGGCTGAGAAACTCGGACGCCAGTTCGGGTGGAGCCAACCTTGAAATACCACCCTGGTGAATTTGGAGTTCTAACCCAGGTCCGTAATCCGGATCGGGGACCGTGCATGGTGGGTAGTTTGACTGGGGCGGTCTCCTCCCAAAGAGTAACGGAGGAGCACGAAGGTGCGCTCAGCGTGGTCGGAAATCACGCATAGAGTGTAAGGGCAAAAGCGCGCTTGACTGCGAGACGAACAAGTCGAGCAGGTACGAAAGTAGGTCCTAGTGATCCGGTGGTTCTGTATGGAAGGGCCATCGCTCAACGGATAAAAGGTACTCCGGGGATAACAGGCTGATACCGCCCAAGAGTTCATATCGACGGCGGTGTTTGGCACCTCGATGTCGGCTCATCACATCCTGGGGCTGTAGCCGGTCCCAAGGGTATGGCTGTTCGCCATTTAAAGTGGTACGCGAGCTGGGTTTAGAACGTCGTGAGACAGTTCGGTCCCTATCTGCCGTGGGCGTTGGAGATTTGAGGGAAGTTGCTCCTAGTACGAGAGGACCGGAGTGAACGAACCGCTGGTGTTCCGGTTGTCATGCCAATGGCATTGCCGGGTAGCTATGTTCGGACAGGATAACCGCTGAAAGCATCTAAGCGGGAAGCCCCTCCCAAGATGAGATCTCCCTGGGACCTCGAGTCCCCTGAAGGGCCCTGGAAGACCACCAGGTTGATAGGTTGGGTGTGGAAGTGCAGTAATGCATGAAGCTAACCAATACTAATTGCCCGTGAGGCTTGACCATATAACACCCAAGACGTTTGGCGGGTGTAGATCGTGCGACAGACCGCGAACACAGTGTACGTTGACCAAATTCCTCAAGAGCTCAAGCTCGACAACCAGTTTTGCCTGGCGGCCAGAGCGAGCGGGAACCACCCGATCCCATCCCGACCTCGGAAGTGAAACCGCTTAGCGCCGATGATAGTGCAGATACCTGTGCGAAAGTAGGGAACTGCCAGGCTCCTAATCACGCAACATCAATCAACCCCGATCCCTCCGCTGAGGAATCGGGGTTTTTTGTTGCCCAACGCTATCGTGCCTGCCCTTTCTCTAGGGCGTTTGAGTACCGATGACGAACCAGTTAATGCTTCCCAGACCGATCAAGGCGACAGTTAAGCCGATCTGAAACCGCAGATCCATGGCGTTGATATGAGCGATCACCTTGGCTCGTTCGATGTCGGACGCTTCGTCGAGCTTATTCGATCCCCACATGAATAGGCAGAATAGGATCAGGGTCGTGAGATAGCACAGGTTGTATATCGTGTCGAGGAACGTCACGTAGGGGAGGTCCGGCAATTCGGTCTTATAGCCTTGCTGAAGGAATATGAGGGTCAGCAATACCATCGGTGGGAGGCCGAGGCGGACATCCCATAGCGAGGAAGAAAGCATGGGGGCGAACATGACCAAGGCCATGACGGTCACGAGAGGCAGAAAAAGCTCGAGTATCGATGAGGTGATTGATTTCTTGTAAATGACCTCGAAGCGGATCTGGCTGACCTTTTTTGTCGGGTCGCCGTCGCTGTCGGCCAAGCCGAAATTTGTGCCGTAATTGTGAATGAATGTTTTGATCTCGCTCCCGTGCGTAATATAGCCCATGATATCGATGTATTCCCCTGTACCGGACTCGGCCGCGTCCGGAATCAGCCGGATATGTTTCGCATTGAGCGCTTCATCTTCGGAATTCAGTTCGAAAGTTTGAGCCAATCGCAAAGTCTGAAACGGGAATTGCCTGAAGTTCAACTCGTTTGCGTAGAAATGCCCTGAGTAACGGAAGTTCTGATAGTAATCTCCATTCGGGAGCCTTATCGGTTCGCTGCGCTCGGGGGTCAGGCTGAAATCCCAGCCGTTGACGGAATTGACGAAATCGATCATTTGGCTCGACGGGATTTCGTTCGCATCGAAAATATCCTGGGCGGCCTGAGGCCAAGTCAGCCACACCCATCCTTCGGCATCGAAAGTTTTCTGGTTGGGCGAGAAGTTAAAGATATTTTCGACATAGACGCCTAAGTTCACCGGGATCGCGTGGCTATTGAAAGCATTGACCGGTATCAACTGATCCCGTCGGTTGAAGTCCGTGCGATCGAGGGCTCCGCTACGAACCGTGACGACTGCGAGGACCAGTGTTGTGACGAGCAGGCAAAAGGCGATGGTATTTCCGTGCTTGCTTATTGTGCTGCGGAAATTATTCATGATCGGATAGCCAAAGTGTCAATGCCCAGCGGTAATTGCGCGGAGCCGCGTTTCGTCCTTTAGGGCGACGCCGGAAAGACCGAGCCGGAACGATTCGCGAGTCAGGTAAATGAGTTTGGACGCCGCCTCGTGGTAATCCATTCCTGCGGGCGGCCGCACGTTGGAAACACAGTTGCGCTCGGCATTGGACCTGCCTGGGCAGGGAGCGTAGGTGAAGTAGAGGCCTAAGCTGTCATCGGCGCTGAGGCCGGGACGTTCGCCGAGGATGATCACGGCGGCTCGGGCATCCAAGGCGGCGCCTACAGGATCCGACACGGCGACACGGCCGTTGGCGACGAGGCAAACCGGTCCCAGGCGCAGGCCACTTATGCAGCAGGCGCTGGCAATTGCCTGGAGGAGCGGAAGTCCATGCTGGTCGAGCGCCGTTGAAGACAATCCGTTGGTTACGACGACCGCAACATCCATGGCTTCGGGCGGCTGAAGCCGCAGTTTCCGTTCCGACTCCCTGTCGAGCGTCTGGCCCAGGTCGGGCCGTTTGAGGTATTCGGCACGATCCGTGACTGGGGTCGCCAGCGCTAGCGGCCGAAATCCAAGCGCACGGACTCCCTCGGCGAAGGCTTCGATGTCCCACGGCTTGTGCACCGCATCACGGGCCGAGGCATGGGCGAGCTGAAAATCCAGCAGTGCCCCGGTGGGCAAGGCATGCCCGGCGTGGCCAAGGGCTATGCGGGCCTGGGTCAGGGCGCGCAGATCGCTCCAGCGGTCGCTCATGCGGCGTTCCCTGTGAAATTGCCGAAGCCGCTCAGCAAGGGGGTGGCCGAGCGCCGGCCGGATAGGGCGTTCCGTCCGTCGAAAATACCCATGCGTTCGAGCCAGGCTTCGAACTCCGGAGCGGGCCGAAGGCCGAGCACCCGCCGCAAATACAGTGCGTCGTGGAACGAGGTGCTCTGGTAGGCGAGCATGATGTCGTCCGCACCGGGAATCCCCATGATGTAGGTGCAACCGGCGATGCCGAGCAGGGTAAGCAGGTTGTCCATGTCGTTCTGGTCCGCTTCGGCGTGGTTGGTGTAGCAGACGTCGCAGCCCATCGGCAGACCTAACAGTTTGCCGCAGAAATGGTCTTCCAGGCCGGCGCGGATGATCTGCTTACCGTCGTAGAGATATTCCGGGCCGATGAAGCCGACCACGGTATTCACCAGCAGCGGCGAAAATTCCCGGGCGACGGCGTAGGCGCGGGCCTCGCAGGTCTGGGCGTCGAGACCGTGGTGAGCGCCGGCGGACAGCGCGCTGCCCTGGCCGGTTTCGAAATACATGAGGTTGTCGCCGAGGGTGCCTCGTTTCAGTTCGAGTGCCATCTGCCGGGCTTCGCCCAGCATGGCGAGGTCGACGCCGAAGCTGCGGTTCGCCGCCTCGGTGCCGGCAATCGACTGGAACACCAGATCGACCGGTGAGCCGCGGCGGATCAATTCCATGGTGGTCGTCACATGGGACAGGACGCAGGACTGGGTGGGAATCTCGTAACGGATGCGCAATTCGTCGAGCAGGTTCAGCAGGGCGTGGACGTTTTCCAGATTGTCGGTGGCGGGATTGATGCCGATCACGGCGTCGCCGCTGCCGTAAAGCAGGCCGTCCAGGGTGCTGGCGGCGATGCCCCTGGGATCGTCAGTCGGATGGTTGGGCTGCAGGCGGGTGGAGAGCCGGCCCGGCAAGCCGATGGAATTCCGGAATCGAGTCATGACGCTGCAACGGCGGGCGACTGCGATCAGATCCTGGTTGCGCATGATCTTGCTGGTCGCCGCCACCATTTCCGGCGTCAGGCCGCGGGCCAGGACGTTCAAGTCGCCAGATTCCGCCAGCAGCCATTCGCGGAATTCGCCGACGCTGAGCGATGCAACCGGCGAGAAGGCTGAAGCATCGTGCTGCTCCAGGATCAGCCGGGAGACCTCGTCCCGTTCCGGCGGAATGAGCGGTTCCTCCAGGAACCGCCGCAACGGCACGTCGGCGAGGATGCGCTGGGCCATGGCCCGCTCCTCTTCGCTGGCCGCCGCCAGACCCGCCAGTTCGTCGGCGGAGCGCAGTGGCGAGGCCGCGGCCAAGAGGCATCGGAGGTCGGGAAAACGGTAGGTCCTGCCTCTGACCGACGCTGAGTATTTCATCTGAACTCCAGCAGTCCCCGGTCCCACGTGTCCGGCGCCTCGTAGCCAAGCAGGTTCACCGTGGTGGCGGCGACGGCGCTCAAGCCGGCCTCGGCCGGATTTTGAATGACTGCTCGGTTTCGGCGGTCGTAATAGATGAACGGCACCGGATTGAGCGTGTGCGAGGTCTTGGCCTGGGGAGCGCCGCTCCGGCTTCGCTGGGGCTCGCCGGTTTTCTTGTCCAATTCGTACATTTCGTCGGCGTTGCCGTGGTCGGCAGTGATCAGGGCCACGCCGTCGAGGGCATCGATCACCGGCAGCAGCCGAGCCAGCGCCAGATCCACGGTTTCGACGGCGATGATCGTCGCCTGGTAGTTGCCGGTGTGCCCGACCATGTCTCCGTTGGCGTAGTTGACGCGGGCGGTGCGGTGCTTGCCGGTTTTGAGCTGGCGGATCAGTTCGTCGGTGATTTCTGCCGATTTCATCCAGGGGCGCTGCTCGAACGGCACCCTGTCGGAAGGAATTTCGACGTAGGTTTCCAGCGATTCGTTGAACTTGCCGCTGCGATTGCCGTTCCAGAAATAGGTGACGTGCCCGTATTTCTGGGTTTCGGAGATCGCAAGCTGGGTGATGCCTTCCGCTGCCAGATATTCGCCCATCGTGCCACGGATGGCCGGGGGCGACACCAGATAGCGCCTGGGAATGCCGAGGTCGCCATCGTACTGGAGCATGCCGGCGTAGGTCACACCGGGATGGCGCACGCGGTCGAAAGGCGCGAACTCCTCGTCTTCGAAGGCTCGGGTCATTTCGATCGCCCGGTCGCCGCGGAAGTTGAAGAAGATCACGCTGTCCTTGTCGAATATCCGGCCGACGGGTTCGCCGTCGTGGGCGACGACGAAGGGCGGCAGATCCTGGTCGATGACGCCGGGATGTTCCGCACGCAGCGTCTCGATGGCCTGTGCCGCCGATTCGAAATGCCGGGCCTCGCCCAGCACATGGGCGCGCCAGCCGCGCTCGACCATGCTCCAGTCGGCTTCATAGCGGTCCATGGTGATGTTCATGCGTCCGCCGCCGCTGGCGATGCGGGCATCGAACGCCTCGCTCCGGAGTTCCGCGAGGAAGGCTTCGAACGGGCCGACGTAGTTCAGCGCGGAGGTTTCGGGTACATCCCGGCCGTCCAGCAGGATATGGATGCGCACCCGCTGTTGGCCTTCGGTTTTGGCCCGCGCGACCATCGCCTTGAGGTGGTCGATATGGGAATGGACGTTGCCGTCGGAGAACAGGCCGATGAAATGCAGGGTTGATCCGTGTTTCCCGGCATTGGCGACGACTTCCCGCCATGCCGTGCCTTCGAACAGCGCGCCGGAGGCGATTGCTTCGGCGACCAGGGCGGCGCCCTGGTGGTAGACCTGGCCGGAACCCAGCGCATTGTGGCCGACCTCGGAATTGCCCATGTCCTCGTCGCTGGGCATGCCCACGGCCTTACCGTGCGCCTTGAGGAGGGTATGCGGACAGGTCGCCAGCAGCCGGTCCAGGGTGGGCGTGCAGGCTTGGGCAATGGCGTTGCCGGCGGTTTTGGGGCTGTAGCCGAATCCGTCCATGACGATGGTGACGACCGGGCCTTGGATGCCGGGGAAAGTAGGGTGTCTTTTCAACATGCGGTTGGTCGTGGGACGGAGTCGGGTTAGAGGGTTAGCCTGAAGCGGGACAGCAGGATGCCGGGTACCTTGGAGCCGCCCAGCGAGCGCAGTTCATAGGTGTCGGTGGAGTGGAACAGCCGGGCTGCGTCGCTCAGTGCCTCGAGTTCCGTACCGAAGATGCGGTAGAGGCTGTCGTCGAAACGCAGGTCGTGGATCGGGGCGACGATCTCCCCTTGCTCGACGAGGAAACAGGCGTACCGCGTCATGCCGGTCAAGCGGGCGTTCTGCAGGTCGCTCCAATTGAGGTAGTGCACGTTGCCGATGTAAAGGCCCGAATCCAGCCTTTTCAGCACATCGCGTTCGGGCAGATCGCCGGGCTGTATTTCCGGCGAGCGCAGCTGCTCTTCCGACCACAGACCCGATTCGGCACCGTTGGAGGCCACGCCGTACTCCCGGGCCGAGCGTCCCCCGATCAAGAGATTCTTCAGCGCGCCGCGTTCGACGATGGACAGTTGCTCGGGGGCGGCTTCCCCAAGGCTATTGAACCTCGGGCAGAGTCCGAGCGCGAAATTTTCCCTCAGGCTGAACTTGTCGGACAAGGGCGCTTCCCCCTCGATCCACCGCCGCAGGGCCGATCCTCCCTTCTTCCAGGCGCCGTAGCTGACCGCGCCCCAGGACAGCAGGTCGACGATATGGGCGACGGCGGCAGGGGCGAGATAGGCGCGGTATTCCCCCGGCGGCAGCGTCCTGGAAGGAATCCGCAGTTGATCGAGCCGTTGGCGATCCGCTTCGATGGCGACGGCAATATCGGCGGCGCTCCAGTCGGTGCCGCCCAGTAAGCCTTTAACCGCCTTGTTTTCGTCCGCTGAATTCACGGTGAACAGGGAATAGTCGAGGAAAAATCCGGAAGTCCCAAACCAGTGGCGCTGCCCCGTCGAATTCCGTACGGCACGAACCTGCGGGCCGGCGGCGAACAGCCCGGCGAAGTCAGTGCCAGAGGTCGCGAGGGCGATCTGGTCGATGACCGCCGCCGGGTCGGGCAGTGCGGCCTCGTGCCACTCCTCGCTCTGGCCGTGATTTTCCATCGGTGATGCGAAAGGGTCGGGCGGCAGGGATGCGGCTTCCGAGCGGGCCCGCGCCAGCAGCGCGCGGAGGTCGCAGATATCCCGGTCCGCCCGACCGGACAGGTCCGTCGTGAATTTCGCACTGCGGTCTTGAGCCCGAAAATCCAGTTCCAGCCGCAACTGGCGGACCCCGGTCGCCTGCCTGACTTTGCCCGCATTGAAGCGGAGATAGGTCTGGTCTTCTCCCGACAGGCTCAAACTTGCGGCTTCCCCCGGACGGAGCGCGGCGAAGGCGTCGTCGCTCAGCCGTTCCAGGAGGCGATGGGCATCCCGCGCAAAGCTCACCGGCCGCCCCCGAAGACTTCCACGCCGGAGAACAGGCAATGGGGGGAGGCGTGGCCGACCCGGATCATCTGGTTGGGTTCGCCCTTGCCGCAGAACGGGGTGCCGAAAATGCCGAAGCTCTCCCGGTTGCCGATCATCTTCAGCGAATGCCAGAAGGGGATGCTCACGCCCCGGTAGTTGGGATTTCGGACCACACGGGTCAGCTGTCCGTCTTCTATCAGGCGCGCATATTCGCATCCGAACTGGAATTTTCGCCGGTAGTCGTCGATCGACCAGGAGCGGTTGGCGCTCATGTAGATGCCGCGTTCGACCGAGGCGATCATTTCGTCCAGGGTGCTGTCGCCGGGTTCGAGGTTGAGGTTGGCCATGCGGTCGATCGGCGCCCGGTTCCAGCCTGCCGAACGGAAATTGGCGACGCCCGGGAGGCCGAGCCGGGCCTGGCTTTCCAGGCTGCCGAGCCCGCGCAGCAGCAGTCCGTCCCGGATCAGGTATTGGCGGTCGGCGTGATTGCCGCCGTCATCGAAGCGGTACGATGCGAATTCGCCTGGCAGGGTGGGGTCGAAGCGGATGTTCATGAGGGGCGAGCCGTACCGCAGTCGGCCGAAATCCTCCGGTTTGACGAAACTCCAGCCCGCATAGTTGCGCTCGTCGCCGAGAATGCGGTCCAGTTCCAGGGGATGGCCGACCGATTCGTGGATCTGCAGCAACATCTGGTCCGGCGCCAGCAGCAGGTCGCGGGTGTCGTCCGGACAATCTTCGGAGTCGAGCAACTCCAGCGCCTCCCGCCCGGCCTGCTCGCATTCCCTGTAGATGAGTTCGAAGTCGATCGTTTCGAGTCCCCCCTGCAGGCAGCGGGCGACAGGGCCGTTGAGGGAGCGCCGCTGGGTTTCCGAACCATCCTGGGCAGTCGCCATGAAGTTCTGGCTGACCAAGTGGAAGCGTTGCTCGATGTCGGCGCCGCTCGAGGTGAGGTAACGGCTCGAGTGTTCGGTCAGTATGATTTCCGCGGACGTTTCGACGATCCTGTCCGAGACCCGCAGCCGGGCACAGGCGGCGATCAGATTCGCCGTCAGTTCGCTCAGGGAGATGGCGTCGAAGCGCCGTTCGCAAGGGCCGGTGGCTGTGCCGAACACGGCGGGGCGCAGGCCTGGGGAAAAAACCGCCACGGTGTGGCGGGCACCCGCCCGGGCCAGCCGGGCGGCGCGGCTCGCCGCTTCATGCAGGCCGGTCTCCGACAGGTCCGAAGTTGCCGCGTAGGCCAGATTGCCGTCCACCACGGCTTCGACCATTGCGCCCCGGCTGCCATGCACTTGGTTCCGCTCGGGCCGGCCGTTGCGGGCGGCGCGGTGCTGGCTGGTTTCTTCGACAAGGCGCAGACCGATCCAGTCGGCTTCGCGAGCGAGCCGGGACAGCGCGGACGCCGGATCGACTACGGCGGGTGCAGCTTCTGGGGCGTTCATGGAGGCCGGATGGTATGGAATCGGTACGCGGCAGTTGTCGCCGATTCTATCAGTTCCGGAACGGAGTGATTGCGCGATTCATACGGGCGGGATACGCTGAATGCTTAGGTTCCGCACGACGATTTCTCCCGAAAGGTAAATGCCCTCGCCTGCTGATTTTAAGCTTTACACCGCCGGAACGCTGTCCGGGCTGAGCGAAGAAGCCGCGTGCTCGGCCCGTTTGCGCAAGAATCTCAACGTCCATCCGGTACTGGCGGATCCCGTCCAACGCCTGTTCAACGCTCTGGAGCCCGGCACCTACGCGCGTCCGCACCGCCATTCCCGACCCGATGGCTGGGAACTGATGGTCGTGGTGCGGGGCGCTTTTTCGGTGTTGGTTTTCGACGATCACGGACGTGTCGCCGAACGGATAGACTTGAGGGCGGACGGGGGCGACTGTGCCGTCGAGATTCCCGCGGGGACTTGGCACACGGTGGTCAGCCGGGTGCCCAGGACGGTCATGTTCGAGGTGAAGCCGGGACCCTATTCGCCGGTCGCTGACAAGGACTTTGCAGCCTGGGCGCCGGAAGAGGGGAGCGCGGACGCAGCCGCGCAGGTGCGCCGGTTGGAGTCGGCGCAGCCGGGCGATCGGGTATGTTCCACCGAATTCCTTTCATGATTCATCGGGACGCGAGGTTTCCATGACGAACGGCCGGGCCAAGAGCCATCACGATTCCCACCGGCACGGACTGCACGTGACGCACGCCGTACCGGGCCGCATCCGGTTGAGGTCCGAACGCCTCAAGGGGCGCCCGCAGGATGCGGAGCAGCTCGCCGCGCGTCTCTCCAAGGTGGCGGGAATCCATCATGCCGCGGTCAATCCGGCGACCGGCAGCATCACTCTCCACTATCATTCGAGGGCGCTGGAGTCGCTCACGTTCTTCGCCGAACTGGCGGCGGTTCTGGGCCTCATCGCGGTCGACATCCAGGCGGGCGATGTGGAGGGGTTGTTCGCGCTGGTGGGGCTTTCGCCTGCTGACGCGGTCCGTTCATTGGGGGGGCGGGGCCATGAGCCGGCTGAGCAGGCCGCCGCCGAGGACAGCGTTGCAGGCGATGTGCTGCGGCTGCTTGGGGCCGGGATCGCCCTCGGTGTTTTGGCCTGGAAACTGAGCCGCTGAAGGTATGAGCTGGGCCTATCTGTTCCTGGCCGGCTGTCTGGAAATCGGTTGGCCGCTCGGCTTCAAGCTGTCGCAAAACGAAGGCGCGCGTCTGCCCGGGCTCGTCCTGGCGGTCCTATGCATGGCGCTGAGCGGCCTTTTCCTCTGGCTGGCGCAGCGGGAGATACCCATAGGTACGGCCTACGCCGTGTGGACCGGCATCGGGGCTGCCGGTACATTTTTCATCGGCGTATGGTTTTTCGGTGATCCGGCCAGCCTGGGGCGTTATTTGGGCGCGGCGTTGATCGTCGCCGGCGTGATCACCCTCAAGCTGGCGCATTGAGCCGGTGTCGGGCTTTTTCCATCACAACGAGGGATAAGACGATGTTCAAGCGATTTTTTGTATTCGGATGGGTTCTGTTCGGTTGCGCGTTTTCCCCGCTTGGTTCGTCCGAGGTGATTCCGGCGGGCGGCGGGCGGGTGCAGCATGTCGTCATCGTTTGGCTCAAGGATCATGGCAGCCCGGCCGCACGGCAGCAGTACATCGAAAATAGCCGGCGCCTGGGGAAACTTCCCATGGTTCTCCATTACCGGGTGGGTACGGTGCTGACCGGAGACCGAGCCGTAGTCGACAGCTCCTACGATGTAGGGGTGGTGGCCACGTTCGAAAACGATCAGGCGCTCCGGGACTATCTGGCGCATCCCGAACATCGAAAAGTGATCGACGAGTCCCTCAAGCCGCTGGTGGACAAAGCCGTGGTTTACGATTTCAAGGAATCGAACTGAGTTGCCGCGGCACTCGAGTCCATCGCGCTAAGCCGAGCCGCTTCCCTCCTCACCGTCCGTCCGCCGACACCCCGCCCGGTGTCGGCACGATCAAAACTCCCTTCGCTGCGGCACGATCTGTCGGTTTTGCGACAAGCGGTGGCGATTCCATGTCGTAAATCCGACAGGCGAGAAAGCTTTAAGCTTTTGAAGTAACAGAAAATTCATTCTTGGCACGGCCGCTGCTTGGATGCGGGCAAGCAACGGATAGGGGAGTTCCCGGCGATGGCCAAAGCCACAGTTACCTTTGAAGACATCGGTGTCACCGTCACCGTCCCGGCCGGAACCCGAATGATCGAAATATCGGAGAAGGTCGGGGCCGGAATCATTTACGGTTGCAGGGAGGGAGACTGCGGAACCTGTCTCATGGTAGTCACCGCCGGCTGGGACAATCTGAGTGAACCGTCCGTTCTGGAAGACAAGATACTGCGGGAAAACATGGCCGGGAAGAACAACCGTCTGGCCTGTCAGGCGCAGGTGTTGGGCGGAGAGATTTCCGTCCGGCCAGCCTGAGGGCGCAACGCCGCCCGACGCGACTTTTTCTTATTGACCGGAGTTCGGAACGATGAGATATGAGATGAACTGGGTGGAAATCACGGTGGTCATGCTGGTCGTCCTGACCGCATACTTCATTCTGCGCATCTGCTTCGGCGCACGGGCGCGTATGGAAAGATAGGAGATTAGCGCAAAAAGAAGGCCGCTTTCGGAGAACGGCCTTCGCGCAGGACATCTGTCCCGGGTGATTCACATTTGGGATTGCAGATAGTTCTGCAGTCCCACCTTGCCGACCAGTTCCAACTGGGTTTCCAGCCAGTCGACGTGCTCCTCCTCGCTTTCGAGGATGTCCTCGAACAGCTCGCGGCTGACATAGTCGCCGCATTTTTCGCAGTAGGCGATGGCGTCCTTGAGCAGAGGCAGTGCCTGGTGCTCGAGTTGGAGGTCGCAGCGCAGCATTTCCTCGGGATTTTCGCCGATCTTGAGCTTGCCCAAGTCCTGCAGGTTCGGCAGGCCTTCCAGGAACAGGATCCGCTCGATGAGGCGGTCGGCATGCTTCATCTCGTCGATGGATTCCTTGTATTCGTGTTCGTTGAGCTTTCCGAATCCCCAGTTCTTGAACATCCGGGCATGCAGGAAATACTGGTTGATGGCGGTCAGCTCGTTGGTGAGAACCTTGTTGAGGTATTCGATGACTTGATTGTCGCCTTTCATGTCGAGGTACTCCGTGTGGGGACGCGCCTAGTTTACTCGGGGCGGGTCGCTACCGGTAGTAGCCAAGGCGGCCTGCGGGCACTGCGAGAACTCCCTGCCGGAACTTCACGGGCACACATATTGCCTCATTGCGTATCGAAGGAGGTGTTACTGTGCCAATAGACTTGTCGAACTCTGAGAACGCATCGAATCGCGATCTCCCGTTCTCCCTGGTGCGCGCGACGGTGGATCAGGCACCAGTGGCGATTTCGATCACGGACTTGAAAGCCAACATTCTGTACGTCAACGCGGCTTTCAGCGAAATTACCGGCTATGCACCACAAGAGTGCGTCGGGCGCAACGAATCGATGCTGTCGGACCGGCGTACCCCGCCGGAGGTTTACCGGGAACTATGGGGATGCATCACCCGGCAGCAGCCCTGGCGCGGCCGTCTGCTGAACCGCCACAGGGACGGCCGGCGCTATCTGGCGGATCTCACGGTCGCTCCCATGCTGAACGAGGCGGGAGAGACCACGCACTTCATCGGTATGCATCGCGACGTCACGGAAGAGTATCTGCTGCAGCAGCAGGTTCGGCAGCAGACGCTGTTCCTGGAAACCGTGGTGGCATCGATCCCGGTTTCAGCGGTGCTGATCGACGAGAACGGCCGCATCGTTCTGGACAACCTGATGTACAAGGCGCTGGCGAGCGATCTGAAGGTCGAGGAGCCAGCGCTGCTATTCCTGAAATTGCTGCGGGAGGAGTCGGGCGAGGAATGGAGCGATTTCTGGCACCGCGAAAAGGCGTTCAGGAATCTGGAGTTGCGTTTCGATCCGGGGGGCGGCAGGCCCTCGCGCTGGTTCTCCTGTGCCGGTCAATGGTTCCGCCATGAGGAGGGCACGGTCGATGGGTTTTTCTCCGGCTCGGAGAAAGGCTATCTGCTGCTGACGGTGGATGACGTCACCCAGCAGAAGAAGCAGCAGGACCAATACCGCCTGCGCGGTCTCCAGGCCCTGATGGCCGAGGAGGAAAAGCTCGAGAGCCTCAAGGAAACGCTGTTCGCCGCAATCCACCAGATCCAGGGGCCGCTGAACCTGATCGGCGCCGCCAAGAACCTCCTGGACCGCCGCGGCGACGATGTGGGCAATGTGGCAGTGCGCGATCTGCTGCAACAGGTCATCGCGGCCGGGGAAGCATCGATCGGCACCCTGGAGAAATGCATTCCCCACACCGACAACAATGCCTTCAAGCCGGTCAATCTGAACCAAGTGCTGCATGATGCCATCACCCTGCTGACCGAGCGCTTGCTCGCCAGTGGCATCGTAGTGGAGTGGGTGCCGACCCCGGTCTTGCCCAGTCTGCGCGGCTCGGAGAACCGGTTGCGCTCATTGTTCAAGCAGGTGATCGAGAACGCCATCGATGCCATGGCGCATTCCCGACAGCGCGAACTGCGCATCCACACCTGGACGCGCGACCAGCTGATCCACATCACTATCGAGGATACCGGGCCTGGGATATCTCCGGGGTTGCGAACCCAGGTGTTCGAGCCGTTTTTCACCACCAAGGCGAGCTTGGGTCGCCAGCATGTCGGCATGGGGCTGGCCGTCGCTCACGAGATCGTCAACCAGCATAACGGCTTGATCCGTATCGATCCGGACTACAACGAGGGCTGCCGAATCCATATGCAGTTTGAAATCAGACAAACGCAGCCGGAGAGGCCTGCGAAGGTTTCTCATGGTTGATCGTTACGAATTGATCGAGCGGGAGCTCGAAGCCCTTTATCAGGTCGGTCAGGTCCTGAACAGTACCGCCGAACTCAAAGGCAAGCTCGAAGGCGTGCTCAACGTCCTGCACGAGCAAGCCGATTTGCGCTCCGGAATGATCGCGCTGCGGGAGCCGGAAACGGATGCATTGGTATTGGCAGTGCTGCGGCGGGGCGAAGCCGGACGGATTTCCGACGAACCCGTGCGCTATGAGCCGGGCGAAGGCTTGATCGGCACCATTTTGGAAGCGAACTGCACCATTGTGGTGGAGCGCATTGCCGACGAGCCGCGTTTTCTCGGCCGCCTCGGACTGTACGATCCGGAGCTGCCCTTCATCGGTTCGCCGATCCACGTGGGCAGGGACGAACTGCTGGGGGTGCTGGCCGCCCAGCCCAGCGAGCGCGAACTGCTCGGCGAGCGTGCCCGGTTTCTGGAAATGGTGAGCAATCTGGTTGCGCAAAGCGTGGGTTTGCTGCGTGGCATGGAACAGAAGCAGCGCGATCTCACGACTCAGTGCGAGCAGTTGCAGCAGACGCTGCGCTCGAATTACGGCTTCGAGAACATCATCGGGAGAACCCCGCCGATGATGCGCGTGTTCGAGACCGTGCGCCAGGTCGCGAAATGGAATACCACGGTGCTGATCCGGGGCGAATCGGGCACCGGCAAGGAGATGATCGCCAGCGCGATCCACTTCAATTCTCCGCGGGCGAGCGGCCCCTTCGTGAAGCTGAACTGTGCGGCGCTGCCCGAGAATCTGCTCGAGTCGGAACTGTTCGGCCATGAGAAAGGCGCTTTCAGCGGCGCAGTCAACCAGCGCAAAGGGCGGTTCGAATTGGCCAACCATGGAACCCTGTTCCTGGACGAGATCGGCGAGATTTCCCCGGCGTTCCAGGCCAAGCTGCTGCGGGTGCTGCAGGAGGGCGAATTCGAACGGGTCGGCGGGATTCACACGCTCAAGGTCGATGTGAGGATCATCGCGGCGACCAACCGCGATCTCGAGTCTGCGGTGGAAGAAGGGGCATTCCGCGAGGACCTCTATTATCGCCTCAACGTGATGCCCATCCAGATGCCGCCTCTGCGGGAGCGCAAGGAGGACATCCCCGAACTCTCCCGTTTTCTGTTGGGCAGGATTTCCCGCAACCAGGGAGACCGGTCGCTGGAAGTCAAGGAGAGTGCCATCCGTTCACTGATGCGGCACGACTGGCCCGGTAACGTGCGCGAGCTGGAAAATCTGCTCGAGCGCGCGGCGATCATGAGCCGCGAAGGGGTCATCGACAGCGAGGTTATCGCGTTGACCGGGCTCAAGGAAAAGCTGTCGACGGTTGCCGACGTCGCTTCCTACAAGGCCGACCTGGAGGATGACAACCTGGACGAGCGGGAGCGGATCATCGCCGCGCTCGAGCAGAGCGGCTGGGTGCAGGCGAAGGCGGCGCGCCTGCTCGACATGACCCCGAGGCAGATCGCCTACCGCGTCAAGATCCTGAATATCCACATGAAACACTTGTAGAATCCGCCGCGGTGTCTGCCGCCTGCGGATTCGCCGCCGCGGGTCCGTATTGACACGCCATGTGCATGTCGGCAGGCTCTTGCCCGTGCGTGCCGGAGGCCGGTCCGCGCGTCCTTCCCAAGAACAATGCGAGGTGGTTATGAACGATGGAAAGCGTCAGGTGAGGCGAGTCAGCGGAGCAGCAAGGATAGGGCCCCGGTCCGGGGTGATTCTCGTCCTCCTGGCGTCGATGGCCGAACCCGCCCTGGCCAAACGGGTGTATTGTCCGACCAATCTTCAGTCGGAGCTGGACGCCATCAAGTCGGGTGGTACCCTGGAGATATCCGGGACCTGCGTCGGCCATTTCGTGGTCTGGAAAAACGTCGAACTTCAAGGCAAAGGCACGGCGCCGACCCTGTTCGGCGCCGGCAGCGGCACGGTGCTGACCATCCTGGGAGCGGCCAACAAGGTCAAGGTCAAGAATCTCACCATCACCGGTGGCGGCGGCGTTGGGGACGGCGCCGGGGTTCTCAACTACGGCAACCTGACGCTGGTCGGTTCGGTGGTGATGGGGAACAACGCTGTGAACAACGGCGGGGGCATTTACAATTACGGCACGACCACCCTGAAGCAGTCGCAGGTCACCGGGAACAGCGCCGGCCTGGACGGCGCCGGGGTCTACAACAACAGTTCCGCCTCGGGTTGGGGAACCCTGTCCCTGTACGGGTCCGAGGTGACCGGCAACAAGGCCGGCGCCGGCGGCGGCGGGATTTACAGCTTCGGTTCCGCCTATCTCAAGAATTCCGTCCTGAACGGCAACCAGTCCGGCGGAGACGGTGGTGGACTCAAGAGTGCCCAGGGCTCGATAACCACGATCACCGGTTCCGTGATTACCGGCAACATCGCGGCCAGCAATGGCGGGGTGTCGGGAACCATCACATTCAAGGGGAAGCAGTCGACGATCAGCGGCAATCTCCCCGACGGTCCCTGAGGTGCCTGCGGGATAGAGCCCGCCCGGATGGAACCCCGATCGGCGGCCCAGTGCAGGCGGCGCGCCGATCGGGATTCGCGCGGCCGTTGGCCGGAGATGGCGCCGGCTCTTACGGCGAACCCAGGCAGTGGTTCGCGGCCTGGTTGCTCATGATGACCAGGTCGAACGGAAACTCCCCTTTCTGATTGAAATGCACGGCCTCGGCCTTGCTGATCCGTTGCGATATCTCCTTCGCCATGCACTCGCATATCCGTCCCAACTCCTGGTCGTTCTTGACGAGGTTGTCGGGATCGTTCTGCTGCCCCTGGACGCACTTTTCAACGTAAAGTTTTTCGAAAATCTGGTGCTCGGATTGAGTCACCGGAATGTGCGGAGGAACTGATGGGGCGGAGCTCGTTGTGGCGGCGGGAGCTGAAGTCTTGGCTGGCTCCGGTGTTTCGCTGCCGCACCCGGCCAGCAAAACGGCGGTCGTGGCGAGTCCGGCCAGGGTGCGGCGGAAAGCTTTATCTTGATCCATGGAATGCCCTCACGATGGGTTTGTTTAGGAAGTCTGGGCGCGGGTTCAACAGGAGAGGCACTTTACCCAGCCAGGGCCGGGCACGGCAAGCCCCGCCCGGTGGCTACACGGCCACATTGCTTTTCGGAGGGTTTCTTCTATAGTAAAAATCTCCTGTAAACCATAAGTTGGAGATAAATATGGAAAAGCTGTTCGCTTTGCTTCTGCTCATGTTTTTCAGCATTGCAGCCTGGGCCGAGCCCCTGGATATCAACACCGCGACCGCCGAGGAAATTGCCGCGACGATGACCGGGGTGGGAAAAGCCAAGGCAGACGCCATCGTGAAGGACCGTGAGGCTAACGGCAACTTCAAGTCGGTCGACGACCTGAAGCGCGTCAAGGGCATCAAGGACGGCATTCTGTCCAAGAATCGCGACAAGGTCACGGTCAAGGGCGATACGGCTGCCTCGCCGGCGCCGGCTGCCGCCGCTCCCGCAACACCTGCCGCGAAGCCTCATCATTGAGTCGCAACGGTTTTTCGTTGCGGGAAGGCGCGGCTTCCGGGCCGCGCCTTTTTTTTCGTTCCATGTTCAGACCGGCGGAATCTGAAAAGACTCCAGGACCTTGATGTAATTGGCCCGTTCGTAGGCGCTGGCATTTGCGATCCTGCCATGGCTCATGCTGCCCTTGAGCAGGGCGAGGGACGCGAATCCGTGGGCGTCCATCCAGTGCTCGAGGCCTTTCACGAGCACCGCGGCGTAGGTGGGGCCGTGCCGTAGCAGGGCCGACGCCGTCATGACGGCGTCGGCTCCCGCGAGCAGATATTTGACGATCTCTCCGGCGCCAGCTACGCCGGTCGTTGCGCCCAGCGACGGGGCGAATTTGCCGTGCAGCAGGGCGATCCAGAGCAAGGGCAGGCGTATTTCGCCGGGGCTGCTCAGTTCCAGCGAAGGGAGAACCTCCAGCCGCTCGATGTCGACGTCCGGCTGGTAGAAGCGGTTGAACAGCACCAGCGCGTCGGCGCCGGCCTGTTCGAGGCGCATGGCCATGTGGGCCATGGCGCTGAAAAACGGGCTGAGCTTCAAGGCGACCGGAATGCGCACCGCCGACTTGACGGCGGTAAGGATGTCCACGTAGCGCTGTTCGATGTCGCTGCCGGAGATGCGGGGATCGGTTTCGATGCCGTAGATGTTCAGTTCCAGTCCCCGTGCGCCGGCCTGTTCGATTTGCCGCGCGTAGTCGATCCAGCCTTCGTCGCTCATGCAGTTCAAACTGGCGATGACCGGAATGTCGACGGCTTCGACGGCCCGCCGGATCAGTTCGAGATAGCGCTCCGGTCCGGCGTGATAATCGGCGGCCGCCGGAAAATAGCTCAACGATTCGGCGAAGCTTTCGCTGCCGGAGGCCATCAGCTGTGAGAACACCTCGTTTTCATGCCGGATCTGCTCTTCGAACAGGGAGAACAGAACGATGGCTGCGACGCCGCCGTCTTCCAGCCGTCTGATGCCGTGGAGGCTTTCGGAAAGCGGGGAGGCCGAGGCGACGACCGGATGCTTCAAGGGCAGTCCCATATAGGTTGTGCTGAGGTCCATATTGCATCTCCTCGATCATTGGGCCTTGACGCTGGCGTCGGGGTGGAAGTGGGCGCCGGTCCGGCTCGCCATTTCCTCGTAGATCCCCCACTTCTGGTCGACCACCTGCTGCGCCAGCATCATCAAATGCTCGCTTTCCGCTGGATGGGAGCGCGCCAGCATCCGGTAGCGCAGCTCGTTCATAGCATAGTCTTTGAGCTTGACGCGGGGGCGGGGCGAGTCCAGTACGAAGGGGTTCCGTTCGGATTGCCGCAGCGCCGGGTTGTAGCGGATCAGCGGCCAATGCCCGCTGGCGGCAGCCAGGTCCTGCTGCTTCAAGCCTTGCCGCATGTCGATGCCGTGGGCGATGCAGTGGCTGTAGGCCAGGACCAGCGAGGGGCCGGGATAGGCCTCGGCCTCGCGCAGCGCCAGCAATGCCTGCTGGGGATTGGCGCCCATGGCGATCCGGGCCACATACACGTTGCCGTAGGCGATGGCCTGCAGCGCCACGTCCTTCTTGGCGACCGGCTTGCCGGCGGCGGCGAATTTGGCGACGGCGCCGAGCGGGGTCGATTTCGACATCTGGCCCCCGGTGTTGGAATACACCTCGGTGTCCAGCACCAGAACGTTGACGTCCCGGCCGCTGGCGAGGACGTGGTCGAGCCCGGCCGAGCCGATGTCGTAGGCCCAGCCGTCGCCGCCGACGATCCAGATGCTGCGCCGGACCAGATGGTCGGCCACCGACAGCAGGTCTCGAGCCGCTTCGCCGTCGATGTCTTGCAAGGAGGATTTCAGGGCCGCGACACGTTCCCGTTGGTGGCGGATCTCGGATTCGGTGAGTTGCGGCGCGTTCCGTATTTCGTCGGCCAGTCCGGCCGGAAGCCGCTGCCCGAGTTCCTCCAGTCGCTGGCGGGCAAGGGCAAGATGCTTGTCGGCGCTGAGCCGGAAGCCTAAGCCGAATTCGGCGTTATCCTCGAACAGCGAGTTCGACCAGGCCGGGCCGCGGCCTTCCGCGTTCTTGGTCCAGGGCGTGGTGGGCAGGTTGCCGCCGTAGATCGAGGAGCAGCCGGTGGCGTTGGCCACCAGCAGGCGGTCGCCGAACAACTGGGAAAGCAGGCGCACATAGGGCGTTTCGCCACAGCCGGCGCAGGCGCCGGAGAATTCGAACAGCGGCTCCAGGAACTGTGCGCCGCGCACCGACGAGAAGTCTACCCGCGAGCGGTCGTTGACGGGCAGTTGTTCGAAGAAACGGATGCTGGTGCGCTCCTGCTCCAGGATCGGTGCCTTCGGCCGCATGTTGATTGCCTTGACGCCGGTTTCGCGCGGGCTGCGCGCCGGGCAGACCTCCACGCATAGGCCACAGCCCGTGCAGTCTTCGACGTAGAACTGCAAGGTGTAACGGGTTTCGGGGAAGCCTCGGGCGTTGATGGAGGCGGATTTGAAGCCGGCGGGCGCACCCGCGAGCCGCGAGTCCGGATAGAACTTCGAGCGGATTACGCTGTGCGGGCAGACGAAGCTGCAGTTGCCGCATTGAATGCAGATGTCCGGTTCCCATACGGGGACCGTGTCGGCGATGTTGCGCTTCTCCCAACGGGTGGTGCCGGAAGGGTAAGTGCCGTCGACCGGCAGGGCGGATACCGGCAGGGCATCGCCGGTCCCGGCCATCATGGCTGCCGTTACCCGCTGGACGAATTCCGGCGCCTCGGGCGGTACCGGCGGCGGCATTTCCAGGCGGCTGTTGGCTTGCGCCGGCACTTCCACCCGGTACAGATGCGCCAGGGTATGGTCCACCGCGGCGAAGTTCTTCTTGACCACGTCCTCGCCTTTCTTGCCGTAGGTTTTGTGGATCGAGGCCTTGATCCGCTCGATCGCCTCCTCGCGCGGCAGCACGCCGGAGATGGCGAAGAAGCAGGTCTGCATGATGGTGTTGGTGCGGTTGCCCATGCCCGATTCGGCCGCTACTTTCGAGGCGTCTATGACGTAGAAGGCGATGCCCTTCTCGATGATGCTTTCTTGGACGGTACGGGGCAGACGGTCCCACACCTCGTCCGGTCCATACGGGCTGTTGAGCAGGAATACCGCGCCCTTGCGGGCGTGCTCCAGCACGTCGATCTTCTCCACGAAGTTGAACTGGTGGCAGCCGACGAAGCCGGCCGAGCGGATGAGATAGGGGGATTCGATCGGGCGGGGGCCGAAGCGCACGTGGGAGACGGTGCGGGAACCGGATTTCTTCGAGTCGTAGACGAAGTAGCCTTGGGCGTGCAGCGGCGTGGATTCGCCGATGATCTTGATGCTGTTCTTGTTGGCGCCCACCGTGCCGTCGGCGCCCAAGCCGAAGAACAGGGCGCGTACCACGTCGTCCGGCTCGATCTCGAAGCGCTCGTCGTAGTCCAGGCTGGTGTGGGAGACGTCGTCGCGGATCCCGATGGTGAAGTGGTTCTTGGGTTGCGGTTGGGCGAGCTCGTCCAGCACCGCCCTGGCCATGGCCGGGGTGAACTCTTTGGAGGAGAGGCCATAGCGACCGCCGATGACGCGCGGCGCGGCGCCGCGTTCCGTCAGCGCTGTGACGACGTCGGTGTAGAGCGGCTCGCCGGTGGAACCCGGCAGCTTGAGCCGGTCCAACACCGCGATGGCCCGGACGCTCGCCGGCAACGCGGCCAAAAAGTGGGGCGCGGAGAAGGGCAGAGCAAGGCGTGCCTGCACCACGCCGACCTTCTCGCCCTGCCGGCACAGGAAGGCTACGGTTTCGCGCAGGGTCTGCCCGCCGGAGCCGAGGATCACGGCTACCCGCTCGGCCTGCGGGTCGCCGAAGTAATCGAACAAGCGGTACCGCCGGCCGGTGAGTCCGGCGAATTTGTCGAACTGCGCCTGCACGATTCCGGGCAAGCGGGCATAGAACGGGTTGACGGTCTCCCGGCCCTGGAAATAGACGTCCGGGTTCTGGGCGGTGCCGCGGATGAAGGGATGGTCGGGGTTCAATGCCCGCGTCCGATGCTCCCGGACCTTGGCGGGATCGATCATGGCGCGGATGTCTTCGTCGGCGATCAGGCTCAGTTTGTTGACCTCGTGCGAGGTCCGGAAGCCGTCGAAGAAATGCACGAACGGAATCCGTGATTCCAGGCTGGCGGCCTGGGCCAGCAGGGCCATGTCGTGCGCCTCCTGCACCGAACTGGAGGCGAGCTGGGCGAAGCCGGTGGGGCGCACGGCGGCGACGTCGGAATGGTCGCCGAAGATGGACAAGCCCTGGGCGGCGAGCGAGCGGGCCGCGACATGGAACACCGTAGGGGTGAGCTCGCCGGCGATCTTGTACATGTTCGGGATCATCAGCAAGAGACCCTGCGAGGCGGTGAAGGTGGTGGTCAGGGCACCTGTCTGCAGCGCGCCGTGCACCGCGCCGGCGGCCCCGCCTTCGCTCTGCATCTCCACCACCAGCGGCACGTTGCCCCAGATGTTGGTTTTGCCCTCGGCCGCCCACTGGTCGGCCAGTTCGGCCATGGTGGAGGAGGGGGTGATCGGATAGATCGCGCATACCTCATTGATCCGGTAGGCGATGTAAGCCACCGCCTCGTTGCCCTCGAGCGTGGTTTCCGTGGTCGGATGCATGGTCTCAGGCTCCCGGTTCGCTGATCATTTCGATGGCATGGCAGGGGCATTGCTCGTAGCACACGGCGCAGCCGGTGCAGCGGTCGTAGTCGTAGCGGTAGCGCTTGCCCGGCCCCAGCTTGACGATGGCCTGTTCGGGGCAGGCGCCGTAGCAGCCGTCGCATTCGAAACAGTTGCCGCAGGAGAAGCAGCGCCGGGCCTCGAACAGCGCCTCGGATTCGCTCAGCCCCTGCACGACCTCGTCGAAGCCGTAGGCCCGGAGGGCCGGGTCGAGCTGGGGTTGCTCGCGCTGGTCGGCCTCGGTCAGATACCAGACGTGCAATTTGTCGAAGCCGACGATGGGGTGTCTGGGGGGCGGAACATACGCCGATCCTCGCAGATAGGCGTCGATGTGGCGGGCCGCTTTCTTGCCGTGGCCGACCGCCACGGTGACGGTGCGCTCGCTGGGCACCATGTCGCCGCCGGCGAAGATGCCCGCCTTGCCGGTCATCATGTTGGGGTCCACCAGCACGGTGCCGTCGTCCTTAAAGCGGATGCCGGGGATCTTGTGCAGGAAGGCGGTGTCGGTGTCCTGCCCCAGGGCGAGGATCAGGGCGTCGGCTTCCAGGGTCTCGAATTCCCCGGTCGGCTGCGGATAGCCGCGTTCGTCGATACGCATGACCTCCACCTGGATGCGGGTCTGGTCGATCTGCTTGATGCTGCGCAGCCAGTTGATCCTGACGCCTTCCTCCAGCGCCTCGTCGGCCTCGAACGGATGGGCCGGCATGTGCTCGCGGTCGCGGCGGTAGATGATGAGGGCTTCCTCCGCGCCCAGACGCTTGGCGGTGCGGGCCGCGTCCATCGCGGTATTGCCGCCGCCGTAGATGGCGACCCGGCGCCCCAGCTTGGGCGGGTCGCCGCTGGCCGCCTGGCGCAGGAAGCTCACGGCGTCGAGAATCTTGCCGGCGTCGCGGGATGGGATCTCGACCCGTTTGCTCAGGTGTGCGCCGATGGCGAGGAAGACGGCGTCGAAGCGGCCTGCCGTTTTTTCCTCGAGCACATCGTCGACCCGGTGGTTGAGCCTGATCCTGACCCCCATCCGCTCGATGCGCTGGACTTCCTGCTCCAATTCTCGGCGTGGCAGGCGGTAGGCGGGGATGCCGAAATGCATCATGCCGCCGGCCAAGGGGCCCGCCTCGTGGATCTCGACCTCATGGCCCAGGCGCACTAGATGATAGGCGGCCGACAGCCCGCTGGGTCCGGCGCCGATCACCAGCACCCGCTGGCCGCTGGGCGGCGCCTCGGTCTCCGCTTCCCAGCCCTCCCGCAGGGCGAGGTCACCCAGGAAGCGTTCCACCGCATGGATGCTCACCGCCTCGTCGACTTCGTTGCGGTTGCAATGGGATTCGCAGGGGTGGTAACAGACGCGGCCGTGCACCGCCGGCATCGGGTTGTCCCGCATCAGGATCCGCCAGGCATGCCGGTAGCGGCCTGCCTGGGCCTCGGCCAGCCAGGCCTGGATGTTCTCGCCGGCCGGGCAGGCGTTGTTGCAGGGAGGGAGCAGGTCGGCGTAGACCGGCCGCTGCCGGCGGACCGGGCCTGTACCTCTGCCGTGGTCGCCCAGATCGGTGGGATGCGTGACGTCGCTGAACTTGGGGCCGCTCATTGCGTTTCTCCATCGGGGCGGGGCCAGCCGAACGGTAGGAAATCATCCGGTCCGGTTCAAGTTTAGCGGGAAAGTGTGAAAAACGGACGCCGGCCGGATCCGCGCGCCGCGGCGAATCACTTACGCGGGAGATTGAGCCGGGCGATGAGCCCGCCGTCGGGGCAGTTGCGCAGGGTCAGGCGGCCGCCATGGCCGAGGGCGACGTCGCGGGCGATGGACAACCCCAGGCCGGTGCCGCCGGAGGCGCGGTTGCGGGAGGTCTCGAGCCGGACGAAGGGCGCGAAGACCGCTTCGAGCTGGTCGTCCGGAATGCCCGGCCCGTGGTCCCTCACCTCGATGACCAGATTCCCCGGTGTATCCTTCAGCGTGATTTCGGCGCTCTGGCCGTAGCGCAATGCATTGACGATCAGGTTGTCCAGGCAGCGCCGCAGTGCGATGGGACGAGCCGTGATCGGCCTGGCTTCGCCGCTGACGCTGACTTCCTGGCCCTGATCCTGCGCGTCCTCCGCGAGCGAATTCACCAGGGCTTCGACGTCCAGCGGCTGCAGCGGCTCGGGTTCGACATGGCCGCGCAGATAATCCAGGGTCGATCCCAGCATGATCGACATCTCGCGCAGGTCCTCGTGCAGTTTTTCGCGGAGTTCGGGCGGTTCCACACCTTCGACTCGGAGGTTGAGGCGGGTGATCGGCGTGCGCAAATCATGGGATACTGCCGCCAGGAACTGGCTGCGCTGGCGGATTTGTTCCAGCAGTTGCGCCTGCATGCGGTTGAGCGCGCGGGCGGCCTGGCGGGCCTCGGCGGGGCCGCTTTCCTCCAGCGGCTGGCTACTGAGGCTGTCGCCGAAATGCTCGGCAGCCCGAGCGATGCGGATGATGGGCCGGGACAGCCAGCGGGCGCCGATCCATGCCGTCAACCCCAGGGCGACGAGCCGCATCGCCGCGTTGATCCAGCCACCGTGCGGGCGGTAGGGGAGGGACATTCCAGTGCCCATGACATCGCCGGAAGCCTGCTCCACAGTGGGCTGCGGCGGGGGAGCGGGCGTCGGCTCCAGCCCCGGCACGCGCCAGCCGAAATTGTCCTTCGGCGGCGGGAAGTCGGCCGGCGGAGGCGGCCGGGACAGCCACTCCGGCAGGGGCGGGAGGTGAGCCTGGGGAGCCGGCTGCGCCGGGGCCGGCGGTAGAGGCGGAGGTTCGGACAATTCCAGGTTGAACACGACCGCCATGCCCAGGAAGTGGCTGGCGGTCAAGGTCACCAGCAGCAGCAGGAACAGGCGGATGAACAGCGTGTCCGGGATCAGGCGCCGCATTTGCTTACCTGGGCGCTGAAGAAATAACCTTCGCCGCGGATGGTCTTGATGAGCCTGGGATTCTTGGGGTCGTCCTGCAGTTTCTGGCGCAGCCGGGACACCAGCAGGTCGATGCTGCGGTCGAAGACTTCCATGGCCCGGCCACGGGCATAGTCGAGCAGCTGGTCGCGGGTCAGAATGCGGTTCGGACGCTCGATGAACACGCTCAGCAGGCGGAATTCGGCATTGGAAAGGGGAACGACCATGCCTTCGGGCGAGGTCAGTTGCCGGAGCACCCGGTGCAGCCGCCACCCTTCGAATTCCACGGCGATGTCGGAGGCTTCGGGGCTTTCCGTTTCGCGCTCGTGCCGGGCGCGCCGGAGGATGGTCTGGATGCGAGCCACCAGTTCACGCGGCTCGAACGGCTTGGCCACGTAGTCGTCGGCGCCGAGTTCCAGGCCGACCACCCGGTCCATGGGATCGCCCCTGGCCGTCAGCATGATGACCGGGATATCGCTCTCGCCGCGGAGCGACCGGCACAGGCTCAGGCCGTCTTCGCCCGGCAGCATCAGATCCAGTACGACGAGGTCGAACGAACTTTCCGCCAGCGCTTTTTTCATCTCTGCGCCATCGTGGACACCGACGGCTTCCATGCCGAAGCGCGAGAGGTATCCGCCGAGCAGATTCCGAATCTCGACGTCGTCATCCACGATCAAAATACGTGTGGTCGGTGCCTGCATGGAGCTGCTATTTCGGGGGGAGGGGATTGCCTTCGGCTTTTCCGGGAGCGAATCGGCATTTGCCATCGGCTGGCATGGGGCCCATTCTATCGAGTTCGGCCAGCAGTTGGGCGTTTACGGTCTTTTTCTGGGTCGGATCCAGGCTGTCGTAGAAGCTAAGCCACAGTTTCCGGTTTTCCTTCATCCTGGCTTCGACGCTGCTCTTGTCCGCGTCCAGTTTGTCGAAGAGGGCGCGAAGGTCGGCGCTGCCATCGCTCAGCGCCGACTTGATGTCCTTCTGGGCGGTCTCGAAGCGCTCGCGGTGCGACTTCGTCATCTGCCGGGTATCGTCTTCTGCGCGTTTCCACAGACCGTCCTGTTCGCCGTTCAGGTTCAGCTCGCCGTGGATACGCCAAAGCATCGCCGCCAGCCGCTCCTCCGGATCGGGTTTGGGCGAGGGGAACGCGCCGGCCGTCGATATGGCCGAGGCGAGGCCCGCGAACACAGCGGCTGCCATCAATTTCTGCGAGAGGGAACGATAACGCTTCATGGGGGATCTCCTGATTGAGTTTTCAGCGGATGCCGCCGGGCCTGTCTTACCCGGCGATGGCATGATCCCGAGGGCGGGTGTCGGCAGAATTTCCGAAATGTATCAGGATTGAATCGGGCCACCGGTTTGGACCGGGCCGGGTTAAGCCGTATCATCGGGACTTCCGTTTTTCCAGAACCAAGATTCGCAACAATGCGTGAAGCCACCCCGAAGACCATCTACCTCAAGGACTACCAGCCGCCGGCATATCTGGTCGATGCCGTCGACCTGTTCTTCGAGCTGGATCCCCAGTCCACCCGCGTTACCTCCCGGTTGAAGCTGCGCCACAATCCGGCGGTGGAAGAATGGCAGCCCGTGCTTGCGCTCGACGGCGAGCACCTGGCGTTCGAATCCGCCAAGCTCAACGGGCGGACGCTGAGCGAGGGCGAATACAGCGTCAGCGAATCGGGGCTGTTGATCCATGCGGTGCCGGACCGGCCGTTCGAGCTGGAAATCGTCAACCGGATCAACCCGGAAGCCAACACCGCGCTGGAAGGCCTGTACCTGTCCAACGGCATGTTCTGCACCCAGTGCGAACCGCACGGCTTCCGCCGCATCACCTATTACATCGACCGGCCCGACGTCATGTCGTTGTTCACTACGACGATCGTGGCGGATAAGAGCCGCTATCCGGTGTTGCTGTCGAACGGCAACCGGATCGCCAGCGGCGAACTCAAAAACGGCCGGCATTGGGTCCGGTGGGAGGACCCGTTCAAGAAGCCCTGTTACCTCTTCGCCCTGGTGGCCGGGCAGCTCACCTGCCTGGAAGACCGTTTCGTCACCGCCTCGGGCCGCGAGATCGCGCTGCAGATCTACGTGGAGCCGCATGATCGGGACAAGTGCGATCACGCCATGCAGTCGCTCAAGCACGCGATGCGCTGGGACGAGGAGCGCTTCGGCCGCGAGTACGACCTCGACCTGTACATGATCGTGGCGGTCAGCCACTTCAACATGGGGGCGATGGAGAACAAGGGGCTCAACGTCTTCAACACCAAGTTCGTGCTGGCGCGGCCCGACACCGCGACCGACGCCGATTACGAGCACATCGAGGGCGTCATCGGCCACGAATATTTCCACAACTGGACCGGCAACCGCATCACCTGCCGCGACTGGTTCCAGCTCAGCCTGAAGGAAGGGCTGACCGTGTTCCGCGACCAGGAATTCTCTGCCGACCGCAGTTCGCGGGCGGTCAAGCGCATCGAGGACGTGAACCTGCTGCGGACCCGCCAGTTCGCCGAGGACGCAGGTCCGCTGGCGCATCCGGTGCGGCCGGATTCCTACATCGAGATCAACAACTTCTACACCCTCACCGTCTACGAAAAGGGCGGGGAAGTGGTGCGGATGATCCAGACCCTGGCCGGCCCCGAGGGCTTCCGCAAGGGCACGGACCTCTATTTCGAGCGCCACGACGGGCAGGCCGTGACCTGCGACGATTTCGTGCGCTGCATGGAGGACGCCAACGGCATCGATCTCGGCCAGTTCCGCCTGTGGTATGCCCAGGCCGGCACGCCCGAACTGCGGCTCGACCCCGAGTACGACGCCGGGGCCCGGACCCTGCGCCTGTCGGTGCGCCAGTCCTGTCCGCCGACGCCGGGCCAGCCGGTCAAACGGCCTCTGCACATACCGTTGGCCGTAGGCCTGCTGGCGGAGGACGGGCGCGAATTGCCGCTGCGGTTGGCGGGTGAAGCAGAGGCCGGGCCGGGAACCTGCGTCCTGCACGTCCGGGAGGCCGAACAGGTATTCGAATTCGTGGACGTCCCCGAGCGCCCCGTGGTCTCCGTCCTGCGCGGCTTTTCCGCGCCGGTCCGATTGAAAATGGAACGCAGCGCCGAGGAGCTGGCATTCCTGTTCGCCCACGACACCGACGCCTTCAACCGCTGGGACGCAGGCCAGAGCCTGGCGACCCAGGTGATGCTCGGCCTCATCGAGCGCATCCGGGCGGGCGAAAATCCGGAAACCGTCGACTCGAATCTGGTCGACGCCTTCCGCGCGCTGCTGGCGCAACCGGCGGCAGACCTGTCCTATCAGGCGCTGCTGCTGGGCCTGCCCTCGGAAGACTACGTCGCCGCGCTGATGAGCGTGGCCGATCCGGAAGCCATCCACCGGGCGCGCCAGACGGTCCGCAAAGCCTTGGCCGCTGCCCTGGCCGAGGACTTCCTGAGGCTCTACCGGGAGCACCATGCGGCTGAAACGGGGGGACTCGACCCGGCTGCGAGAAACCGGCGCCGGATCAAGAACACCTGCCTGGGGTTTATCGCCGAACTGGAGACGGCCGAATCCTACCAGCTGTGCGCAGCCCAGTTCCGCGAAGCCCGCACCATGACCGACCAGATCGCGGCTCTGGCGGCGATCGTCAACAGCGCCCATCCGGAGAAAGCCGCCTGCCTCGAGTCGTTCTACGCCCGATGGCGGGAGGAGGCGCTGGTTATCGACAAGTGGTTCAGCCTGCAGGCGAGCTGCCATCTTCCGGGCACCCTGGAGAACGTCAAGGCGCTGACGGCGCATCCCGATTTCGACCTGCGCACCCCCAACCGCGTGCGGTCGCTGATCGGTGCGTTCTCGCAGGCCAATCCGGTCAACTTCCATGCGGCCGACGGCAGCGGCTACGAATTCTTAAGCAATCAGATCGTCGCCCTCAACGCCATCAATCCCCAGGTCGCCGCCCGCATGCTAGGCGCGCTGACTCAGTGGCGCCGCTACGACCAAGGGCGGCAGGAAGCCATGTGCCGCCAGTTGCAGCGCATAGCCGGCCTGGAAGGCGTCTCGAAGGATGTGTACGAGGTGGCGGTGAAGAGCCTGGCGTAGGCGGTGACGCCCCCCGGTTTATGCTGGGGAATGGGTCTTGAGCCAATCGCGCAAGGCGGCGTTCATGCGCGATTGCCAGCCCTGCCCGGTGGCGCGAAAGGCGGCAACGATGTCGGCGTCGTAGCGTACCGTCAGGGCGACCTTGCGGTTTTCGGCCCTGGGACGCCCCCGGCGCACCAGTTTTTCGCCGACGAATTCGTCGGCTTGCTCGAAGAATTCGTCCGTCAGTTCCGGGGCGTCGTCCGGATCATGCCACTCGGTGGGCATAACGGGTTGTTTCGCGTTCATTGGCTTTCCTCAAGGAAATGATGCGGCGAGCCTCGCCGCGAGGTGTCCAGACCAGAACCACCATTCGGCCTTTCAGCATGCCGACTGTGATGAAGCGTGATTCGCCATAATCTTCACGGGCGTCTTCCAGGGTAAAGTGGCGTCCGGCAAATATTTCAGCGGCATCTGCGAAATCCACGCCGCGTTCGGCTAGGGTCTTGTTGCGTTTTTCGGGATCGAATTCGATCAACATATCGAATTATCGTAGTTACGAGTATTTTTGCCGTCAAGGGTGCCGTACGGCTTGGCAAAGTATGGGGCTGTCATGAAAGCCTGGTTGATCGGCCAAATAGGGCCGCTGGATTTGTCGCGAACCCCGCTGCGGCTCGCCGACCTTCCGGTGCCGGAGCCGGGCCCCGGCGAAATCCTGCTGAGGGTCTCGGTCTGCGGCGTGTGCCACACCGAAATCGACGAGATCGAAGGCCGCACCGCGCCGCCGCGCCTGCCGGTGGTGCCCGGACATCAGGCCGTAGGCCGTATCGCGGCGCTCGGGGCCGATGTTGCGGGATTCGCCCTGGGCGATCGCGTCGGCGCGGCCTGGATCTATTCGGCTTGCGGCGAATGCGACTACTGCCGGTCGGGACGGGAGAACCTCTGTCCCGGATTCCTCGCCACCGGCCGCGATGCCGACGGCGGTTACGCCGAGTACATGACCGTCCCGGCGGCCTTCGCCTTCCGTATTCCGGAGGTGTTCACCGATCTTGAGGCCGCGCCGCTCCTGTGCGCCGGGGCCATCGGCTACCGCTCGCTCAATCTCAGCGGGCTCGACAACGGCCAGCGGCTGGGGCTTACCGGCTTCGGAGCCTCCGCCCATCTGGTGCTGATGATGGCGCGGCACCGGTTCCCCGATTCGGAAGTCTACGTGTTCGCGCGTAACCCCGAAGAGCGTGCTTTCGCGCTGCAACTGGGCGCAGTCTGGGCCGGCGATACCGTAGACACTGCTCCAGTGCCGCTGGCGGCCATCATCGACACCACGCCGGCTTGGAAACCGGTAGTCGCGGCGCTTGCCAACCTCGCTCCCGGTGGCCGCCTGGTCATCAATGCGATACGCAAGGCGCCCGGAGACCGTGACTGCCTGGGCGGTCTCGACTATGCCCGGCACTTGTGGATGGAGCGGGAAATCAAGTCGGTCGCCAACGTGGCGCGCAGCGACGTAGCCGGCTTTCTGACGCTGGCGGCGGAAATGGGCATCCGTCCCGAGACGGAGGAATACGCGTTCGAGGACGCTAACCGGGCATTGCTCGACCTCAAGCAGCGCCGGATTCGCGGGGCGAAGGTGTTGCGGGTGGCCTGAACGGCTGATTTACTTCGTCCCCTTGCCAAGTACGACACCGCGGACAAGTGTTTTCGCCCCCGCTCCCGCTCCCGCTCCCGCTCCCGCTCCCGCTCCCGCTCCCGCTCCCGCTCCCGCTTATGGTGTAATAGACCCCATGAAAGCCGTGGAACTGTTTCGTACCAAGGAGGCTTACGGCGAGGGGTTCGTCGAGATCGTGATTTGGAGGGTTCCGTCTCCTGTGCCTCCGTCGTAGCATCCTTACAAATACCGGCTGGTTTACGTCGTCGACGGCGAGCGGAGAGTGGGTTACGACAATGAACGAGGCAAGGGCGATCACAAACATATCGGTAACCAAGAGGCACCGTATCGCTTCGTCAATCCCCAACAATTGATGGCTGATTTCATGGCCGATATAGAAGGTGTCGAACAATGACCGAGCGAGTATTGAACGTGAAGGTGGGTGAGCCTCTCGAGGCGAATCTGTCCCGCGCGGCCCGGATGATGGAGGCGCTGGAGCGCCGCGAGAGTCCTGCACCGTATTTCGGGATCGGTTTTGCCGACGTCGGCCAGTTCGCGGCGTTGTTCACGCCGCGCCGCTGGGATTTGCTCGCCGTTCTGCGGGAATGCGGTCCCATGACCGTTGCCGAATTGGCCCGGCGGCTGAAGCGCGACTATAAGAACGTGCACGGCGACGTGGAGAGGCTTTCCGCGTGGCATGCCGTGGAGCGGGACGAGCGGGGACGGGTAAGCGCCCCCTATTCCGAGATCGTGGTGGACATTCGCCTTCCGCAAGGGCGGGTGGCTTGATCCGGGGTTTTCAGGCGCTCAAGGCCCGTCTGTAGCAATAATCGAACAGTATCCGCCATTCCGCGAGCTGGATGCGCCGGCACAAGGGCTCCGCGGGCGTATGGCCGAGGCGGGCGGTTTCGCACAGGTCGATGAAGGCGACGGGGTCCCAGGCGGTCTGCCGCAGCAGGAATTCGGTTTCGCGCGAGTGCGGTTCGGCTTGGGCCAGCTCCCGCGCGGCGGCGGCCACTTCGGCAAAGGCCGGGTGGCTGCCGACCCGCTTGAACCAGTACTTGCTGTTCCAGGCGTCCGGTTCGCGGCGGTGGAGGATGCCGTGCCAGTAGCTGCCGCTGGCTGTGGCGATGCCCTGGCTGATGCGGTGGCTTTCGTCGAAAAAATCGTGATACAGCCAGATGGCCGCCAGACAGCACTGCGCCATGTCATGGTCGCGGACCGTTTCGGGTTCGAAAGCCGTTTCGATCCGCAAGGCGTCCAGCCGCGGCCGCATGCCGAGGTTGGGTACACCCGGTACCAAGCTGTTCAGCCGTTCGCTGGCCAGGAGCTCTGCAAAGGGTTGGGAGTAATACGCGGTTTCGGCCATCGTCGTTACGTTTTGAATATCCCGTTCTGGTAGGCGAGGCGGGCCATTTCGGCGGTGGTGTTCACGCCCAGCTTGCTCTTGATGAGGGTACTGTAATTGGCGACGGTTTTATAGCCGAGCCGCAGTTCTTCCGCGACCTCGCGGGTGGTGTAGCCCTTGGCCAGCAGCAGGAAGACGTCGAACTCGCGAGCCGAGAGCGTGTTCAAAGCGGTGGCCGCCTCGGCGCCGCCCAGGGTCTGCATCGCCAGGCGCTGGGCGATTTCCGGTTCCAGGAAGGATTCGCCGGAGGCGATCCGGGCCACCGCGTCGACCAGGATTTCCGGCGCGCAGCTCTTGGTGATGTAGCCCCTGGCGCCGGCTTCCAGCGCGCGCACCACGTAGATGAGCTCGTCGTGGATGCTGAAGACGAGGATCCGGGCGGAGGCGTCGCGGGTGCGGATGCGGCGGATCGAGGCCAGCCCGCCGATGCCGGGCAGCGAAAGGTCCATGACGATCACGTCCGGCCGGATGTCGGAGTAGAGCTGGCAGGCTTCCTCCCCCCGCTCGGCCTCGCCGACGACTTCGATGTTCGGGGTGCCGGACAGCAGCAGGCGGTAGCCCGCGCGGACTACGGCGTGGTCGTCCACCAGGAGCACGCTAATCTTGGGTCTCATGAACATTCGTCTCCGCAGGGAATTTTGATGCGCAGGGTGACGCCGGCGCCGGGGCGGGTATTCAGGCTGAACTGTCCTCCCAGACTTTCCACCCGCTCGCGGATGCCGAGCAGGCCTAAGCCGGCCGGGGCCTGGGAAGGATCGAAGCCGGCGCCGTCGTCGCTGACCTTGAGCAGGACGGCTTCGGGGCGGTCGTCGGCGGTTTCGATCAGGTTCAAATGGATTTTGAGATGGCGCGCGCCGGAATGCCGGACCACGTTGGTCAGGCTTTCCTGCACGATCCGGAACATATGGATCTTGGAGTCGCCGATGCAGTCGTCGATGCCATCGTCGCAGCGGAAGTCTAGCGCGACGTCGGGATAACGGCTGCGCCAGTTTTCGACCATGTCCTCCAACGACGCCTTCAATCCCAGCTCGTCCAGCATCAAGGGGCGCAGCCGCTGCATCAGGGTGCGCAGCACGGCGAACAAATGGTCGCAGATCGATTGGATGGCGCCGACGGCGTCCGCCGTCGATTTTTCGTCCCGCTCCGGCTTGCGGAGCGACGCGGCGATCGCCTTGATCGCGCTCAGCGACTGGCCCAGTTCGTCGTGCAACTCCTGCGCGAGATAGCGCCGCTCCTCTTCCTGGATCGCCAGCGAGCCCTGGGTCAGCGCCCGGTTTTCCTCGCGGCTTCTCTCCAACGCGCAGACCGTGTGGTTGAAGGCCCGCGAGATGCGGGCGAATTCCGGCAGGTAGAACTCCGGCAGGCGCCGGCTGTAATCGCCGTTTTCCAGATTCTCCAGCCCTTCGAGGATCACGCCCACCGACTTGAATGCCCGCCCCAGGGTGGTATGGACGACCAGGTACACCGTGACGGCGAGCGCCAGCATCAGCAATAGAAAGCCGCGCGCCTCGGTCCAGGCTTCGGCGATCTCGTCCGCCGGGTTGGCGTCGACGGTGATCTGAATCATCGGATTGCCGATCTGATGCAGATGTTTCTCCGCCACCAGGGGTTCCGGCGCGACGGCCCAGGCGAACCAGGCGGGCGCTTCCTCACCCTCCGCGGGGCCGGCAGAGGAGGGCAGGTCGATTATCGTTTTTTCGCCCTGATGGATGCTGAGGCTCAAATGGCGGGTATGGTCGAGCCGGGCGAGCTGGGCGATCCAATCCACCGGCGAACGGCCCGCCGCCACCGCCTGTTCCAGGCCGGCGTCGATCAGCTGCAATGCCAGATTGACCGAGGAGCGGACTTCCTCCGCCACCGAACGGCGCGCGTTGTGGACCACGAACAGCGTGCCCATGCCGATGATGGCCAGCATCACCAGCCCGATCATGAGGTTCAGGCGAAACCGCAGGCTCAAAGGCGCTTACTCCGGGAAAAAATCGGGTTAGTTTGCCTCGATTGGCGGGTGTTTTGACAGGGAGATATTCCTGATTGTCGGAATCTGACTTTGAATTAGGGTGGGAAGCGCCTTGGCCGTTTCCGTTCTTGACGTTTACCCCGTCAGGCCGCGCCGAGCATCGCAGCTTTCGGCGAGAACAGCCCGCAGGGGGAGCCGCCGGGATGCGGCTCGTCCATCGAGGGGCAGGAAGCCCCTTCGATGGACCCTCGTCGAAAGCGAGAAGCGCAGGGAGTTTTCGCGGCCTCCGGGCGGCCTTTTCTTTGCGTACTTTCTTTTGGCCGCACAAAAGAAAGGGCGTCGGCCGTGGGTCCGAAAACCCACATTCAATCCAGCTGCGCGTAGCGCTTCATACTTTTGTTTGATTACATCAACCAGGACGGGAGTTTTTCCACCCAGCATTCGAGAGTTTTTCAAGGCTGCTTCGAGGGGTTATTCCGTAACGCCGCCGACATGATCTGTCCCAGAATCTCCGCCGCTGTTCGTAGAGCGCCGATGCAGGGTCGGCGTCATTCATTCTCGGAGGAGACACATGCAAATTCGCAAACTGGCAAGCGGCTTCGGCGGGTCGGTGCTGGCGATGGGCGCCATGCTGGCCGGGCAATCCGCGCACGCTAACCCGGAGCTGGACCGGTTGTCCAAGGACGACCGGAACTGGGTCATGCAGACCAAGGACTACAGCTCCACCCATTTCAGCCGGCTGACGGAAATCAACAGCCACAACGTCAAGAATCTGAAAGTGGCCTGGACCATGTCCACCGGCACTTTGCACGGCCACGAAGGCGCGCCGCTGGTGGTGGACGGCATCATGTACATCCATACGCCGTTCCCGAACAACGTCTACGCGGTCGATCTGAACGACACCCGCAAGATCCTGTGGCAGTACAAGCCCAAGCAGAATCCGGCGGCCCGCGCTGTGGCGTGCTGCGACGTGGTCAACCGCGGCGTGGCCTACGTGCCGGCCGGCGACCACGGCCCGGCGAAAATCTTCCTGGCCCAGCTGGACGGCAACGTCGTCGCGCTCAACGCCAAGACCGGCGAAGAAATCTGGAAGATGGAGAACTCCGACATCGCCATGGGCTCGACCCTGACCGGCGCGCCCTTCGTGGTGAAGGATAAGGTGCTGATCGGCTCGGCCGGCGCCGAGCTGGGCGTGCGCGGCTACGTCACGGCCTACAACATCAAGGACGGCAAGCAGGAATGGCGGGCCTATGCCACCGGTCCCGACGAAGACCTGCTGCTGGACAAGGACTTCAATAAGAACAACCCCCATTACGGCCAGTTCGGCTTGGGGCAGCAGACCTGGGAGGGCGACGCCTGGAAGATCGGTGGCGGCACCAACTGGGGCTGGTATGCCTACGATCCCAAGCTGGACATGATCTACTACGGTTCCGGCAACCCGGCACCCTGGAACGAGACCATGCGTCCCGGCGACAACAAATGGACCATGACCATCTGGGGCCGCGACGCCGACACCGGCCGCGCCAAGTTCGGCTACCAGAAGACGCCGCACGACGAGTGGGATTACGCCGGCATCAACTACATGGGGCTGTCCGAGCAGGAAGTGGACGGCAAGATGACGCCGCTGCTGACCCACCCGGACCGCAACGGCCTGGTCTATACCCTCAACCGGGAAACCGGCGCCATGGTCAACGCCTTCAAGATCGACGACACCGTCAACTGGGTGAAGAAGGTCGATCTTAAGACGGGTCTGCCCATCCGCGATCCGGAATACAGCACCCGCATGGACCACAACGCCAAGGGCATCTGTCCGTCGGCCATGGGTTACCACAACCAGGGCATCGAATCCTACGATCCGGACAAGAAGCTGTTCTTCATGGGCGTGAACCACATCTGCATGGACTGGGAACCGTTCATGCTGCCCTACCGGGCCGGCCAGTTCTTCGTCGGCGCGACCCTCAACATGTATCCGGGGCCCAAGGGCATGCTGGGCCAAGTCAAGGCCATGAATTCGGTCACCGGCAAGATGGAATGGGAAGTGCCGGAGAAGTTCGCGGTCTGGGGCGGCACGTTGGCGACCGCCGGCGACTTGGTGTTCTACGGCACCCTGGACGGCTTCATCAAGGCCCGCGACACCCGCACCGGCGAGCTGAAGTGGCAGTTCCAGCTGCCGTCCGGCGTGATCGGCCATCCCATGACCTACCAGCATAACGGCAAGCAGTACGTCGCCATCTACTCCGGCGTCGGCGGCTGGCCGGGCGTGGGTCTGGTGTTCGACCTGAAGGACCCGACCGCGGGTCTGGGGGCGGTGGGCGCGTTCAAGGAACTGGCGCATTACACCCAGATGGGCGGCTCGGTGTTCGTGTTCTCGCTCTGAGTCGAACGGGGGCATCCCTCGGAAGCTGCATGTCGTCATTCCGGCATGGAACGCCGGAATCCAGAAGCCATGGAAGGCACCGACCGGGATCACGTCCTTGTGTCCTGGATGCCGGCTTCCCTGCCGGCATGACGGATCAGTTGAAGGGCATTGCTGCGGGGCTGATTCCACCCTTTGCCATTGATAAGGATAAATCATGCGAATGAACCGTATTGCCGCCGCGGGGCTGATCGCTGCCCTCGCGGTTTCGGGCGGCGTGCAGGCAGCGAAGAATGCGGAGCCGCTCAAAGTCTGCTCCGCGGAAAACGAGATGCCGTATTCGGACAAGGCCGGCCAGGGCTTCGAAAACAAGCTGGCCGAGCTCATCGGAAAGGAGTTGGGGCGACCGGTCGAGAACGTGTGGTGGACGGACGCCCGCTATTTCGTCCGTGATTCCCTGGACAAGGGCTTGTGCGACGTGGTCATCGGCGTCGACGCAGGCGATCCGCGGATGTTGACCAGCACGCCGTATTACCGGTCCGGCTACGTCTTCGTATACCGCAAGGACAAGGGGCTGAACATCAAGGACTGGAACAGCCCGGCGCTGAAGACTGTGAAGCAGATCGCGTTCATGCCGGACACCCCGGCCGAGACGATGATCCGCAAGATCGGCCGCTATAACGACATGTTCAACTACATGCACTCACTGGTCGGTTTCAAGTCGCGGCGCAACCAGTATGTGCGCTACGACCCGGCCAAGCTGGTGGCGGAAGTCGCCAACGGCAACGCCGAAGTCGCGGTGCTGTGGGGGCCGGCGGCGGCGCGCTACGTCAAGGACGCGGGGCAGGGGCTGGCCATGACGGTCATCCCGGACGACAACCTGCGTTCCGACGGCGAGAAGGTGCCGCATCACTACTCGACCGCCATCGGCGTGCGCAAAGGCGAGGAGGCTCTGCTCAAGCAGATCGACCAGGTCCTGGCCAAACACGGCAAGGAAGTGAATGCGGTGCTCAAGGCGGAAGGCATTCCGCTGCTGCCCCTGGATGAAAAGCCGGCCAAGACGGCTTCCAACGATCAAAGGAAAGGCTGAAGAAATGAATCTTAGAAGAGTGAAACTCGGCGCGGCCGGTTTGTGCGCCGCCGGTTTGCTGGCACTGCCCGTGCAGGCGGACATCACCCTGCGCCACGCCATCACCGGCGAGACGCTGGACTTGTCCTATGCCAAGGCGGGAGGCGATACCGAGGCCGTCAAGCAGTTCCTGCAGACCGGCAAGAACCCCTATAACGGCAACAAGGATGCCATCGATAAAGGCCATAGCCTGTATCTGTCGGCCTGCTCCGGCTGCCACGGCCATGAGGCCGAAGGCAAACTCGGGCCGGGTTTGGCGGACGATTATTGGACCTACCCCCGTGCGGCCACCGACGCGGGTTTGTTCGAAATTCTGTTCGGCGGCGCCCAGGGCATGATGGGGCCGCAATACGTCAACCTGAACAACGACGACATGCTCAAGGTCATGGCCTGGACGCGCAGCGTCTATAAAGGCGATCCCGCCAAGGCCGAATGGCTGAAGTGATATCTCCCGCAATCTCTACCCCCAACAGGAGGACTTCCTCATGATGCAGAAAACGACTCTCGCGGTGGCTGCAGCCGCCGCCCTGTTCGCTACGGGCGCCCAAGCCTACGACGGCACCAATTGCAAGGCGCCCGGCGTGTGCTGGGAGCCCAAGCCCGGTTTTCCGGACAAGGTCGCCGGCAGCAAGTACGACCCCAAGCACGATCCGAACGAGCTCAACAAGCAGTCGGAGTCGATCAAGGCGATGGAAGCGCGCAACCAGAAGCGCGTGGAGAACTACGCCAGGACCGGCAAGTTCGTCTACAAGGTTGAAGACATCAAATGACGGGAGCGGTATGCGTCGCCGCTGAATGCTTGGCACCGTCAGTTTAAGAAACGCGCGTCGTTCCGGCAGGGACCGCCGGAACCCAGAGGCCATGGAGGGCGGCCCTGCACATCCCTGTGACCTGGATACCGGCATTCCCTGCCGGTATGACGATTGCCAGACGCTTTGGGCGGATTGTCCAAACCCGCCTCAATCTTGAAGCCCGCCGATCGGCATTCACTCATGAATCTAGACAACCCACTTGCCGACAGCCTGGAACGCGCCCAGCGCTTCGAACAGGGTCTGCGGCAAGTCGTGCTCGGGCAGGATCGCCCGATCCGGCTGCTGACCCTGGCCGTGTTCGCCCGCGGCCATGCGCTGCTGGAAGGCGGCGTCGGCGTCGGCAAGACGACCTTGCTCCGTGCGGTGGCGCGCGGCATCGGCGGCGACTACGAGCGGATCGAGGGCACTATCGACCTGATGCCGAACGATCTGGTCTATTACACCTACCTGGACGAGCACGGCCGGCCGGGCGTCGCGCCGGGGCCCTTGCTCAAGCACGGCGAGCAGCTTTCCATCTTCTTCTTCAACGAGATCAACCGTGCCCGGCCCCAGGTGCATTCCCTGTTGCTGCGGGTCATGGCCGAGCGCAGCGTGTCGGCCTTCAACCGCGAGTTCCGGTTTCCCCACCTGCAGGTGTTCGCCGACCGCAACCGGGTGGAAAAGGAGGAGACCTTCGAGCTGCCCGCGGCCGCGCGCGACCGCTTCATGCTCGAAATCGCCATCGAGCCGCCGACCGATGCGGCGCATATCGACCAAATCCTGTTCGACCCGCGCTTCTACGATCCCGACCGGCTGGTCGAGTCCGCGCCGGCCGATACGCTCTCGTTCCGCGAACTCAACGGCATCGCCGACGTCCTGCAAGGCGGCATCCACGTCAGCGCCCGTCTCAGAGCCTACGTGCAGGATCTCTGGCGCGCGACCCGGCGGCCGGAGGATTTCGGCATCGTTCAGCACGAGGCGGATTCCGGCGACATGATCGAGGCCGGCGCCAGCCCCCGCGGCATGAGCTACCTGGTCCGGCTGGCGCGGGTGCAGGCTTGGTTGAGCGGCCGGGACCGGGTCGAGCCGGAGGACGTGCAATACGTGTTCGCCCCGGCGGTCGGCCACCGCATCTTCCTCAAACCGGTCTACGAATACCGCCGCGCCGAGCTGATTCCGGAGCTGGTGGGCAAGCTGATCCGCCAGATCGCGGCGCCATGAAGCGCAAGGAATTCCATTACCGGCTGGCCTGGCGAACCGACGGCGTCCAGCCGGGCGCCCATCCCAGCCGGCAGGGCGGCGGCGTGCATGCCTTTCAGCGGCTGGTGCCGTTTCAGGCGCATCCCGATCCCCGCAGGCTGCATCTGCGGGCCAGCCTCGGCGACCCCGCCGGGCACTTCTGGGTACGCCTGCACGAGCAGCGAGGGCGCATCGCGGTTTACGCCTTGGCGGACTTGTCCGCCTCGATGGGCTACCGCGGGCGCGTGTCGAAAACGGCCTGGCTGGCGGATTTCACCGAGGGACTGGCGCTGTCCTCGAACCGGACAGGGGATGCCATGGGCTTCGTCGGGCTGTCCGACCGCAGCGCTCCGGATTTCCTGCTGCCGCCGACCCGGCAGGTGGGTGCGGCATTGAAGCTGGCGGAGCGTCTGCGCGGTTTCCGGCCTACGGGCGGCAGCGCGCGCGGGCTGTTGCACGCGGTCCGCTATATGCCGTCGCGGCGCGGATTGGTGTTCCTGCTGTCGGATTTTCACTTTCCCTTGGGCTTCTTGAAACAGGTCATGGAGTCGCTGGCGCATCACGACGTCGTGCCGGTGGTGCTCTGGGACCCGGAGGAGTCGGCGCCGGAGGCTTCCGGTCTGGCCCGGATGCAGGACATGGAGAACGGCATGGAGCGGCTGATGTGGCTGCGACCAGCCTTGCGCACCCGCTTGTCGCAGACCTTCCAGGAGCGCCGCGACCGTTTGGTGGCGACGCTGCGCGGCTTCGGCAGGGAACCGCTGTTTCTGTCCGGCGGTTTCGATCCCGACGCGGTCACCCGCTATTTCCATGCAGGCTGATGTTGCCGGTGCTTCGCCATTCGATATCTCTCCTCCTGGGGCTGTGGTGCTGCCTGGCGCCGGCCGCCGAGTTGCCGCCCGGTGTGAGGGCATTCGCGTTCGACACGCCCCGCGCCTTCGGCTACGTCATCGGCGATCTCATACGCCACGAAGTGCGGATTGAAACCGATGCGGGGCAGGGGATAGAGGCTGCGTCCCTGCCCAGGGAAGGCTGGATCAACCGCTGGCTGATGCTGCGGCGGGTCGAAGTTCACCGCGATGGCAAGCGCCGGATACTGACGCTGGAATACCAGACCTTCTATGCGCCCCTGGAAGTGAAGAACCTCACGATTCCCGGCTTCGAGCTGCAATTGGCCGGTTCGGGCGAGCGGTTGGCGGTCCCGGACTGGACTTTCACCACCGCGCCGATCCGGGAACTGTCGGTGCTGCGCGCGGAAGGCCTGTCGATGCGCCCGGACGCCGCACCGGCGCCGCTGCCGACTCTTGGCCCTGCCGCCGCGAGCGTCAGTTCCGGCCTCGCAGCCACGGGCGCGCTGGCCTGGTGGGCCTATCTGGGCGCCTGGCTGCCGTTCGGCCTGCGCGGCCGTTACTTCGCCGAGGCCTGCCGGATGCTGCGGCGCCTGCGCGGACAGGAAGACAGCCGGGAAGCCTTGCTCAAAGGTTTTTCCTGTCTGCATCAAGCATTCAATCAAACTTTAGCCGAGCCGCTGTTCATCGAAGGGCTGGACGAGTTCTTCCGGGGCCATCCGGCCTACGATCCTTTACGCAATGAGATCCGGGATTTCTTCCTGGCATCGTACGAAGTCTTCTTCGGGGAGGGCGCACCGGTGCCGCCGTTCGACCTGATGCGCATGGAGGCGTTGGCCCGTTCCTGCCAGCTTGCCGAAAGGAGGCGGCCATGACCGATTGGGCGCTGGACACGCCGTACTGGCTGTGGGGCCTGCCGCTGACGCTGCTTCCGTTGTGGCGGCTGCCGCTGCGTCCCGCCCCGTGCTCCTGGCACGCACTGTTGCCCGCCGATGCCGCATCGCGTGCCGTGGACCTGAGTCTGCGCGTGGCCGGCGCCGGCGCCATCCTGGCTCTGCTGCTGGGCAGCGCGGGCCTGCACCGGCGCGAGTACACGGTCGAACGCACGGGCTACGGCGCCCACTTGGTGCTGCTGCTGGACCGCAGCCGCAGCATGGACGACAGCTTCGCCGGGCGGACCCCCGCGGGGGGTGAGGAATCCAAGTCCGCCGCGGCCGAGCGCCTCTTGAGCGGCTTCGTCTCGAGCGGACGCAACGATCTGGTCGGGGTCGCCGCTTTCAGCACCTCTCCGCTGTTCGTGCTGCCGCTGACCGATAACAAGGCTGCGGTGCTGGCGGCGGTCCACGCCATGAAGCTGCCGGGCTTGGCGCAGACGCATGTGAGCAAGGGCCTGGCGATGGCGCTTTCGTATTTCGGCGACGAGCCGACCGCAGGTTCGCGCATCGTCCTGCTGGTGTCCGACGGCGCCGCCGAGGTGGACCCGGACAGCGAGCTGAAGCTGCGCCGCTGGTTCAAGGAGAAGGGCATACGGCTGTACTGGATATTCCTGCGCACCGCGGGCAGCCACGGTATCTTCGAAACTCCGGACAACCCGGAGGACGACAACGCCCAGGCGCGGCCCGAGCGCTATCTGCATCTCTTTTTCAGCAGTTTAGGCATCCCCTACCGCGCCTACGAGGCGGAAGACGCCGACGCCCTGAAGCGCGCCATCGCCGACGTCGACCGCGAGGAGCAGCGGCCGCTGCGCTATGCCGAGCGGGTGCCGCGGCGGGATCTGCAAGCCTTTTGTTATCTGGCGGCGGCGCTGGCGCTGGCCTGGCTGGTCGCCGCGAAGGGCATGGAGGTGGCGCGGTGAGAGGCGATTGGCGCGTTCGGATCGCAGCCGGACTGGCCCTGATGCTGGCCTTGTCGGCGCTGCTGGAGCTCAGGCAATGGCGGAAGGCCGCGGCGGCCAATGCCGATGTTGCGGAGCTGCTGGGCGGGCACGACATCGCCCCGGAACGGCTGGCGGCGGCATCTTATTCGGTCTTGTTGGCGCGCGCCGTGTATTTCGTGCGGCACGAGCGCTTCGGCGATGCGCTGGAGCTGCTGAACCTGCTGGAGACCCAGGGCGATGCGCCCTTCCGCGCCGACGTGTATTACAACCAGGGCAATCTGCAGCTTGCCCAGGCTCTGGACCGCGTCGAAAAATCGGAAATCGACCAGGCCCGGATCTTCGCCGAACTGGCCAAGGAAGCCTACCGGCGCACCCTGCTGCTGGCGCCCGGCCACTGGGATGCCAAATACAACCTGGAAGTGGCCATGCGCCTCATGCCGGAGATGGATCGGGTCAGCAATGCCGACGACGAGCCGCCCAAGGCCGAATCCAAGCGGCTGTGGACCGGGTTGCCCGGATTCCCGCGAGGCTTGCCTTGAGCATCTGGCGGCAGCGCGTTGCCGATCCGGTTTTCGCCGGCCTGATTGCGGCCCTCGTCCTGGCCGTGGCCGCCTGTTTCCCACTCCGGCTGGCGCTGGAGAGACCGGTGTTCAGCCACATCGTCATCGTCGACATCACCCGCAGCATGAACGTCGAGGACTACCGGCAAGGCGGGCGCGCCGTGTCGCGGCTGGAATTCGTCCGGCAAAGCCTGATCCGCGCCGCGGCGGACCTGCCCTGCGGTTCCACCCTGGGACTGGGCGTCTTCACCGAACGCGAGCCGGCGCTGCTGTTCGAGCCGATCGAAACCTGCGCCGGCTTTTCCGCCATCAGCGCTGCCATTGAACAGCTCGACTGGCGCATGGCCTGGGCTGCCGACAGCCTGATCGCCGCGGGCCTGCGCAACACTCTGGAACTGCTGGGGCGCGGTGACGCCGACGTGGTCTTCGTCACCGACGGCCACGAGGCGCCGCCGCTCAACCCGCGCTACCGGCCCGATTTCGCCGATCTGAGCGGGAAGGTCCGGGGGCTGATCGTGGGGGTCGGGGACTCGGGGCTCTCGCCCATCCCCAAGTACGACGAGTCGGGCCGGCGCTCGGGTGTTTATGGCGAGGACGAAGTCCCGCAGCGCTCGAGCTTCGGCCTGTCGGAACTGCCGCCCGAGCAGATCGAGGGCTACCACGCCCGCAACGCCCCCTTCGGCAGCGAAAGAGCCGGGGGCACGGAACACCTGTCCCAGCTCAAGGAGGCATATCTGCGGCAACTCGCCGAAGCCGCCGGCCTGGGCTACCACCGCCTGGAGGCGCCGGAAGGGCTGGCCCGTGCCCTCACGGCACCGGCATTGGCGCACCGCCAGCGGGTCGCCGCCGACGTCCGCTGGATTCCCGCTGCCCTGGCGCTCGGCGTGCTGGCTGGAGTGTATCTGCGGACGCTGCTCCCGCGCCTTCGATTTCCAACCGCAAACTGAAGAACAAGGAGAAACCTCATGAAACCGATACTGGTCCTGGCCGCGCTGTTGTTCGCCTCCGTTTCGCTGGCGCACGGCCCCACTCCCCAGAAGGTCGTCGAGACCGTGGAGATCGCGGCTCCCGTCGACAAGGTCTGGAACGCCTTGAAGGATTTCGGCACCATCGCCCAGTGGAATCCCGCTCTGGCCAAGAGCGAAAGCACCGGCGGCAACGCCACCGGCGAGAAGCGTACCCTCTATTTCCCCAACGGAGAGCAACTCACCGAGGAACTCGATGCCTACGACCCGGCGGCCCACGAATACACCTACCGGCTGGGCAAGGACAACGTCAAGGCGCTGCCTGCCAGTTCCTACTCCGCCGTACTCAAGCTCACGGCGACCGAGACCGGCAGTCAGGTCGAATGGAAAAGCCGGCTCTACCGCGGCGATACCGGCAACTTCCCGCCGGACGAGCTGAACGACGAGGCCGCCGTGGCGGCGATGCAGAAGTTCTTCCGCGCAGGGTTGGACAATCTCAAGAAAAGCCTTGAGAGCGGGAGATAAGTTTTTACGTCGAGGCGGGCGGTCCGTGCCCGCTTCTTGCGGATATCTCTAGGATTCGGATATCAGTACCAAGCCGAATACGGCGGCTGCGATCATGGCTATCAGGGCGGCTATGAATAGCATATCTAATTCTCCCTATTGTTGATTTGCCGCTGCTTAAGCCTAAATAGGACTTTCAGGTTCGGCATGTGGAACGGCCTTGAGGTATTCATAAATGGCCCTCAGGTCATATTCGGTCAAATTTGCGTATGCCGGCCATGGCATGACCTGCAAAAGCCGCTCCGGCTCGTCAGGGTCCCGGCCCGTCCGCATGACGCTTCTGAACTCGTCGAACCCCAGGCCGGCGGGCAAGCCGTTTTCATCCGGAGTAATATTGGGTGATATCACCGGCCCGAATGGTATTCCTCCGGCCAGATAATTCTCCGCATTCACTCGGGCGGTTTCGCCTGCATATGGGTCGCCGCCGTCGGCATAAGGAGGAGCGGTATGGCAGTCGTTGCAGGCCCCCACGGCATTGACGAGGTAGCTGCCCAGACCCACGAGGCTTCGATTCTTCCGGGTATATTTGAGAGGCACCGGCGCGATTTCCAGGCCGACCTTTTCCGGAGCGCTCCGTAGCAGTGGCAGAACTTCGCCGCCGAGGGCGTTTGCGCTCAGCAGGCAGCCGGCGGTTAAGCATGTTGCGATCTTTATCATCAGGGATCTCCTGTTGGTTTGGTTTTGGTCGGCTTATCGAATGGTGGGGAGCTGCAGCGGATAACCAAATAAATCCAATATCTTGGTCGCGAAAATCGCCGCCATTCCGACAGTCAAGACTTCGGAAATCAGCAAGATGATGCAGCAGCCTGCCATCAGATATGTGCATAATAACTTGATGGCATCATTGATACCTGGTTTGGAAAACTTCGGCACATCCCTTTGCTGGATTTCCAGTCGGGCAGAGGTCGTCGGCATGTCATGGTCCTTGGTCGTCGAATCAATTGTATTTTGTCTTTGATGTGGGTCCAATGAAATTGATGTTAATCATGCTAACGCGAAAAATTCTGGCGCGTCAACAAGATTTTTGTCGGCCGCCGTCTTCTTGTTGGAACCCGTATCGTCTGTCATCCCGCCAGGACGGAGCCTGCTTGACCAACGCTGGCATGTTGGTGTTAAAATAATTAACATGAAAAATGATGAGGCAAGCATTGGGGTTCCCCGCCAGTATCGGCAAGGTGCCCGGGCCGAGGCGGCAGCCGAGACGCACCGCCGGATCGCGGAAGCGGTGCTGAAGTTCATGCGGGAGCGCTGGGTGGACGAGATCACGCTGGTCGATGTCGCCGAGGCGGCGGGGGTGAGCGTGCAGACCGTGATCCGGCGCTTTTCCGGGAAGGAAGGGCTGCTGAAAGCGGCAGTGGAGTTGATTTCCCCGCAAATGAAGCCCCGTCGCGAGGCCGCGGCTCCGGACATTCGGTCCACGCTGGCCGCGCTGATCGCGGACTATGAAGCGGAAGGGGATCTGGTGGTCCGCATCCTGGCCCAGGAAACCCGCAGTCCGGTGGTGAAGGTCTGGCTGGATGTCGGCCGCGCCGAGCACAGGCGCTGGGTCGAACGCAGCTTCGACCGATGGCTGGCGGGGCTCGAGCCGGCCCTGCGTGAACGGCGGGTCCTGGAACTGATCGTCATTACCGACGTTTACACTTGGCAAATCCTGCGTCGCGATCAGGGCAAGAGGGCGGAAGAGGTCGTCGACATCATGGAAGAGATGGCTGGCAGGCTCCTGGAGTCCGGCTGAGGTCCCGAGATTTCCAACACAGTAGGAGAAATTCTGGTGAACATCGGCACAGCATCGTCCGATTTCCTGTTTGCAGCCTGGGAGGGAGGCGGCGACATGCCTCCTTTGCTCAGTGCCGTGAGGCGTCTGGTAGGCCGCGGCCATCGGGTGCGAGTCATGAGCGACGACTGCAACCGCCCGGAGATCGAGGCGGCGGGGGCGGATTTCGTCGGCTATCGCGAAGCGCCGAACCGCCCGGACAAATCGGAGGCGACCGAGGTGGTGCGCGACTGGGAGGGCTTGACGCCTGCGGAGGGGCTCGGGCGGCTGCGGGACCGGGTCATGTGTGGCGCCGCCTTGGCGTATGCTCGTGACGTGGCTGCGGAAATTCGCCATCGCCGTCCCGATCTGGTGGTCAGTATCGATCTGCTGTTCGGACCGATGATCGGGGCGGAGGCCGCGGGAGTTCCCTACGCCGTGCTCTCGTCACATGTCTGTATTCATCCGCTGGCGGGAATTCCGCCTTTCGGACCCGGTTTTCTTCCAGCACGCAACGAGGAGGAACGGCAGCGCGATGCGGCGGTGGCGGCGGACAACCGGGCGATGTTCAATCTGGGCTTGCCGGCGGTTAACGCGGCGCGGCGCGCCTTCGGTCTCCCGCCGCTGAACGACGCGGCCGAGCAACTGGCCACGGCTCGCCGCTATTGGTTGGCAACCAGCCCGGCCTTCGACTTTCCGGCCGATCACTTGCCCGAGAATTTTCGCTATGTCGGCCCCGAACTGGACGATCCGCCGCTGGTACGCCGCTGGGAATCACCCTGGTCTCCGGAGGATCCCAGGCCGTTGGTTCTGGTCGCTTTCAGCACGACGTTCCAGAATCAGGTTCGGGCGATTGGCCGCGTAGCGGACGCGCTGGGGCGGCTGCCGGTGCGAGGGCTGGTGACGCTGGGAGCGGCTTTGGAAGGAACGCAAGTGTGCGTTCCTGACAACGTGGCGGCTGTGCGTTCGGCGCCACACGGGGTGGTCATGCGCGAGGCGGCGGCGGTGGTGACGCACTGCGGCCACGGGACCGTGATGAAGGCGCTGGCGCAGGGACTTCCGATGCTCTGCATGCCCATGGGACGGGATCAGCACGACAATGCAGCCCGCGTGGTCGCGCGCGGGGCGGGGCTGTTGTCTTCGCCCGATGCGTCCGTGGCCGAGATTGCCGAAGCTGTCCGGTGCTTGCTGGATGACCCCGGATTTCGCTCGGCGGCGGAGAGGCTGGGCGAGCGGGTGCGCAGAGACGGGGCGGGGTCGACCCTGGTGGGGGAACTGGAAGCGGCGGCCACCACGGCTGAACCGACCGCTGACTGGCGGGCGTTTGCCTGCTAGCGGCACCGCGTCCGATACGATTTGCTCGGAAGCGGCCAAGTCGCGCTTGCCGGGTGCGAATCGGTTGCGTCGGGAATGGAATGCCCGCAAATTCGCGGGCATTCCGTCAGGAAGAGCCGCGGATTCATTCCTTGCCGATCTGATACAACTCTTTTTCGTCGTCTTCGATGATCTTGCCGGTCGCGGCATCCACTTCGAGCTTCACTTCGCCGCTTTTGGTCTTGATGTCGAATTCATAGGACGCATTGCCGTCGGACTCGATTTCGTATTCGACTTCCACGATCTCGCCGGGATGCGCGCTTAGCGCGATCTTCTTCGCCTCGTCCAGCCCGATTCTCGCCTTGGTTTTGAAAAGCGGCGCCTCGCCATCGGCGACCTCCTGCTCTTCCTCGATGATCTTGCCGGTCAGGGCGTCGCATTCCAGTTCCCAGGATTTCCCATCGCCTCCCAGAACTTCGAATTCATAAGTGGGCGCGCCGCGTTCCTCCTTAAACTCCAGTTTGACCACTTCGCCGGCGCGCTTGGCCAGCGCCGCGTGCATGCAGTTTTCCATGCTGACCTTGGTCTTGGACTGCCCCGTTTCGCCCGCCTGGGCCGAAACTACAACGATCCCGGAGCCGACCGCGGCGAGCAGGGTAAGATACGCCTTTTTCATAGTGCCTCCTTGGTTTGATGGGCACACCGGTGTGGAAGTGTGCGGCCTCTACTATAGGCAGAATTTTTCTCAAAGTGGGCCATGAATATCTCCCTTTTTACACTCGGCGCGGTCTTCTGTCTGATCGCGGCCCGAACCATCGGCGGCTTGCCGGTCAGGATATGGCAGGCGATGTGCGCAGGGGCGCTGGCGGTGCTGGCGACGGGAGAGATCGGCTGGCGCGAGGCGCTTGCGGCGATCGATCCCGACGTCATGCTGTTCCTGTTCGGGATGTTCGTGTTGGGGCATGCGCTGGTGGCGAGCGGCTACCTTTATTATATGGCTTATCGGTGGTTTTCCCGTGTCCGCTCGGCCCAGGGGCTGGTCCTGGTGGTGCTGTACGGCGGCGGTTTGGCGTCGGCGCTGCTGATGAACGATACCGTAGCCGTCGTCGGCACGCCGCTGGTGCTGCGGCTGGCTCGGGAGCACGATCTCGATCCGCGCATGATGCTGCTTGCGCTGGCCTTTGCGGTGACTCTAGGGAGTGTTCCGAGTCCGATCGGCAACCCCCAGAATCTGCTGATTGCGACCATGACCGGCCTGCCGGAGCCGTTTCTGACTTTTCTTGGCATGCTCGGCGTGCCGACAGTGGTGAACCTGGGGTTGGCGTGGTTGTGGCTGCGCTGGATTTACCGCGGCAGTCTGCGGGGGGCGCGGCTGGTCCATACGCCCGTCGAGATGCTGGACTGGCAACTGGCAAAGCTCGCCAGAGCGGGACTCTGGCTGATGTTTGCGCTCATTGCCTGGCGCCATTTGCCAGGCGGCGAGAAGGGGATGCGGTTAAGCTGGATCGCCCTCGCCGCGGCAGGCCCCGTGTTGCTGTTTAGCCCGGAACGGCGGTCGGTGCTGTGGCGGATCGACTGGCCGACCCTGGCATTCTTCCCGGCCATGTTCGTTCTGATGGCGAGCGTCTGGCAAAGCGGAGCCATCCAGTCCTGGATGGTCCGATGGCCTTTGGATCCGACGGACGTTCCCACCGTCCTCGGCCTGAGTGCCGGGCTTAGCCAACTGGTCTCGAACGTGCCTCTGGTTGCGCTTTATCTGCCCATGCTGCGTGAAGCCGGTATTTCGACCGAGGCGCTGATGGCTTTGGCGGCCGGCAGCACGGTGGCGGGGAATTTTCTGATCCTCGGCGCGGCCAGCAACGTCATCATCGCTCAGCATGCGGAAAAACACCGAGTTACGCTTGGCTTCCACACGTTTGCGATGGCGGGCGTGCCCCTGGCCTTGGTGAACCTTGCCGTTTACTGGGGCTGGCTGTCCGTCTTCCATCCGTTTCGGTGAGCGCTTGATCCGGATTTTTCGATTTTTCTTGAAAACGGTACCGAATTACTTTACTTTAGCCATGTCGTATTGGGGTCCGTGCCACGCAAGTTTCAGTAGCGTTCGTTCCACCCGGAACCATACCCGCTCCACCTGCCCACTCGCCGTAATACTACGCTTTACGTTTCCACCCATTTTTTTCGAGAGATTCGATATGTCACAACAGCAACAGGGAACCGTTAAATGGTTCAATGAAAGCAAGGGATTTGGTTTCATCCAGCGTGAAAACGGCAGTGATCTTTTCGTTCATTTCCGTTCGATCCAGGGCCAAGGCTTCAAGACCCTGAAAGAAGGCCAGCGGGTGAGCTTCACCGAGGTCGCCGGCCAGAAAGGGCCGCAGGCCGAGAACGTCGTGGTTCTGTAACCACCATCTCGTTATGCCGGGATGGCGTGCGGGCGGCAAGCCCGCTGTCGCGTACCGCTACTGACGAAAACAGGCCGCTTCAAGCGGCCTGTTTTTTCCTCTTCACTCAGCGCGACGTTGCGCTTCGTCGCAGCGCTCCGCTCGACCCTCCTTTATGAAGGTGCCCAGCACATGTTGAAACTTTTTGTCAGAAATTTACCGCCCCAAACGACCGAGGCGGGCCTCAAGGAACTGTTCACCGGCTACGGCAAGGTCTTCGAGCTTCAGCTCAGCCGCGACATGTTCACCGGCAAGGCGCGCGGCACGGCTTCGGTCAGCATGGAAGGCCACGAGGCCCGCAAGGCCATCGAGGCTCTGGACGGTTCCGATTACGAAGGCAAGACGATCTATGTCGCCTTGGACAAGGGGCCACGCTCGGGCGGCCGCGGGCGCCGCTGAGCCTGCGCTCATGGTTCAGGCCGAAGCCTGGGCCTGCAGCCAATAGGCCTTTTCGGTCAGGCGGCTCAATCCTTTGGCGCGCAGCTGCGGATTCCCTTCCAACGCATCGCGCGCCGACAGCAACTCGATCCGGTAGGCTGGTCCGAACAGGCGAACCACCGTTTCCTCAGGGACGGGGAACGGCGGGCCGCTCATTTCCTCTGCGTTGTATTCCAGCGTAATGAGCAGCATGGGCGGGGTTTCCGGCAGCAGCCGGAAGACCTGCTCGGCGTAGCGGCCCTGCATTTCCGGGGGCATCGCCACCAGCGCTGCCCGGTCGTAGATCGCTCCGACCTTGCCGACGAGGTCCGGGGTCAAGTCGAAATAGTTCCCGCACAGTAGGCTTATATCGCCGCTCTCGGCGCGGACGAAGCCGTTTCCGAGCGGTGTCGTAACCGCCGACAAGCCGTTTTCCCGGAAGAACTCGTCGACCGCGATGGGGCTGAGTTCGTTCCCGAGTACGGAATGCCCCCGATTCCGCAGCCAGATCATGTCCAGGGACTTGCCGCAGAGGGGAACGAAAACCCTGGGCAGCGCAGGACCGATGCATCGAGGCCAGATAGTTTCCAACAGCGGATTGACCTGGATTTGGTGAAAGCCCGTCTGCTTCTGCTGCCAGCGCTCGTGCCAGAAATCGGGATCCATGGCCTGCGAATTTCCGCGCTCAGTCCGGCCGGCGGTCCGGATAAACCCCTTTCGGGTTGTAGCCGTAGACGCCGAACGGGCGGGAGAAAGTAAACGCCGCCGGTCCTACCACCAAAGCATCGCCGGCCTTGCGGAAGGCGTCGTGTGGCTCGGCCGCCGAGGCGATGCCGGTGAAGGGGCTGGTTGCCAGGAAAAGCGTCGTGCCGACGATCGTGGCCACCAGGCCGACCGGCCGCATGATCAATACCTCATTGAGCACTTCGATGAAGCTCATGGGGCCCTTCAGCGTGTTCGGTCCCATGGCTGCGGCATTTTGGGCGGTGGTGAAGATCAAGCACAGCAGGATGAGGCGCAGGGTTTTCATGCGTAGGCGAGTATCCATTCCAAAGGTGGGCGAACCGTCTCGTCCCGCGGCCGGAGTATCCTGAAAAGAACCGGGCAAGCGATAGGCCGGCCGCGGAGGGCACCGGCGACCGTACGGCGGGTCCCGCATAGTTTGCGCAAGCGGGCCCGACCTGTCCAGCGTGTCCGGCCGAGGGCCTTACCAGGAGCGGATGCGCCCCGTGTCCAGATGAACGAAATCGGCGCGGCGGTAATAACCTACGCCGCCGTACTGCAGCGCCAGCGCGGTCTTACGAATCGCTCGGGTGCTGACGTCGCTCATGCGCAGATCAATCGCCTTTCCCTCCATGTGCAGGCTGTGTTCCGCCACACCGTGGCTGTGCTTGCGCAGCATCCGGTTGGTTTCCGGGGCGCGATAGCCGGAAATGATTTCGAAGGTGCCGCTGGAGCGGGTCATTGCGGAAATCGCGTAGAGAATGTCGATCAGCCCCGGATCCATGGGATAGCTTTCCTCGGCGTGATGATCCCGAAGGAAGTGGCTGAATTGCCGCAGCAGACCGCGGTCGTAATTTCGCTCCGGGCAGCATACCAGGGTCAAGTCTTCGCCGGTATGCTTGTTGTAGAGATACAGGGTGCGCTCTCTGCTCAAGGAGTACGCGTAGGCATCGAAGCTGGGAATCAGCAGGGCCCCGGTGGCGGCGATCCCTGCACGAGTGAGAAAACTGCGGCGGCTGAGATTGGGTTCGGATGCGCGCACGGGCGGGCGCAAGGACGAATTGAATCCCATTATTACCCCTATCGGTAGTCGAACATCTTGATGACAGGGTGCGGAAAAAGCCGCTGAGGCCGGAGCCCGTTGCCAGTGGCTTTTGCGACATCCTGGTGGCCCGAGGGGCGGCATCGCCGCACCCAAATCGGGCAAAGGCCGAACTGTAAGCGCTATGAACGTCTGAAATCAACCCTTCGAATGTTACGAAACTGTTTCAAATCGCGGTCCGGATTGCGGCAACCTGCGGCGTTTCGGAGGTTTAGAAGAGTTCCGGCTGGATGGCGTCGAAGTCCGCTCCCTGGGGATGATCGCTGGTCTTCGTCCCGCCGTCGCGGACCAGCAGGAACGTCTTTAAGCCCGCTTCCCAGGCGGCATTCAGCTCGCCTTCGATATCCGAGAGGAAGAGGATTTCGTCGGGCGGCAGGTCTATTTGCCGGGCGATGTCACGGTAGGCGTCGGGTTCCTGCTTCGCGCCGATGCGGGTATCGAAGTAGCCGGAAAACAGCGGTTTGAGATCGCCGAAGCGGGTATGGCCGAACAGCAGTTGCTGGGCATGGACCGAGCCCGAGGAGAACACATACAGGTCGATACCCTGTTCATGCCAGGCTTTGAGCCGTCGCACGGCATCGTCGTACACGTGCCCGAAAAAATCGCCATTGCGGTAGCCCTCTTCCCAGATCAGGCCCTGAATAGCCTTGAGCGGCGTGATCTTGCGGTCTTCGTCGATCCAGCGGATGAACTGGGCGATGACGCCTTCATCGTCCAACGAAGCGTCTCCGGCCGCAGCCTTGGCATCGGCGAGCAGGCCTCGTACGGCGGCGTCGTCGGCGCGGCCGCGGACGAAATCCGCCATTCGGGCGCGGGCATAGGGAAACAGCGTTTCTTTCACGAAGGACAGCGAGGAGGTCGTGCCCTCGATGTCGGTGAGGATCGCCCGGATCATGCGAAAGTCCTCAGATATTCTTCGAGCCTGGGAAACCGCTCGCCGATGTCGTTGCCGGTGAAATCCGCTATCCAGCCTTCCGGTGTGGTGAACAGCCGGATGCACTTCAGGCAGGGTTCGGCGCCCATGTCGAACCAGTGGCGGGTATTTGAGGGGACGCTCAGGAGGTCGCCCCGTTCGCACAGGATGGCGTAGACGCGGTCGCCGGGGTGAAGGTAGAACAGGCCGCGGCCTTCGACGAAGAAGCGAACTTCGAAATCGCTGTGAATATGCTCGTTCAGGAAGCGTGCCCGCAGTTCGTCCTTCTGCGGATGATCGGGGCCGACGCTGATGACGTCGGCCGATTCGAAACCGTATTTCGCCTTCAAGCGTTCGACCGAATCGGCGTAGGCCGCAAGGATCGTCTGCTGCTCGGCATCCGGTTCGAATGCCCGGCCCGCCTGCCAGCGCTCGAACAAAACGCCGATTTCAGCCAGCCGCTCCGCAATCGCGTCACCGTCGCGGAAGATCTCCGGCGCCGAGGTCCCGGACTCAGGGTGTATGGTCAGAAGGCTCATCGTTTGACTCCGTGTATGCGGGTTTCCAGGTCGAAGAGGAATTCCAGCGCTTCCACATGGCGCAGCGCATCGGCAACCGATTTTCCCCAGGTGTAGAAGCCGTGGCCGGCGATGATGTAAGCGTGAAGGTCGCCGTGCATCTCGATGTACTCCTCGACTTTCAGGGCGAGGCGGGGAATGTTCTGGTCGTTGGGGAAGATCGGCACGGCGACTCGGGTCTCGTGGCTGTCGATGCCGGCCAGCGCCTTCAGAAGCTCGTAGTCCTCCAGGATCACTTCGCCGGCGACCAGCCGCGACAGCAGGGTAGCGGCCGGCGAGTGCGGGTGCAGGATGGCGCCGACATCGGGATAGCGCCGGTAGATGCCGGTGTGCAGTACGGCTTCCGCTGAGGGTTTCTTGCCGTCGAGCGAACGGCCCTCGGCATCCACCAGCATGATGTCCTCGGGGCGCAGGCGGCCCTTATGCCGGCCGGAAACCGTGATGGCGATCCGGCCATCGCTCAGGCGGGCGGAAAAATTGCCGCTGGTGGCGGGAACCCAGCCGCGGCCGTCGATGAAGCGGCCCGCATCGATCAGTTCGGCCGCGCGGGTTTCGAATTCGGTGTCGTGCAAGATGGGAGTTCGCCGGAGGAAGTTGAGAGAAGAGGCGCCGATTCTAGCGGTGCCGGCGGGCCGATTCAAAATCGCCGGCACAGGGCCGCTTCTCGTCCGGTCGACTTCCCGCCCCTACGGAAAGAGGCTTCAGTGGTTGTGGTGCATCCCGGACATGTCCTGCGGCAGCGGGGCATCCGGCGTGGCGAGCACGAAGCCCCAGCGTGATTCGGTGAAGCCGGAGAGCCCCACCAGCAGGGAGTGGAAGTCGAATCCGCTTTCGCTGGTCTTGAGGCCGCGATTGACCATCAGTATTCCCAGGATCAGCACGATGATGCCGGAGAAGCGGACCAGCTTGGGTTTCAGTCCGGCCGAAATGAGCGCGGCGAACCAGCCGAAGCTGAGCATCACCGGCAGCGTCCCCAGACCGAAAAAGAACATCAGCAGGGCTCCTTCGACCGGGCTGCCGGTGCCCGCGGCCATGACATACATGGCTTGCAGCGGACCGCAGATGATCATGAGACCGTTGAGCAGGCCGATGACGAAGGGGCTGTGGGACTGCCTCGACTGGGTGCCGATGAACCGTAGCAGGAAGCCCGGGGTCTTGATCTGGAAATGGCTCAAGGCCGGCACCCAGCGCAGCGTGCCTAAGCTGAACAGGACCAGGAACAGGCCGGCGGCGATGCCGATGGCGCCCCGAAGCACCGGCGAGAACGAAAAAATCGATCCGATCAGGCCGAAAACCGCGCCGATCAAGGTATAGGACAGGGTCTTGCCGGTACCGTAGAGCAGGTGGGAGAGCGGAGAGGGCTTGCCGCCGCTGGCGGGTTTGGTGGCATAGGCAAGCACCAGCGCCCCGCACATGCCGACGCAATGGAAACCGGTCAGAAGACCGGTCACGAACAGCAGCCAGTAGTTCATGTCGCGCCCGAGCGCTGGCATTTGGGCCAGAGCGCCCATGCGTTCGTCCAGGAAGAGGATCGCGATGACACCCAGGAGTCCCAGGACGATCGCGCCTGGCCTTGTGAGCCAGGCTGAGGGACTCGCGAGGGATTGCCGGTTCGCTGCGTTGGTCGAGTTCATGTTTCCGATCGGGTTGTGGTACGGATGAGGTGTGAAGACAGCCAAGAGGCCTCGGAGATTATAAGGCGTGCAGATTTTCTGCCAGCTTGTCCGGCGTCAAATCCGGCCGGATCGGCAGGCCTTGGCGCGAATCGGGAGCTGGGTCGTGCGGGAGAGGTGTGGGATATCACACAGTTTGCCTGTGTGATACGCCATGCCTATCTGTATCCCTGATCCTCAGTTGAGTCGTTGGCGCTTGCGAATCAAGCGACTAGGCATTGGGCACGAATGTTGAAAAAGATTGTTTCGTCGCAGCATTCATTCTCATCAGAGCGAGCCGAACATGAAAAATTCCCAGGTAGCCCATGTGAAAACCGTCGAAAAGCCGAAAACGGCCCGCGCGCGGAAACAGGATGCGCCCATCGGACCGCTGCTGATCGGCACCGGCCTCGCCTTCGCTTCATTGATCCTGGTGCCTGCGATTGCCACTCAGGTCGGCCTGGGGACCAGTCTGACCGGTGCTCTCCGAATCGCCCTCATGAAAGCTTCCAGCCGCGCCATTCGCGGCTCCGGCGACGGCGCCGAAGCTGCGACCATAAGCTTCAGCTGTCACTGAATTTCCGTCCTCCGGCCGGATAGGCCAGCGTGAACTCCGCAGGCTGTGCAAGCCGCTGCGGAGTTTTTTATTATAACTGCCTAGGTTTGATTGATTTTTCGTAAGAGACATCAAGGAGACGATGGATGGACACCGAACCGCGTGTTTGTGACTTGTGCAGCCTGCCCGTGATTCCGCCGGGCTTTCCCCTGAACACCACGGGCGGGCTCAAGGTTTTCTGCTGTGAAGGCTGCCAGGGCATCTACGCGATGCTTCACGAGTACGAGATCCTTGCCGAGGCCCCCCCCTGCCATGGGGAAGCGCCGGATTTACCTCATTCGAACAAATGACCGATAATCGGGGCCGGCTCTCGATCGCTCCCCTGACGGGCGGGGCGTCGGAATATTCGGCATAGTCAACGAGGAACTAGATCATGGCTCATGTACACGGCGGGAAAGCGATGACGGAAGTGGCGGCAGGTGCGGCCAAGGCGATGGAGCACGGGATGATGGGTCCGATGGCCGGCATGGAGGGCATGATGAGTCACGGTGCGATGCAAGGCGCCCGCCATCTGGTCCAGTCGTCCCACAACGCCGCCGCGGTGGCCAAGGGCGCAGCGGTTGGGGCCGCCGCGACGGCGGGGACGCACACCGGAAGGTCGTTGCTGAAGCGGGTATTCACCCATCCGTTGGTTCTGTTCGGTCTCGGCATGGCGGCGGGCTATTACATTCACAAATACCGCAAGGAAATCGTCGGCTCGGCTATGAGCGTGGCGGAAGGCGGCAAGGATTTCATTCTTCAGCAGCGGGAAAACCTGGAAGATATGCTGGCCGAGCGTCAGGAAGGCTCGGAACGGGGTGACGCCTGAATACACGGATAAAAACCCGCCGGCAGCCTGTTATCGTCTGACCTTGAGATCATGTCACTGAAAAAACAGATAATTTTGCGCTACAGCGGTTCCGGTCACGTGCGATTCGATCTGCCGGCGGAACTCTGCGAGGTTTCGGCGCGCGCTCAGATCGAGTCGGTCCTGCGTGCGCTCGACGGCGTTTACCGGGTCAGCCTGTCGCCTGGCAGCCGCAAGCTGTCGGTGCGCTTCGACATCGCCGTCTGCGACCTCAAAGCCATTGGGCGGGGGCTGGGCCAACTCGTCGACGCCGGCGTCGGGCAGGCCGGCCGGGCGCAGGGGGCCGTGAGCGTCCCGATGGGCGGGCCTATCGGCTGGCTGCGGGAAAAAGCACAGGAGGCGGGAGAGACCCTGGCGGCCATGAAAATCCTCGCCAAGCGAAGCGTGAAAAATTCGCCCAAGCTGCTGACGCCGGCCCGTGAAAGAGGGTTGATAGAATTCTTCAACGACGTGCTGGTGCTCTATCTCATCAAGCTGCATTGGCACCTCATCACCCAGCACTGGCTGCGACAGCCATTTCGCTACCGCTACGAGTGGATGGCGGTGTTCTACATGATTTTCCTTTTGGTCCGGTCACGGCGTCCCCGCAATGTCTGACGCCACAGGTTCCGAGGTTTCGACGGCCCGCGCCGCGGCGGCGGCGCCGTTCGCCCATGCCTGGCCCAACCTGGAGGTCGTGCATGCCTTGCGGCGGCGTATCCGGATCCGGGCGCCGGCACTGCGCAAGGATGCGGAGCGCTGCTACCTCTTGCAGATTCTTCTGCTCAAGCATTCCGGGATACGGTCCGTCCGGGTGGTGGCGGACCTCGGTTCGGTGGCAATCCGTTTCAATCCGGACCTGCTTCCGCGCTCGAATCTGCTGCAGGTGGCGGATCATCTGATCGCCAGCCTCGGGCGCCGCAAGCAGGCGCCGGAAGCGCTCGGCGGCAGTGGTGGCGACGGGCCGGTGCGCGAATGGCAGTTCGCAATCGAAGGGATGACCTGCGTGTCCTGCTCGCTGCTCATCGAAATGATGCTGAAGCGGCAGCCGGGTATCCGTGACGTTTCGGTCAATTTCGCCACGGAGACCGCTACGATCCGGGCCGTCCTCAGCCGCGACGCCGTGATGGCAGCCATTGCGCGGATCGGCTACCGCGCGCAGGCGGCCGACAGCATCGTCCAGCGCAAACTCATGGCGGCACGGGAAGCCGAACGTCTGCGGCTGGCGCGGCGCCAGGCCCTGGTGTCGGCCCTGCTCAGCGCCCCCGTGGTGGTGCTCGGAATGGTGATGCCGCACGGGCGGGCATGGGCTTGGTTGAGCGCTATTCTCACCACGCCGGTGGTGTTCGGCAGCGGCCGCTCGTTTTTCTCCAAGGCTTGGAGACTCGCGGGGCAGGGGACGGCCAACATGGACTCCCTGGTCGCGCTGGGCGTCGGCGCGGCCTATGGTTCCAGCGTCGTCGCCTTGCTGACGCGGCGGGGGGAACTCTATTTCGAGGCCGCTGCCGCCATCGTGAGCTTCGTGCTGTACGGGCGCTACCTGGAGGAGACCACCCGCGGCCGTGCCCATGAAGCGATCCGACGCCTGCTCGACCTGCAGCCCGCCACCGCTACGCTGCTCAAGGACGGCGGGGAGTTCGAGGTACCGGTCGAGGCCTTGAAGGTGGGTGATGTGGTGCGCGTGCGTCCCGGCGACCGCTTGCCTACCGACGGCGAAGTCCTCACCGGCAGTTCCGGCATCGACGAATCCATGGTGACCGGCGAAAGCGTTCCCGTGATCAAGCAGCCCGGCGATCGGGTGATCGGTGGCTGTGTCAATGGCACCGGCGCGCTCCAGGTCAGGGTCACGGCCGTGGGGGAGGATACGGTGTTGGCCGGGATCATCCACATGGTGGGGCAGGCCCAGTCGTCGAAGCTCCCGATTCAGAAGACCGTGGATCGGGTTTCGTCAGTGTTCGTGCCGACCGTGCTGGTGATTTCCGCCGGCACGTTAATCGGCTGGACTTGGCTCGGCGTATCGGTGGCCAGGGCGTCCGCCAACGCCATCGCGGTACTGCTCATCGCCTGTCCCTGCGCGCTGGGTCTGGCGACGCCGGCGGCGATCATGGTCGGCACCGGACAGGCCGCCCGCAAGGGCATCTACATCCGCAATGGCGAAAGTCTGGAGATGGCGTCGAAACTCACCGCGGTCGTGTTTGATAAGACCGGCACCATCACCGAGGGGAAGCCGGAAGTCACCGACATCGTCCGGTTTTCGCGGCTGGGTGAGCCCCGGTTGCTGGGCTTGGCGGCGGCGGCGGAAATTGACTCCGAGCATTTCCTGGCGCGGGCCATCGTGCGCAAGGCGCAGGACGCTGGAGCCGAACCCCTGGTTTCCCATGAATTCGACAGCGTGCCGGGACGTGGCATCCGCGCGCGGGTAGAGCGCCGCGAGGTGCTGATTGGCAATGCTGAATGGCTGGTGGACTCCGGCGTCGATCTTGCCGCGGCCCTGGAGCCGGCTTCGAGCCTGGCCGGGCAGGGCAAGACGCCGGTTTTCATGGCGCTGGACGGCAAGCTCGCGGCGGTGTTCGGCATTGCGGACCGGCCCCGCGAGCACGCGCTGGCCGCCATCGAAAGGCTGCAGGACCTGGACGTCCGGACTCTGATGGTGACCGGCGACGTGGAAGCGGCTGCCCAGCACATCGCGCAGCAGGTGGGCATCGCGGAAGTGACTGCCCGCGCCCGCCCGGAGCAGAAGCTGGAGATCATCCGCGCCCTGCAGGAGCAGGGGGAGCGGGTAGGGATGATCGGCGACGGCGTCAACGACGCGCCCGCGCTGGCCGCCGCGGACGTGAGCTTTGCGATAGGCAGTGGTACCGACGTGGCTATCCAGACCGCCGACATGATCATCAGCCAGGGCGACATCAGCCGGGTGGCGGACGGTATGGCGCTTAGCCACTTCACGCTGCAGGTCGTCCATCAAAATCTCGCTTGGGCCTTCGGCTACAATACGATCGCCATCCCGCTCGCAGTCATGGGGCGGCTGAGTCCCATGATCGCGGCCGGGGCCATGGCTTTCAGTTCCGTTTCCGTCGTGTTGAATTCCCTGCGCTTACAGCGCCGGTAAGCGTCATCCCGTCCGCTTCGGCGAAGGCAAGTCGTACGCTTTCCCCGTGCACCCAGCCTCCTATGCCTTTTCGGCCGTTGTCGAACGTAATGTCTCCTTCGAAGGGAGCTGGCGGTCCTCATTGCGTTCGAAACTGATTCGGGGACTGTGGGTGTTATGGTATATTTTGTTGTAAATATGCCTATGGTGAGGAATTACATGTTGTTACGAATTCTTGGCGGGCTGGCGCTGGCCTTGATGCTGTCGGCCGGAAGGGTCGCGACAGCCGATACCGGCACGGAAGCTGCGCGTGTGGTGGTGGACAAATTGAACGGCGCGCTCATCGACGTGATGAAAAATGCAAAACAACTCGGTTATCAAGGGCGGTATAAGAAGCTGGACCCCGTCGTGCGCGAGGTGTTCCAGTTCGAAGCCGTTGCGCAGATCGCCTTGGGGTCCCACTGGAAGACGTTGAGCGACGAGCAGAAGAGGGAGTTCGTGAAGAAACTCACGGAACTGAGCATCGCCACCTATGCTGCCCAGTTCAACAGCTATGGCGGCGAACAATTCCAGTACGACTCGGATCAGGCGGCCAAACCCGATCGAGTGGTGGTGCGGTACAAAATGGTGGCACCGAAGGAAACTCCCGTGAAATTCGACTATATGGTCAACCAGTTCGACGGGAAGTGGGAGATCATCAACATCGTCGTTGACGGCATCAGCGATCTGGCACTGAAAAAGGCCCAGTACACCAGCGTGATCGACCGCGAAGGTTTCGATGTGCTCATGAGCAAGCTGACTCAAAAGATCACGGACTACGCCAACAACGATAACAACTCCAAGAGTTGACCTTGCTTTACAGCAGGGGACGGTAAAAAAGGCATCCCGCGGGATGCCTTTTTTGCTCGCGACGATCCTTAACGTGAAAGTCGCAGCACCTTTACTCCCTTCTCCCGCTGGGACAAATCTGCCGGGAGCAGATTTGCATTGACCCGAAGGGTGCCGGGCAGGATAGCCCGGTATGAAAGTGCCGGAGACGAGGAGAACGACCATAGCGGACGGCGGCGCTCATGCGATACCTCCCTGTATCCCACCCTTTCGGCGCAGAGCGCGCAAATCGGCCTTCCTGCCGATTTGTCATCGTCCTGGGCGGCTGGTCGCCATGATCGTTAGATCAGTACAGCGGTTCCCGATAGAACATCAGGAAGTTGCCGATCACGAACATGGCGAGGATGGACAGGAAGCCGGCGACGTGGCCTTCGTCGAACCCGGCTACGGTCCTCGAAGAGGACGCGGGCGCCGCTGCCAGCCTCAGTTCCAGCCAGCGACCGCTGGCGACCACGACTGCCAGTAGGCCCATCGCGGTGTGCGTCGACTGGATCAGATATTCGCTCTTGAGCTCGAACTCCGCGTGCGAGTGGGTCAGCAGCAGGATGCCGCCGAACGCGCTCAGCACCGGAAACATGTAGCGTAGCCGATCCGCATCGGGCCGGGTGCGGGCGCGTAGCTCCATCACGCCGAGCAGGAAGGCCAGCAGCGTGGCGATGCGGTGCTGGAATACCTCGCCGTTGCCGAAAGTGCTCTCCCAAAAGCCGATGGGACCGAGCGGCCAGGTTTCCGCATCGCTGCGGAAGAACAGGAAGATGCTCAGCCCGATGAAGCCCACCGGCCAATAACGGGTCCAGCGGAAGCGCCCGGTATAGGACAGCATCGCCACCAGGCACATGCCGGTGAGGAAAATGCCGGAGATGTTGTGGTTGTAGTCCGACCACTCGGTGGCGGCGACCGACGGTACCTTGTCCACCACGGCGACCCGGCCCGCTTCCCCGGCCAGAAGCTGCTCGTGCGTCGGCGAGCTGATCTTCGGCAGGCGCGGCGCGAACATGTAGGCCACTTCCGAGACCGTCGCAGTGGTGTCCTTGATGTCCACCGACGGCGGTTGTGAAGACAGCGTCGCGGCGACGAACAGCACGCCCACCAGTACGAAGGTCTCGGCTTCGATGAAGTAGGGCACTTTGCCGGTCAGGTCGGCCGAGGCGCCCCGCAGCTTCCATTCCTTCCCCGCCTTGCGGTTGCGGTAGGCGAAGTAGAGCGCGCCGCCCATCAGCGCAACCTTGGTGGCCACCAGAGCGCCGTAACCGGTGCCGAACAAACCGTCCAGCGAGCCGATGTATTCGATGGCCAGTGGCAGGCCGGTGGAAACGAGCAGCAGCACGGAGGCTGCGCCCAGCCAGCCGAAACGCGTGATCGCCAGCGGCCAGAATTCGTGCGCCGCCTGCTCCGAGCGCCGGGTATGCCACAGAAACAGAAGCTGGGCGACGCCGCCGAACCAGACCGCGGCGGCCAGCTGGTGGATCACCGTCATGACCATGAGCTGTTCGCGGTGCTCGAAACGCCCGACGCCGTGGACCAGCCAGGCGCCGCTGATCACCAGCGGCACGGTCAGGACGGCCGCGGTGTTCCAGGCGGAGCGGTTGCGCGGCGCGGCGCTGAGCTGCACCGCCAGGTAGATGAACCCGCACGAGAGGATGAAGCGAAGCAGGCCGGCGATGAACTGCACCGTGCCCATGTAGGCGCCGAGAGGGAAATCGCCGAGTGTAGCGGCGAGCAGCAGGCCCTTGATCAGCAGCTTGGTGCCTTGCATGGCGGCCAGCGTGATCGCGCCGGCTTTCAGTATGCGGACACAGATGGCGACGACCGGTTCCGGCGCGCCGGCGCCGGCCGAGGATCTGTCCCAAATCCGCAGAATCCAGGCCGCCCAGATCAGGCTGCCGACGATCAGCGCATAGCTGATGAGCATCAAGCCGCCGAGGAAATCATCGATGAAATTGGCCAGGCCTTGTATGAACATGGGTTGTACGACCTCGAACTACGGGTTGTCGACGCGGAAGCGGATCACGTTTTCGGTGAAGTGGCCGTCCGCCGCGAACACCTTGTATTTCAGCGCATAATCGCCGGGTTCCAGCGGGGGAATATCGACCAGCATCTCGCCCGCCTTTTTGCCGTTGGCGATGTTGACCGGGTGGAACACGTCGCCCTTGCTGACCAGAAAGACCCGCGACAGGGCGAGTTCGACCCCGGAGTTGAAAAACAGCACGACCTTGGTCGGATGGTTGGGCTTCACCGGGTGGCTGGTCAGCGAGGATTCGGTGACGACGGCGTGGCTCCAGGCCTTGGGAGTGAGCGCGAGCAGGCACAGGGCGATCGCCGGCATGAGCCGTCCGGATTGATTGATGGCGCGTGGGAACATGGCTACCTGTCGTGTTGGGGTGAAGGGTCAGCCGGCCTTGGCTTTCAGGGCGTGGCTGGTCAGGTTCTTGCCCAGGTCCCAGATGGCGCCGGGGACCTTGTGGCAATCGGCGACGACCGCATCCATGGCCTGGAGTACCCAGTCGGCATCCTTCTGGCCGATCACCAGCGGCGGCAGGAACTTGACCACGTTCATGCCGTGCCCCGCCACCTGGCTCAGGATGCGGTGATTCTTGAACAGCGGAATGGTGATCATCTGGCTGAACAGCCCCTTGTTGGCGGTTTCCAGCAGGCTCCAGGCGGCCTTGAGCGAAAAGCTGCGGGGGGCGCCGAACTCGACCGCGATCATCATGCCCTTGCCCCGCACCGTGTGCAGCAATTCGTAGCGGTCGGCCATCGCCCGGATTCCGGAAGTGATCTGTTCGCCGATCCGCGCCGCATTTTCGACCAGGCCTTCCTCGTCGATGACGTCGAGGGTGGCGATGCCGGCCGCCATCGCCATGTTGTTCTTGGAAAAGGTCGAGCCGTGGACGACGGCGCGGTCCATCCGGTTGAACACCGCCTCCATGATGTGCTTTTTCATGGCGACGGCGCCGACCGGAATGAATCCGCCCGACAGCGCCTTCGCCATCAGGATCATGTCCGGTTCCACATCCCAATGTTCGATGGCCCAGAATTTTCCGGTGCGGCCGATGCCGGTCTGGATCTCGTCTGCGACGAATAGCGTGCCGTGCTTCCGGCACAAGCGGGCGGCCTCGGCCAGATAGCCGTCATCCGGCAGGTTGACGCCCTTGCCCTGGATCGGCTCGACGATGAAGGCGGCCACGTCGTTGTGGCAGATGGCGGCCTCGAGGGCGCCGAGGTCGTTGAACGGCACAGCGGTGCAGGCCGGCAGCAACGGGCCGAAGCCGTCGCGGAACACCTGCTCGCCGTTCAGCGAAAGCGCCCCCAGGGTGAGGCCGTGGAAGCCGTGTTCGCAATACACGATTTTTTCCCGCTTGGTGGTGTAGCGGGCAAACTTGATGGCCGCTTCCACCGCTTCGGCGCCGGAGTTGCAGTAGAACATCCGCGATAAGTCGCCGGGGCAGCGCTGCAGGATCTTTTCCGACAACAGGCCGCTCAGGAGGGATACGTCCATCTGGACCAGATCGGGAAGCTGGGCGTCCAGCACGTCCTTCAGCGCGGCGACCACCTTGGGATGGTTGCGTCCCAGGGCGAACACGCCGAAGCCGCTGAGGAGGTCAAGGTATTCCCGATCCTGGTCGTCGTAGAGGTAAGGGCCTTGCGCCCGGACGTACACCCGGTCGTAGCCGATCGTCTTCAACACCCGGACCATCTGGGTATTGAGATGTTTCTCATGCAGATCGAAATTTTCGCCTCTGCGGTTCTTCAGCAGGTCGGCAATACGACTCGACATCAACAACCTCGGGTTTGGTAAATTGTCAAATTCCGCATTCTACACCAAGCCCCTCAGGCCTTGACCCGGCGCGCGGCGAATGCCGGCAGCACTATCAGGGCGCAGACCAGGGACAGCATCAGGCCGATGGCGAGCAGGATGCCCATGGACGACATGCCCGGATGCGGGGTGAACGCGAGGCTCGCGAAGCTGAATACGGTGGTCAGGGCGCCGTAGAACACGCCTTTGGCTTCGCTGGAGTCCAGCAGGGCATCGCGGGTGGAATTCAGGTAATGCAGCCGGTGTGCCATGTGGATGCCGTTGTCGACGCCCAGGCCGAACAGGAGCGGCAGGGCGATGATATTGGCGAAGTTGAAGGGTACCTGGATGAGCACCGTCATGGCTGCGGTAAACAGAGAGGCGAGGAGCAGGGGCAACAGGACCAGCAGGGTATCCTTGAGGTTTCTCAGTATCAGCAGCAGCAGAAGCGTGATCGCACCGAGCGCCGTTCCGAAAGCCTGTGCGAAAGCGACGATGACGGCGTTCATCGATTCCAGGTAGGTCACCGGCAGATCGGTCACGTCGGGGTCCACCGTCTGGGCCTGCTGGATGAATTCCCGCAGCTTGTCCAGATCATTCAGGTCGTGTCTGGGAAATATCTGCAGGCGGTAAAGCCCGTCCTTGCCGATCCAGCGCTCGCGGATATCCGCGGGGAGGGAGTCCAGAGTGATCGGCTCGGCTTCCAGGCTGGTATTCAGATGGCTGATGGTTTTCCTCAAGCCGCCCAGAACGCTTTTTTCGAGCGCGTCGAGACGGGGTTGAACAGCGTGAGGGGGCGATGTGTGGAGTTCTTCCAGGAGCTTTTCGAGGGTGCCATCCAGCGCGGCGACATCGGCATCGTGGCCTTTTTCGAGGCGCTTGCGCAGCGCGGCATGCAGTTTTTCCAGAGTCGGCAGGTTCGGCTTGGACTCGGAGGCGGCCGGGAAATTCTGCAGTTGAGGTCCGAGCACCAGCGCCAGATCCGCAATGGCGGCAAGCTTCTCGTCCTGCCGGTCGGGAACGAAATCGAATACGCTGCGCACGCTGTCTACCGAGGAGAGTTTCTCGAACCGGTGAATCCGGGTGTGCGCATCCTCCTCGTTCAAGGCGAGCGAAGCCAGGGTCATCGGCGAGGTGTCGCGGGATTTCAGCAGGTACTTGAAAGTCTCGACAGATTCGGTGGCCGGGTCGCGCAGGTTGATGGGGTTGAAGTCGATCACGATCCGGCTCAGCAGCGCGCCGGCAGCGATGCCCAGGATCAGGGTCAGTATCCGGATCGGCCCGGCATAGCGCATCGGCCAGTTGGACAGCAGTACCCGGGTCAGCGCGCGCGGCCTGTGCTGGACCGCACGGCGGGAAGGCTTATAGGGCAGGATGTTCATGATCGCGGGCAGCACCGTAAAGGTGGTGGCCAGGGCGATGAACATGCTGGTGCCGGCGATGATGCCAAGTTCCGCGACGCCGGAATAGGCCGTCGGGATGAATGCGTAGAGGCCGATGGCGGCGGTCAGCGTGCACAGGAGCAGCGCCGATCCCGTCGACGCGAAGGTTTCGCGCAAGGCGGCCCGCTGCGGCATGCCCCGCAGGATGAGCTCCCGATAACGCAGGCAGAAATGGGACGAATAAGCGTCCCCCATGCCGATGAACAGAACGGTGAAGGAGATGGAGATCAGGTTGAGCTGGCCGATGGCCAGGGTGGCGAAACCCATGGAGAACACCAGACCCATGCCCAGGGTCAGGAAAGTGGCGAGCATCAGCTTGAACGAGCGGTAGGCCAGCCACAGCGTGAGGCAGACCAGCACGGCGGAAGCCACGCCGGCGATGGTGACGCTTTCCTGCACCGTCAGCATCTCCTCGTATTCGAGGACGACTTCGCCGGTCTTGCGCACCTGGACGTCGGACAGGGCATCGGCGCGAATACCGTCTACGGCCTGGTCGATGGTGGCTATGGCCTTCGCCGCAGGCATCAGTTCCTCGAAGAAGAGTTTCGGCCGGATGACGATGAAACGCTTGGTGATGCCGAGGCCTTCCTTCTGCCCCATGATCAACTGTTGCCAGGACAGGCGGTAGGGGCGGTTGTCCACCGCGGCTTGAAACGCCTCGTTGAGGCGGCGGGTGAAGGCGCCCAGTTCGACGGGCAGGTCAGATTCCTTGGCATCCAGCGCCTGGGCGTAGATGCCGAAGAAGCCGTCGAGACTGTTGTCTTCGGCCAGCCGTCCGAAGAATGGCTGGGCGGCGGACAGATCCTGGCTGACCTTTTCCAGGTCCTTCAGGCTCAGATACAAGAGTCCGTTGCGGGCGAAGAAGTCGCCGCCATCGGGTACATAGACCGACTCGATCGTCGCCATTTGCCCGGCCAGCTTCTGCTGCAGCGCGTCGACGGCATCGGAAGCCTGTTCGGGCGTCTTGCCTTCGACCAGCAGCACGATGGTGGAGACGTCCTGGGGGAATTCGGTTTCGAACCTGATCCTGTTTTTCTGGAACGGGAGTTCCGTCGAGATGGTGTCCGCCGTGTTGGTGTTCACGGTCAGGTTCTTCATCGTGTATTGCAGCGTCAGGCCGCAGGCGGCAAACGCGAAGAACAGGACCAGCCAGGGATGGGTCAGCACCCTGGATTCCCATCCGTGCATCAGCCGGATGAGAAAGCTCGTCCGGGTTTCCTGCGTAACGGTCTTTTTTCCTTTGGACATTGCTTGAGTCAGAGTTTTCCGGGAACGCGCAGATGCGGGCTCATCGCGTGCAGGGTTGCGGATGCCGCCTTGAAAGCCATGGCCAAACGGATCAGGTCGGGAATTTCCGAAGGCCGCCGGGCCAGGTTGGCGACCAGCCTCGGGAGCCGGGTATTGCCGTCCGGGTCGAGCGCATCGAGCACGCTGCGGGGAATTGCCGTTGCCGCGTCGTCGGCGATGGCGCGGATCACCAGCACCGGCAGTTTCAGCGCCATTGCAGTGTGGGCGATGGCGCCGCTTTCCATGTCGACGGCGTCGGCGCCGGTGGCGGCCGCCAGCGCCCGCTTGGCGTCGCGGCCGTGGACGACGCCGTCGCTGGCGGTTACCCGTCCGGTGGACACCTTGCAGGGAAGGGCTTCTGCATACCGCACAGCGGCTCGGTGCCAGTCGGGATGTGCAGGCAATACCGTGCCGTCGGCGCAAGCGATTTCGGCGGGCAGCATAAGGTCGCCGGACGCCAGATGCCCCCCCAGTGCGCCGGCACATCCCCAACTGACCAGGGCGGTGCAGCCCGCTTCTGCCAGCCGGAGTGCGGCCTTCGCCGCATTGTCCGGGCCGCTCCCGGACAGGCAGAGGTGGAGCGCGTCACTGACGGCCAGCGGTTCGCGGCGGCGCAGCGGGCGCCGCGTCAGCGTACGGCATTCGGCCGGCAGGGCGACGACGACACCGATCCGAATCACGCCCGGGCGTAGCGTTCGTTACGGTAACGAGCCAGTGCCCACAGGGGGAAGAATTTGTCGTAGCCGTGATATTTCAGATAGAACACGCGGGGGAAGCCCGGTGCGGTGAAGCATTCGTCGCTCCAGAATCCGTCGGGCTGCTGCTGCCGCAGCAGATAGTCCACGCCGGCCTGCACTTCGGGCGATCGGGCTTCGCCCGCCGCGATCAGCGCGATCAGCGCGAAGCCGGTTTGGAATGCCGTGCTGGTGTGGAAGCGGCCCCGGAACGAAGTGTCGTGGTAGCTGAAGTTGTCCTCGCCCCAGCCGCCGTCCTCGCGCTGGACGCTCTTGAGCCAAGCCACCGCGCGGCGCACGCCGGGGTCGTCGTTCGGAATGCCGGCGGCCTCGTAGGCCAGTAGGACCGACCAAGTGCCGTAGATATAGTTGGTGCCCCAGCGGCCGAACCAGGAGCCGTCGGCTTCCTGTTCCCGGCGCAGGTACTCGATCGTGCGGTCCAGGACGGGGCGCAGCTCCGGTTGCCGGTTCACCCATTTGGCGAGGAACATGGCGCAGCGGGCGCTGACGTCGGCCGTCGGCGGGTCGAGCAGGGCGCCGTGATCGGCGAAGGGAATGGAGTTGAGATAGTAATAGGTGTTGTCGGCGTCGAAGGCGCCGAATCCGCCGTTGCTGGACTGCATGCCGGCGATCCAGTTGGCCGCCAGGCGCAGGGTCTCGTCGAAGCTCGGGTCTTCCGAGCCTTGCAGCGCATGGGCCACGACGGCGCTGTCGTCGACGTCCGGATAGTAGTCGTTGCCGAACTGGAAGGCCCAGCCGCCGCCCTCCAAGCCGGGCCGGTTGACCCGCCAGTCGCCGGGCGCATCCTTGTCGATCTGCTTCGAAGCCAGCCACTTAAGCCCATTGTGCAGAGCCGCGTCGAGTTGGAGATCGGCGGTATGGCGAGCCACTTCCTGCAAGGTCAGGGAGGTGAGGGCGGTGTCCCAGATCGGCGAGACGCAGGGCTGGCAGTAGGCGCTCTCGCCCTGGAACACGAGCAGCCGCTCGATGGACTCGCGGGCGATTCTGCGGCGCTCGTCGTCCGGCGGCACGCCGAGGAAATCCAGCGCCTCGTAGGCGTTGACCATGGCCGGGAAAATCGCGCCGAGTCCGTCGACGCCGTTGAGCCGCGCCGTAAACCACTCGAAGGCCCTCTGGGTGGCCTTCTTGCGCATGGCTTTCGGGATCAGCGGCTCAAGCAGCCGGCCAAAACGCTCCAGGCCGAGGATGGCCTTGCCGAGCGGTGTCCTGACATGGTCGAAATAATGGCGCTCCTGTTGCGGGTCTACCGTGAACAGTTCGCGGATTTGGGTCTTGGACGGGTTACGGGCGGTCACCTTGTGGCTGCACAGGATGAACAGGGGCACCATGACCGTACGCGACCAGTACGACACCTTGTCCAGGTGGAACGGAAACCACTTGGGCAGCAGCATGATTTCCACCGGGATGAAGGGGACACCGCGCCAAGGGATCTGCTCGAACATGGCGAGCATGATGCGCGTGAATACATTGGAGCGCGCCGCGCCGCCCTGGGCCAGAATCCACTCGCGGGCCTGCTTCATGTGAGGGGCGTCGATGGAGTCGCCGGCCAGCTTGAGTGCGTAATAGGCCTTGACGGTGCAGCTGATGTCGCCGGCGCCGCCCTGGAACAGCGGATAGCTGCCGTCGGCGCTCTGATGGGTGCGCAGATAGTTGGCGATCTTGGCCTGCAGCTCGCCGTCGATTTCGTCCATGAAATGCATCATCAGGATGTACTCGGCCGGGATGGTGCAGTCGGCTTCAAGTTCGAACACCCAGTAGCCCTCCACGTGCTGCAGGCTCAGCAGACGGTCCTTGGCCTGGCGGATCGCCGCATCGAGAGGAGACTCGACATATGTGGCGGTCAGCGGCGGTTCGAGGTTGGATATTACTGTCGCTTCTCTCAACATGGGCGATGTTTCCTGGAGGTTCGGTGCGTATTCAAATGTCGATGGGCCTGGGCTGGAGCACGGCGGCAGGCACCTCAGTGGGCAGGCCGAGTCCGGCGAGCCGGAAGGTCGTCTTCAGCAAGGTGTCGTTGCCGCGGGTCAGCCGGGAGGCGAGTATCGTCGCCTTGACCGCCCGCCGCGTGATCTTGACCTGGCTGGAATCGCTGAAATAAAGGTTGCCGTGGAGCTTGCGCAGGGTCAGCACCGCCATGCCCAGCGCCCACAGGCAGAATTCGCGGATGCCGGTTTCATGGCTCGGGATCAGCAACGTATAATCCAGCGCGTTGCGCAGATGCGCATGCGCTACCCCGATCAGCCGGTCGAAGCCGCGGACGAAATCCGGATTGTTGTGGCCGGGGCGCAATTCGGACAGCGCGAAGCCGCAACCCGAAAACACGTCCTGCGGAAGCCAGCAGACGCCTCGCGAATAGTCGTCCCACAGATCCTTGAGGATATTGGTCATCTGCAGGCCCTGTCCGAACGATACCGCGAGTTCCATGAGCCGGGTCCGGTGCGCGGCGATTTCCGGCGAATAATGGCAGAACAGTCGGGTCAGCATTTCGCCGACCACACCGGCGACGTAGTAGCAATAATCGCCCATCTGCCGTAGATCTTTGAGCCCGTGGCTCAGGTCTTTGTCCTGAAACTCGGCCATTCCCCTCGACATCGTGGCTACGCACTCGGCCAATGCCTCCTGCTGGGGCGGGGCGAAGCCGTGGGTGATGCGGATGACGCGCGGAATGGCGGCGACCAGTTCCCTCTCGGAGGCCAAGGTCTGTTCCGAGAGCAGCGGAAAAAGCTCGTCGGCGAGCGGGGCGGCCGGCGCATGACCGGCGACGACCTGCGCGAAGCGTTCGCAATACCGTCTCTTCTGCGCCGAGCCGAGTGCCACCTCGTCCTCGATGGTGTCGACGATCCGGCACAACAGGTAGCCGTTGGATACCGGGCGGGCCAAGCTTTCGGGCAGTCTCGGGATCGTCAGGGCGAAAGTGCGCGACACCCCGTCCAGAAAATAGGCCTGGAACTCGTCGTCCGACATGTTCTCGTGCATCGCAGGTTGCGAGGGGGATGTTCCGCTCATCGGGGTAGGCGTCGGTTGCTGGAGCTCGAGTCGGCCACAGTGGCTAACTCCTTGTAAAAGGGGTGAAAGTCTACCTATTCGGGCGCTTGAGTCAAGTTCTGTTGTTTTTTTATCAAAGATGAGTTGAGTAATATGCAACTGGATGCTAGCATGCGTACCCATTCAAGGGAATGCCGCAAACCCCATTTTTTAAACAAGAAAAAGGATTGTTGTTACAATCCGGGCTCAATCCCTAGCGCCAGACTAGGAAAATGTCCCGCAACGTCGTCATGGGCGGCGCTTATCGGGCAAGAGTTTGGCCGGAGTGCCTTTGGGCCGACATGAACCGACTGTCGGGGCGGTTGTCTTACGCCGTTCCGTCTCGCCAGCTATAGAATCGAGGAGAAACGAATGGGCGTTCCACTGCGTCAACAACTGACCGTCGCAAAGTATCTGCTCAAACAGAAAATTTTCGGGGTCAAGCGCTATCCTCTGGTGCTGATGCTCGAACCGTTGTTCCGCTGCAACCTCGCCTGCGCCGGGTGCGGGAAGATCGATTATCCGGACGAGATCTTGAACCGACGCCTGAGCGTCGAAGAGTCGCTTCAGGCCGTGGACGAGTGCGGTGCGCCCATCGTGTCCATCGCCGGGGGCGAGCCGCTGCTCCACAAGGAATTGCCCGAGATCGTGCGCGGCATCATCGAGCGCAAGAAATACGTTTATCTGTGCACCAACGCGCTGCTGCTCAAGAAACGGATCGACGATTACCAGCCTTCCCCGTTTCTGACGCTGTCGATCCACCTGGACGGCAACCGCGACAGGCATGATGCGTCGGTCTGCCAGACCGGCGTGTTCGACCGGGCTGTCGAAGCCGTCGAGATGGCTATCGCCCGCGGTTTTCGCGTGACCATCAACTGCACCCTGTTTCAGGGCGAGTCGCCTGAGGAGGTGGCCGAGTTCCTGGACCACACCAAGCGCTTGGGCGTCGAAGGCGTGACCATCGCGCCGGGCTTCAGCTACGAGCACGCGCCGCTGCAGAACATCTTCATCCGGATGCGGGACAGTAAAGAGCTGTTCCGCAAAGTGTTCAAACTCGGCCGGGGGCGCGGCTGGCGTTTGAACCATTCGGGGCTGTACCTCGATTTCCTGGCGGGCAACCAGAGTTACAACTGCACGCCCTGGGGTAATCCGACCCGAAACATCTTCGGTTGGCAGAAGCCGTGCTATCTGCTGGTGGACGAGGGCTATGCGCCTTCCTTCCGGGCCTTGATGGACGAAACGCCCTGGCACAAGTACGGCAATTCGAAAAATCCGAAATGCGCCAACTGCATGGCGCACTGCGGCTACGAGGCCAGTGCGGTGGAAGATGCCATGCACCGTCCCTGGAAAGCGGCCTGGGTCGCCCTATTCGGGCCGAAAACGGCAGGGGGAATGGCACCGGAGCCGAAGCCGGAATACGAGACCGAAGCGCCTGGGGCGATTCCAGTCAAGGTGCGTCCGGCGACCCGCATCGAAGTGGTCGAATAGTCCAGCCACGGTAAGGCGCAAGCAAAAAAGCCGGCTTCGAGGCCGGCTTTTTTGCGCCCGAGGGAAACGGAAGAGCGTCAGTAGTGCAGCAGCGAATGCACGCGGCGGCCATTCAGAGCCTGCCGTCCTTCGAGTCCATCGAGTTCGACCACGAAAGCGCAGGCCGCGATTTCGGCACCCAGGTTTTCCACCAGTGAGCAACTGGCGCGGGCCGTGCCGCCGGTGGCCAGCAGATCGTCGACCATCAGCACGCGGTCGCCTACCCCTAGCGCATCCAGGTGTACCTCCAGGCGGGCGGAGCCGTATTCCAGGTCATAGTCGATGGCCTGGACGTTGTAAGGGAGTTTGCCCGGCTTGCGTAGGGGCACGAAGCCGACCCCCAGCTCCCAGGCCGCCAGCGCGCCGAAGATAAAGCCCCGCGCCTCCATGCCAGCCACGGCGGTGATGTTATCGCCGATGAAGGGGTGGATGAGCTGGTGGACGGCGAGCCTCATCGCCGCCGGGTCTTTGACCAGCGGCGTGATATCGCGGAACAGGATGCCTGGTTTTGGAAAATCCGGGATGTCGCGGATGTGGGAGCGCAGCTTGTCCATCAGTGCTTGCCCTTGCCCGAGCTGCGGGCGCGCTGGGATTTTTCGGTGGCAGCCGTGGCCTGAAGGAAGGCGTCGATCGACCGGGCGATGCCGGCCTGGTCCAGGCCGGCGATGGCCAGGAGTTCCTCGCGGCTGCCCTGGTCGAGGAATTCGTCCTTCAGCCCGATCTGGCAGACCGGAATCCCGCAGCGCTGGGCTGTGAGGAATTCGCTGACCGCGCTGCCCGCGCCGCCCGCGACGGCGTTTTCCTCGACGGTGACGAAGCGGTCGTGGCTGCCGGCCAGTTCCAGGATCAGCGCCTCGTCGAGCGGTTTTACGAAGCGCATGTTGACGACGGTGGCGCCGAGTTGTTCGCCGACCGCGAGTGCGGCCGCCAGGGTTGTGCCGAAGGCCAGGATGGCGGTGCCTTTGCCCGAGAGGCGCACTTCGCCCTTGCCGAGGGGAATCGCAGTCATGGTCTCCTCGGGCGTGATGCCGGGGCCTCTGCCTCGCGGATAGCGGACGGCCGCCGGTCCGTCGTGGACGAAGCCGGTGTAGAGCATCTGCCGGCATTCGTTTTCGTCCGCCGGTGTCATGATCAGCATGTTGGGAATGCAGCGCATGAAGCTCAGGTCGAAGCTGCCGGCGTGGGTTGGGCCATCCGGGCCGACCAGACCGGCGCGGTCGATCGCGAACAGCACCGGCAGATTCTGCAGGGCGACGTCGTGCACCAGCTGGTCGTAGGCGCGCTGCAGGAAGGTGGAATAGATGGCCACCACCGGCTTATAGCCTTCGCAGGCCTGACCCGCGGCGAGCGTCACGGCATGCTGCTCGGCGATGCCGACGTCGAAGTAGCGCTCCGGGAAGCGCTGGGAAAACTCGAACAGGCCCGAGCCCTCGCGCATCGCCGGAGTGATCCCCAGCAGGCGCCTGTCCCGCGCGGCCATGTCGCACAGCCATTGGCCGAATACTTCCGTGTAGGTCGGTGTCCCCGGTTTGGACTTGGGCAGTTCGTCGGCGTCCAGGTCGAACGCGCCGACGCCGTGGTAGGCGACGGGGTCTTTTTCCGCCGGCGCGTAGCCCTTACCCTTGCGGGTAACGACGTGCAGGAAGCGTGGGCCTTTCTGGTCGCGCAGATTGCGCAGCGTGGTGATCAAGGTGTCCAGATCGTGGCCGTCGATCGGCCCGAAATAATTGAAGCCCAGTTCTTCGAACAAGGTGCCGGGCGCCACCATGCCCTTGACATGCTCTTCCGCGCGGCGCGCCAGCTCCCACACGCCGGGCATGTGGCGGCCCAGGATGTGCTTGCCGCCTTCGCGGACCGACGAGTAGAACTTCCCGCTCAGAATCTTCGCCAGATAGTTGTTGAGCGCGCCGACGTTCGGCGAGATCGACATCTCGTTGTCGTTGAGGATGATCAGGAGGTTAGCGTCCAGGGTGCCGGCGTGGTTGAGGGCCTCGAAGGCCATGCCGCCCGTGAGGCCGCCATCGCCGATGATCGCCACCGCATGGCTGGGCCGCCGGTCCAGCCCGGCAGCGACGGCCATGCCGAGGGCGGCGCTGATCGAGGTGCTGGAATGGCCGACGCCGAAGCAGTCGTAAGGGCTTTCGGCGCGGTTGGGGAAGGCTGACAATCCGTCCTTCTTGCGGATGGTCGGGAGTCGGGCGCGGCGTCCGGTCAATATCTTGTGCGGATAGGCCTGGTGGCCGACGTCCCAGACCAGTTTGTCTTCGGGCGTGTTGAAGACGTAATGCAGCGCGATGGTCAATTCCACCGTCCCGAGCCCTGCGGCCAGATGGCCGCCCGACTGGCTCACGCTCGCCAGGAGATAGCCCCGCAGTTCTTCGGCGAGCTCAGGCAGCCTGTCTTCCGGCAGGTTGCGCAGTGCGGCGGGATTGTCTGCCGCTTCGAGAAGGGCATATCTTGTGGTTTCGGTCATGTAATCGCGTTCCAGGTTGCTCGGTCCGGCCGGAGGCTTCGGCTGTCCAGACTTAATAAGTAAAGTAGGTTACTCGGGAATTATGTAACCGCGGTCCCCGCCTTTCAAGGAAAGCACGGCCTGTCTCTAGCTCTGCCGCTGGATGATGAAGCGGGAAAGTTCGCGCAGCAGATCGGCCTCGGGACCGAAGCCGGCCAGGCTTTCCAGTGCGGCTTCGTGCATTTCCTTCGCTTTCTCCTTGGCGCCGCCGAGCCCCAACAGGGCAGGGTAGTTGGGCTTGTTGTGGTCGCGGTCCTTGCCCTGGGTTTTCCCTAAGGTCTGGGTGTCGCTTTCCTCGTCGAGGATATCGTCCTGGATCTGGAAGGCGAGGCCGATGCACTTGGCGTAGTGGTCCAGGCGGTCGGCTTGCTCGGCCGGCAGGCCGGGGCGGGCCAGGCAGGCCAGCCGCACGCTGGCGCGGATCAGAGCGCCGGTCTTGCGGATGTGCATGTTCTCCAGGCCCGGAAGGTCCAGTTTCTTGCCCACCGAATCCAGATCGATCGCCTGTCCGCCGACCATGCCGGCCGGGCCGCTGGCTTGCGCCAGGGTTTCGACCATCGCGATGCGGTTTTCCGCCGGTACGGCGATGCTGGGGTCCTGGGCGAGCACATGGAAAGCCAGGGCCTGCAGGCCGTCGCCGGCAAGTATCGCGGTGGCCTCGTCATAGGCCTTGTGGCAGGTCGGCTTGCCGCGGCGCAGGTCGTCGTCGTCCATCGCCGGCAGATCGTCGTGGATCAGCGAATAGACGTGGATGAATTCGACCGCGCAGGCGGGACCGTCGAGCAGGTCCGCTTGCGCGCCGATGGCCTGGCCGGTCGCGTAGGTGAGCAGGGGGCGCATGCGCTTGCCGCCGCCGAGCACCGAGTAGCGCATGGCCTGGTGGAGCCGTTCCGGCATGCGGTCGGCGGCCGGCAGGCGCGCATCCAGCGCCCGTTCGACCCGCTCCTGGCAGGACTGCATGAAATCGCGCAGAGATTGTTCAGGGTTCATCACGAAAAGGCTTCAAAGTGGGTAAACTGTTTTCTTCTAGCAGGATCTGGACCTTCTGTTCGGCATCCTGCAGTGACTTTTGACAGGTCCGCGTGAGCTCGATGCCCCGTTCGAACAGCTTGAGGGACTCTTCGAGCGGCAAGTTGCCCTGTTCCATGCGTTCCACCAGTTGCTCCAACTCGGCTAGGGCTTCTTCAAAGCTCGGGGGTTTACGGGCCATGGGGGTTCTGTGCGGTAGTCGTAAGGTGCGGCGGTGACGGGTTTGCATCGGGGCCGAACGCGGCATTATCTCAAACTTGTCAAGTTGATTAAAATGCGCCGCTGTTTGTGACGGCCGCCGCGTCCCTATCCCCACTCTGCACGCCATTTCACCCAATGAATGAAGTTTACGACGCATCAGCCATCGAAGTCCTGAGCGGCCTGGATCCGGTTCGCCGCCGGCCGGGCATGTACACCGACACCAGCCGGCCCGACCATCTCGCCCAGGAGGTCATCGACAACGCCGTGGACGAGGCGCTGGCCGGCTTCGCCCGCCTCATCGAGGTCCGCTTTCTGGCCGACGGCGGGCTGGAGGTGCGGGACGACGGCCGCGGCATGCCGGTAGATATACACCCGGAACTCGGCGTCTCCGGCGTCGAGGTGATCCTGACCAAGCTGCACGCCGGCGGCAAGTTCTCCCAGAAGGCCTACCGCTATTCCGGCGGCCTACACGGCGTCGGGGTGTCCGTGGTCAATGCCTTGTCGTTGCGGCTGGAGGTCGAGGTGCGGCGCAACGGGAAGGTCCACGCCATTGCTTTCGAAAAGGGCGAAAAGGTGAGTGAACTGGCCGAGACCGGCACCGCGCCCAAGCGCGAAACCGGTTCGACGGTGCGATTCTGGCCGGAAGCGCATTATTTCGACAATGTCCGGTTTTCCCGATCGCGTCTCAAGCATCTGCTGCGCGCCAAGGCCGTGCTGTGCCCGGGGTTGGAAATCCGGATGACCGACGACGCCAGCGGCGACACCGAAACCTGGTGCTACCAGAACGGCCTGCCGCAATACCTGCTGGACCAGTTGCAGGGCAGCGCGTGCATACCGGAGGAGCCGTTCACCGGAGCGATGGAAGGCCGCCAGGAGGCGGTGGACTGGGCATTGCTCTGGTGTGCTGAAACCGCAGCGCCGGTGACCGAGAGCTACGTCAACCTGGTGCCGACGGTGCAGGGCGGCACCCACGTCAACGGCCTGCGCACCGGCCTGACCGAGGCGGTGCGGGAATTCTGCGAGTATCGCAACCTGCTGCCGCGCGGGATCAAGATCGCGCCGGACGACGTCTGGGAGCGCTGCAATTACGTCCTGTCGGTGAAGATGCAGGAGCCGCAGTTCGCCGGCCAGACCAAGGAGCGGCTGAATTCGCGCGAATGCGCTTCCTTCGTCTCGGGCGTCGTGAAGGACGCCTTCAGTCTGTGGCTGAACCAGCACCCCACGGTCGGCGAGCGCATCGCCGAACTGGTGATCGAAAGTGCCCAGAAGCGGCTGCGCGCCAGCCGTCAGGTCACCCGCAAGCGAGTCACCAGCGGCCCGGCGCTGCCCGGCAAGCTGGCCGACTGCGCGGCGCAGGATTTCAACCGCACCGAGCTGTTCCTGGTCGAGGGCGACTCCGCCGGCGGTTCGGCCAAGCAGGCGCGCGACAAGGACTTCCAGGCCATCATGCCCTTGCGCGGCAAGATCCTGAACACCTGGGAAGTGGAGTCCGGCGCCATTCTGGGCTCGCAGGAGGTGCACGACATCAGCCTGGCCATCGGCGTCGACCCCGCCGCCAGCGACTTGAGCGGCCTCCGCTACGGCAAGATCTGCGTGCTGGCCGACGCCGATTCCGACGGCAACCACATCGCCACCTTGCTGTGCGCCCTGTTCCTGCGCCATTTCCGCGCCCTGGTCGAGGCCGGCCACGTCTTCATCGCCATGCCGCCCTTGTACCGCATCGACGTCGGCAAGCAGGTGTATTACGCGCTGGACGAGGCGGAGAAGAAAGGCGTGCTCGACCGCATCGAAGCCGAGAAGATCAAGGGCAAGATCAACGTGCTGCGCTTCAAGGGCCTGGGCGAGATGAACCCCTCGCAGCTGCGCGAAACCACCATGAATCCCGACACCCGGCGGCTGGTACAGCTGTCGCTGGACGACCCGGCCGCCACCGACGAGCGCCTCGACATGCTGCTGGCCAAGAAGCGGGCAGGGGACCGCCGCGTCTGGCTGGAAGAAAAGGGCAATCTGGCCGATATCTGAACCTGTGCAAGCATCCACCATGAACGAAGTCGCGAATTACGAGCGCATTCCCTTAAGGGATTTCACCGAGAAGGCGTACCTCGATTACGCCATGTACGTCATCCTGGACCGCGCCCTGCCGCACATCGCCGACGGCCTGAAGCCGGTGCAGCGGCGCATCGTCTACGCCATGTCCGAACTGGGGCTGTCGGCGCAGTCCAAGCCTAAGAAGTCCGCCCGCACCGTGGGCGACGTGCTGGGCAAGTACCATCCGCACGGGGATTCGGCCTGCTACGAGGCCATGGTGCTGATGGCGCAGCCGTTTTCCTACCGCTACCCGCTGATCGACGGCCAGGGCAACTGGGGTTCGCCCGACGATCCCAAGTCGTTTGCGGCCATGCGCTACACCGAGGCCAAGCTGACGCCCTACGCGCAATCCCTGCTGTCCGAGCTGGAGCAGGGCACGGTCGACTGGGTGCCGAATTTCGACGGCACGCTGGAAGAGCCGCAGCTCCTGCCGGCCCGCCTGCCGAACCTCTTGCTCAACGGCACCACCGGCATCGCCGTCGGCATGGCGACCGACATCCCGCCGCACAATCTGCGCGAGGTGGTCGAGGCCTGCATCCTGCTCATCGACCGGCCCGAGGCGACGGTCGAGGAACTGTTCGGCTGCATTCGCGGCCCCGATTTCCCCAACGAGGCCGAGATCATCACCCCGCGCGAGGAGCTGCTGAAGCTGTACCAGACCGGCAACGGCTCGGTGCGCCTGCGCGCGCGCTACGAGCTGGAGGACGGCAACATCGTCGTCACCGCGCTGCCCTACCAGGTATCCGGCGCCAAGCTGATGGAGCAGATCGCCGCCCAGATGCAGGCCAAGAAGCTGCCGATGGTGGAAGACCTGCGCGACGAATCCGACCACGAGAACCCCACCCGGCTGGTCATCATGCCCCGCTCCCGCCGGGTCGAGGTCGAGCCATTGATGTCGCATCTGTTCGCCACCACCGACCTGGAGCGTTCCTACCGGGTCAACCTCAACATCATTGGCCTCAACGGCCGGCCCCTGGTCAAGAACCTGCGCGAAATCCTGACGGAATGGCTGAGCTTCCGCACCGAGACCGTACGCCGCCGCTTGCAGTATCGCCTGGACAAGGTGCTGGCGCGGCTGCACATCCTGGAAGGGCTGCTGATTGCCTTCCTCAACATCGACGAAGTCATCGCCATCATCCGCCGCGAAGACGAGCCCAAGCCGGTGCTGATGGCGCGCTTCGGCCTCACCGACCTTCAGGCCGAGGCGATCCTGGAACTGAAGCTGCGCCACCTGGCCAAGCTGGAGGAAATGAAGATTCGCGGCGAACAGGACGCGCTCGAACAGGAGCGGGCCCAGCTCGAGAAAACCTTAGGTTCTCGTGCGGAACTCGATGCCCTGATCAAGCAGGAACTGCGGCAGGATGCGGAGAAATTCGGCGACGCCCGCCGCTCGCCCATCGTCGCCCGCCAGGCCTCCCAGGCCCTGGACACCACCGCCCTGATCGCCAGTGAGCCGGTCACCATCGTGCTTTCGGAGAAGGGCTGGATACGCTCGGCCAAGGGCCACGAAGTCGATTCCGCAACCCTGAGCTACCGCGCCGGCGACGGCTTCCTGTGCGCAGCGCTGGGCCGCTCGACCCAGCCCGCTTATTTCCTCGACTCCACCGGCCGCAGCTACAGCCTGGCGGTGCACGACCTGCCCTCCGCCCGCAGCCAGGGCGAGCCGCTGACCGGCCGACTCAACCCGCCGCCCGGCGCCACCTTCACCGCGGTGCTGGCCGGATCGGACGAAGACTGGTATTTGCTGGCCACCGACGGCGGCTACGGCTTCCTGGTCCAACTCGGCGAACTGGGATCGAAAAACCGCTCCGGCAAGACGCTGCTGACCGTGCCCGATCACGCCAAGGTCACGACCCCGCTGCGGGTCGCGAACCCCGACGGCGACCGCCTGGCCTTCGTCTCGGCGCAGGGGAGGTTGCTGGTCTACCCGGCGAACGAAATACCCCGCCTCAACAAAGGAAAGGGCAACAAGCTGATCCAGATCGCTCCCGCCGACCTCGAAGCGCGGCAGGACTTCATCGTCGCCGTGGCCAGCCTGTCCGTGGGCGCAGCGCTGCGCGCCACCGCCGGCAAGCGCACCCTCACACTGCAGCCAGCTGACCTGGATCATTACCTGGGGTCGAGAGGCCGGCGCGGCAATCCGCTGCCGCGGGGATTTCAGCGGGTGGAGCGGCTGGAGACGGTATAAGCGGAATCTGCCGGGCGAAGAACCGCTCCGGCGTTTCCTGCTGCATGTGCTGCCCAAGGGCTTCATGCGCATCCGCCACTTCGGCTGGCTCGCCAACCGCTGCCGTGCCGGGCGACGATCGACGCCGCACCACGAGAAGAGGCTGCCGAGGATCGGAAAGCGCCTGCGCCCTTCGACGACTACCCCTCTCCCCACTGCCGGCAGGGCCAGCTACGGATCACCGCCGTTCTGGCACCGAAACGAATGACTGGAGGGTGACGACGCCCCACGATTCCTTCCCATTCTCCCGCTCCCTTCGCGACAGGCCCGCTGCGGTCTGGGAGCCCGTTTGCGCTCATCCGTCAGAATCCCCGAATTTCGCCAAAGAACGATCATGAAACGGACTGAGAAAATCGCCGTAAGCCACCAAAATCCGCGATGTCCTCCCGAAGGGCGGCAGATTTCCGCTCCCCGCAGGTTCCCCGGGTTTGGACTGCGGAATACAATCCCCTTAAATCAAGATGGGCCGTCCCTGTGCCCCAAGCTCGGGGTGGTCGCGGCTTAGTCCAACAAACATTTACCCGTCATGCGCGCAAGTGTGAATCCATGAATCCAGATATCCTCGTCTGCGCACGACGGATAAATGCTTAGACGTTAGGCAAAGACATTCAGAGCTTGCCATCAATCTGTGACCCAAGGAGAATTTGCAACATGGAAATACAGTGTGGATGTGGAAAATTCCGCGCCAAACTCAAAGCCTTCCCCAACAACACACCAGGGCGCCTGGTCTGTTATTGCGATGATTGCCAGTCTTATCTGCATCACCTTAAACGTGATGATCTACTTGACGCCAATGGCGGCACAGAGGTAATTCCCGCATATCCCGCTGATGTTGAAATTTTCAGCGGATTGGAGCACTTGAAATGCACGCAGTTGTCGCCTAACGGAACATTCCGTTTTTCCACTTCGTGCTGCAATACGCCCATTGTTAATATCCGGCCCAAAGAGCCGTGGGCGGGTTTTCTGCGCTGCGTGTACACGATCGGAGTCGATCAAGCGCTGGGGCCGGTTCGCAGTCGCATCATGGGTCGCTATGCAAAGGGAACGCCGCCCGCTGGTACACCCGAAAAATTCAACTTGCGAGCTTTTGTAACCGTAATGCCGTTCATGCTGAAAGGTAAATTGCTCAAAAAATTCAAGCCATCGCCATTCTTTGCCGAGGATGGCGTAACTCCTATCGTCGCTCCTCATATTCTGAATGAAGCGGAACGGCATACACCACTCTAATAATGGCGTTGTGCCTAACATTGCGCTCAACTCGGACGGCTTCGCCGCCGGTTAGCTAAGGCGTTGGGCCTATTGCACCGGCCTCCCGACGTCGTGAAGAAATGTAGAGCAACAGTGCGCATTCCATACATAAGCCAGCGGCAGGCGGGCGTCATGCTCTTAGTGCTTGGGGCGATGTACGTGCTGTACACTCCACTCCAGAGCGGCTTTCAGACGCACATTGGCTCTGTGCATTATGGGCTGACCGCGCTTGATTTGTCGCTTGCGCTGACGAATAGTTCACATGTAGTTGGGTACGGGCTGCTTGTTCTTCTGGTATTGCGGTACTGGGGAGATGAAGTGCGTTTCTATCCTCAAGCCCTGATCTTGATCCTGTTCTTCTCGTTGGCTGTCGAATGTACCCAACTGTTCTTCGTGGAAGGCCACTGTCGCCTGCGGGACATCTTGGCCAATTTCGTCGGCGTTTCAGCAGCTCTACTTTTTCACTATGTTGGCTGCTGTTATGTCAGGAGCAACGGGACTGCCGGTAGCGCATTCCGTAGTTGGCTTCCATTTGCGTTGCAGGTAGGACTGGGCATTGGATTGAACTTGGCATTCAAGAGGGTAGCGCTGGCCTGGGGCGCTTGACGAGGATGACTTTGTTGGTGCGCAAAACGAGAAATCATCTCCGCATGTTTCTGATGGGAAACCCAAATGCCATATGTAAATATACAAATCACAAAGGGCGCCACGCGGGCACAAAAGGCTCAACTCGTTAAAGAAGTAACCGATTCCTTTGCGCGCATATTGGGCAAAAAACCAGAGCATACCCATGTTGTCATTCAGGAAATTGACGAGGAAAACTGGGGGTTTTCAGGCCTCTTAACAGATGAGTGGAAAGAATTGGAACGATAACTTTCATATTAAGCATGAAAAAAGAAAGACTATTCCCCGGAGTCGGCCCGAAGTCAGGTGAAGTGTTGCGCGCCGCTGGAATTACTTCGCTACCGCAGCTTCTTGAGCTTGGTTCCGTGCGCACCTATTTGATGGTTAAACGCGCTGCCGGAGAAAACCCTAGCCTGAACTTCAAGCCCAGCCTGAACTTCCTGTGGGGGCTGGAAGGATTACTCACCGGGGAGCATTGGAGAGATATCGCCAAGAAACGTCGGGCCAGTTTGCTGCTTGCTCTTGAGGAAGAAGAAAGAAGCCGGAGCTCCTCATGAAACCGTTTCCACTACTCGTCGGCGGCGTTGCTGCCGGACTCATAATCCTCGCTGGTGAAGCAGTCCTAAATTTGGTAGTACTCGCTGACGAATGGGCCAACCTGTTATTACGCTTTACCCTTCCGCACCCAACCCCACTCGTCGCAGCACAAGGAGTGCTTAAGCTGTTGCTCCTTGGCATCTTTTCTGTCTGGCTAGCGGTTACTTTCAGGCTCGCCCTTCCCGACCCCAATCGCGCCGGCATCGTCTCTGGCCTTTGTGTGTGGTTCCTCGTCTGGGCCTGGGTGCAGTGGGGAATGTTGCTTGCGGGCTTCGTTACAGCACCCATTGCCATAGCTACCGTCGCGTGGGGATTTGTTGAATTGCCGATTGCCGCGTTAGCAGGCACTTGGGTGCACTGGCGACTGCATGAGGGAGCGCAATGAGCGACGCGGGCGCGCTATTTTTCGACTGCTTGCATCCTGTGCGGCTGACCATTGACCAGATCGTGGAGTACGTTCAGCGTTCGTTCCCAAATGTCGTCTATGATTTCAACTGGGGAGAGCGAGCGCTCTTTTACAACCCGAATCGTCAACTTCCCAAGGGGATTTACTTCCTGACATTCAAGGAAAGTGACGGCGCAAACGATCACGCTTCGAAGATCGGCGCTGGCGAATTTCGCCTCAATGTTGGCATTTCCAAGCGTGCATTTATCGAACGTTTTGGCACTGTCCCCGACCGGCCTTCTGCCGGTTGCATCGTCAATTCAGACCATGACTTTACGCAGTCCAATATTGTCACGCCCCACCCAGTCTATGGCTGGATGTGCTGGATTGCGGTTAAGAATCCGTCGCCAGAAACGCTGAACGAACTCAAACCACTCCTTGCAGAGTCCTATCAGCTAGCTACAGAAAAGTTCAAGAAGCGAGTTGCCTCTGCTGCCCGAAAAGCGGCCCAACCGGTCATTCCACCGGACCTTGCGCCTGAAGCCGTGCAAGACCTGTGAATTCAGATGTTTGAACACCGCGAGATAAATATGGACCAATCGACACCGACCGTTGCAACTGAGACCGACGCATTGAGGGAGACATATGCTGCGCTCAACCGGGGCGATATCGATGCAGCCGTCGAAGCATTTGCCCCGCAGATTGTGTAGATCGAACCAGCGGACTACCCAGGTGGCGGGATATATCGGGGTTATGCAGAAGTAAAAGCGCACCTGTCACAGGCGCGGAGCACTTGGGCCGAAGGAGCCTGCGAGCCGGAGCGGTTCGTCGTCGTTGGCGATAAGGTCATCGTGTTCATATACGTGCGGGTGAGACTGAAGAGCGAGACGGAGTGGCGCGAAGGACGGCATGCGGCTGCCTATACGCTCCGCAACGGCAAGGCCATAGAAATGCGTATATTCGATGATCATCGGCCGGCTCTCGAATGGGCTGGGGTGAATGCCTCGGACCGAAGCATTCAACGTTGGGCAGACAGGCGGGTCCCAGAAAGAAAGCCGGGTGGTCGATGATTGAGTTCATTGCACTCTTCATGCTCACCGGACCAGTCGCACTACAATGACTCAGCGCACAGGGAGCAACCGATGCGATGGCGAATATTGGGTGGCCCGCTCTGCATCTATTTCTCGTCGGTGTTATTGAGGCAGCTTGTGCGTCGCAGTTTATGCACGTAATCTTGGAGTTTGGCAGGAATTATGGGCGAGGCTTTATCTATGTTTATTATTCATTCTATGAATAGAGCATTCCCATTCGCAAAAATCACCGACCAGGAGTGACGAATGTCTGAAGATGAAAAGGTTAAAGGCCCGGCTTCGTATTTCCCTTCGATTGAAAAGAAATATGGGTTTCCTGTCGGCCACTGGTTTGATTTGCTGAAAGATCAAAAAGACCTTAAGCATATGGATATGGTCGCCTGGCTAAAGAACGAGTACAAGATGGGGCATGGCCATGCAAACGCGCTTGTGGCATATTTTCGTGGTCAGGAAGGTATCTGAAGTGTATGTCTGACAAGATAACTACCGACGGCATGTGGATGATGTATAAGTGAATCCGCTTGAATCTGGCTATGTCCTGTGTACGCGGGATTGGCCGTATTCCACCTTGCACCGGTATCTCGCGAATGGAATCTATCCTGGGTACTGGTGCGGCGATATAGGCGTTTCGGTCGACGGCGGCGAATGACATTCGTCCGATTACGCTGCGCTAATCGGACCTACATGAACTGAGATTTCGGCAAAGATATGAATATCCGCTACGAGAGTTCTGTCGCTATTACTTCGGAAGAGTTCGGAGACCTGTTACGGCGTTCCACATTGGCGGAACGTCGCCCGGTGGATGATCCGCGTTGCCTGCTGGCCATGTTGCAGCACGCGAATCTGCTATGCACGGCATGGGACGATCAAAAGCTTATTGGCGTGGCGCGTTCACTCACGGATTTTGAGTATTGTTGCTATCTCTCTGATCTTGCAGTTGATACAAACTATCAGCGGACGGGGATTGGCCGAGAACTGGTCCGGCTGACTCAATCGAGGTTAGGGCCGCGAGCGAAGATTATTTTGTTGGCCGCACCGAACGCGGAAACTTACTATCCGCGGATCGGCTTCGAGGCCCATAAATCAGCCTGGATTCTAGCCAAGTCGAAAGTGATAGAATGAAACAATGAAGCCGAACCTGGGCGCAGGAGAGCGTAAACAAGCTCACCGGGACAGAGGAAACGACGATGGCAGACGAAGTGCTGAATAATCTCAACGTGACATCCGAACTAAGGAGTCTCTCATATGCTAATCAAAATCGTGGCTATCTCGTCAGTGGTTTTATTACTCTTTATTGCCTTTCTGTTCATCGCTCGTGGTCGCAGCTCGACAGTTTATGTCGAACGGACCGTTTCTGCTCCCGTCGAAAGAGTGTGGCAGGTCTGGAATGACCCGGAATCGGTCAAGAAATGGTGGGGGCCAAAGGACTACACCGCTCCCGTTGTAACAAACGATCTTCGCGTGGGTGGCGCCTATTTGCTTTCCATGCGTTCGCGGACAGGCGAGATAGTCTGGAATGCGGGAAGTTACAAAGAGGTCGTCCCTAACACGAGAATCGTTTCAACGATGTCATTCTCCGACGAAAACGGCAAGGCCATACCGGGATCGGACGTACGTGTTCCTGGCAAGTGGCCAGATGAAATCACCGTCACAGTGGAGTTCAAGGAGGCGGCGGGGAAAACCACGATCGCCATCACTGAAGTCGGCATCCCGCTCATCATGAAGTTCTTTGGAACATTGGGGTGGCAGCAACAGCTCGACAAGTTCGAAGCCCTGCTTTGAAGGTACACAAGAGGTTTGGCGGTGACGATTTGGCCTTCTGACAGGATGCCGCCATACCGGTCAGTTCGTCACGGACGGTAGGACAGGCAGCCGGCTTCGCCGTTTGCTAGGTCGCTCGTTATATTCAACGTTTAAATTTTCCGGAATTTCGATTGAAGCTTGAATGGAAAGAATCATTGGACGGTGTCGATTGGAATGAGCTTGCCGCTCTTTACCGTGCGGCCCCGCTTGGAGAGAAGAGTCCTTCTGATCTTGAGAAGGTCTTTTCAAACAGCCTATATAGGCTGTTTGTGTACGATGATGGCCGGATAGTGGGTGTCGGGCGGGCTCTGGCCGACGGGGCGGACTGCTCATATATCTGTGACGTAGCGGTGCTTCCATCGCACCAAGGCGCTGGCATTGGGAGAGGAATCGTTGGAAAACTTATCGCACTGTCGGCAGGGCATAAAAAGATTATTCTGTATTCCGCTCCTGGCAAGGAACCTTTTTATCGCAGCCTGGGCTTCAAACGCATGACGACAGCAATGGCCATTTTCGAAAATCAGTCACAGGCTCTCGGATGGGGTTTGGTCAACGAAACCTACATCCATCAGGCGGAACGCTGGGCGAACGCGCTCCGCTCCTTATTGTGAGATGTCATGCTGTCCGTCACTAAGCGTAAATAAATGAATGCCGCATCGCTCGTCATTCCGGCATGGACTCACGGCTGGCCATCCTGCCTGCCGCCCTTCGGGGAAACGCAAATCCGCTCCCGGCGGATTTGTGCCGGAATGGAGAAGCCAGGGATGGCAAGGCTGATACATCCATGTAACCTGGGCCTCGGCACTCGTCAGAGCGCGTAGCGAATCCATGCCGAGGTGACGCATGACTTTTCTTTCTTAACGCTTAGTATGAGCTTGAGGATTTTTCGGCCATCCCGTTTGTTGGCGCCTTTTGTCTCGGCGTTTTGGGATTATGAGGATTTGCTGGGCGGCGATAACCTCGCGCTCTCTATTCTTCCGGATACCGCAACCTATTTGTGCTTTTTATACGGCGATTTGCTCACTACGAAGCACAAGGGGCAAACTTATACGACACGTAGCGGACTCGCCGGTTTCCAGAGTTTTCGAAGCGACCTCGGTGCGTCAGGTAAGGTATCGGGGGTTTCGGCGCGGCTGACTCCTTGGGGGTTGAATGTGTTCTGCCGGGGTGTTGCGAGAGATTGCGCGGAAAGGCGGGTCGATTGCCGGGATATTTTTCCTAAATATTCGATAGAGGAAATCGAGGACCAGTTGGCTCTCAAGACGGCGGCGAGTGAACGCGTTCAATGCGTCGAGCAGTTCCTGCTCTCCCGTTTGAATGTCGGTAATGATGACGTGCTGGTTCAAACCGCATGCAAGGCGCTCGATGAATCCGGCGGAAGCTGTCCTATTTCTATGGTTGCCCGTACCCTGGGCTTGAGTGAGCGCACGCTCGAACGGCGGTTTCAGGCTCATATCGGCGCTACGCCTAAGAAATACGCCCGCATAGTCCGTCTGCGGAGCGCGATATTACAGACCGGAAAATATTCGAGTTGGGCCGATCTCGCGTACGCGGCAGGCTACTACGATCAAAGCCATATGATTCACGAGTTCCGGGAGTTTTACGGGATGCCGCCAGAGTCCATTTATCCTCAAGTGAAGGCGTCCGGGACTATACGATGCTCCGGATTGCTGAATTTAAATGTGGCCGGATATCACAGCGATTAGCCGGTTTTCCCATAAAAGTTATTTCCAGACGCAGTCCATGCGTCTTCTCGCCGGTCGGCGGATTGGCGCCGCGATGCGCGTCGCGCCGTTCTGCTCTGTCGGATTTTTCCAATACGGGTTCCAGGCGGTGCTGAGACAGTGTGCTGGGCGGGCCGTAGGCGATCGGGATTCGACGGAGTCGGCGCCGCCAGTGCAATCGTTGTGTTGTCCAAATTGATCGAGGAGATATCTGTGCTTACCAAGCAACCCATTGCAAAAAAACTGAACGTATCCGCGGATGTGGTCTGGAAAGCGGTCCGAAACATAGGGCGGCTCGATGTCTGGTTTCCGATCATCGAGACGTGCAGGTTGGAGGGCAAGGGAGCCGGTGCATTGCGGTACATGACCGTGGCGGGCGGCGGTGAGATCAAGGACACCATCGAAGAGATCGACGATGTCACCATGAGGCTGACCTATCTCCGGCCCTTGTCTCCGTTTCCTGTCACCTACTACAAAGGCACGGTGGAAGTATTCAAGTCTTACGATGGCTTAGCGATCGTGGTTTGGACCATCGATTTCGAGTCGGAGCCGGAGGATGCCGCATCGGTGGCGGAACTGGTGCGCAGCGCCATAAGCGACGGTATCGATGGCATGGAAAGGGATCTGCGCGGCGCGTAACGACAAATACTCAGAGCACCAGGCGGTCCAGCGTCAGTTCATAGCCGGGCACGAATACGGCCATGAAATAGTCGACTTCCGGCAACTCCAGCTGCCGGATTTTTTCCCGGATTTCTTGTTCCGCGTTGACGAATTCCGTATTGCCGGCCCGCCGTTCGGCGCAGCATTTCAGGTAGGCGGCGATGCGGTCGGCGGCTTTGATGAGGACGCAGAACTCTTCCGGGATGGCTTCCCGCAGCAGCATCCGGGCGAATGCCGGTTTCAGCGCTTCCGGCAGCAGGGCGAGCAGTTCCTGCGAGGCCTTTTGCTCCAGATCCTTGTAGGCGTCGCGGATGGCGGGGGAGTGGTATTTGATCGGCGTGGGCAGGTCCCCGGTGATGGCTTCGCTCACGTCGTGGTAAAGCGCGGCGGTCGCGACCCGCTCGGCGTCGATGGGCCGCTGGAAGATTTCGCCGCGGATCACCGCCAGGGCGTGGGCGATGACGGCCACTTCCCAGCTGTGCTCCATGACGTTTTCTTCGTAGGCGTTGCGCATGAGGCCCCAGCGCTTGATCCAGCGCAGGCGGCCTAAGTGGGCGAAAAACGGGCTCTCGTTCATGGGATTGCTGATCACACGCAGTCTTGATGCAGGTCTGATGGCGTAAGAACGCCGGTCTGGCGGGAGATCGCGGCATGCAGAAAAATGCGTGGGCCGGTATGATCGTCGGACTATGTTGCTCGTACCCTTCCAGATCGGCGGTGAGCATTATGCACTGCCCGCTGCAGATGTCTTTACGGTGACCCAGGTTCCCAGACTGCGTCCGCTGCCGCAGGCGCCGGCCTGGGTGGCAGGCGTGTTCCGTTATCGTGGCGCGGTGTTGCCGGCTGTCGATCTGAGCCTGCTGATCGCGGGTCAGCCCTCCCGCAGCCTCCTCAGTACGCGTCTGCTTCTGGTCGGAAATGCCAAAGACCTGGGCGCCGTGCCTGGCCTGGGACTGCTGGCCGAGCGGGTGACCGGTACCGAGACAGTCGATCGGGACGCGCTTCGCGAGACCGGCGTCAGCATTCCGGGCGCCGAGTGGCTGGGCGCGGTGGCCGGCCTGGACCGGGTTCTGCTGCAGATCATCCGCTGGCAACCTCTGGCAACGGAGGAACTGACCCGTTTGTGCGCCGAGGTGGACCGGTGCGGCTGAATGGCGACATCGACTGGCTGTGGGACTGGCTGGCGACCGCCGGGCTCGAGCCGCACGCCCTGGGCGAGGCTGCCGTCGAATGCGCCTTGAAGCGGCGGCTCGCCGCCGCCGGCTGCTGCGCCGCGGCCTATCCGGCGAGGTTGGCGGCGGATACCGAGGAGCAGGCGCGTCTGCTGGAGGCAGTCTTGGTGCCCGAAACCTGGTTTTTCCGGGAGCCGCCGGCTTTCGAACTGCTGACCGAATTTTCCGTCCGGCATCGGCTGGAGCGGCGGACTGGGCCGTTTCGGGCGCTAAGCCTGGGCTGTTCGACGGGGGAGGAGCCCTGGTCCATCGTCATCGCGCTGCGGGAGGCTGGGTTGGAACAGGGGGACTTCCAGGTCGAAGCCCTGGATATCAGTGCGAGAGCCATCGAGGGGGCCAGTGCGGGAATCTACGGCGGACGCTCGTTCCGGAGTCCTGGGGACGGTACCTGGCGGGGCCGCTACTTCGATGAGATCGGTCAGGGCCGCTACCGTGTGAAGGATGGGCTTCGGGGCGGTGTCGAGTTCCGGGTCGCTCATCTGGGCGACCCGGGCTGGGGTGACGGCGGCCGTCGCTACCATGCCGTGTTTTGCCGCAACGTCCTCATCTATCTGAAGGCCGATCTCAGGGAGCGGGTCATTGCACGCTGCCATGAGGCGCTCGATCCGGGCGGGCTGCTGGTTCTGGGGCACGCCGACGGCATCGGCGGGATCGACCGGGGGTTCCGGCGGCACGGCGCGGCCGGAGCATTCTCCTGGATACGGCAGGACGCGGCCGAAGCGGAGCCCCCTCCCGCTCGTCCATCCCGGCCGGTGGCCGCCAAGGCGGTCAGGCGCGATGCGCCGGGGGGCGCGAGGCCTTCGAGGCCGGATTCGCTCTCTGGTGCCAAGGAAGCCGCGCGTGCCGTGCCGTTCGACGACGGCGCAGCGATCAGCACCGCGCGCGCCCTGGCGGACAGTGGGGACTACGCGGGTGCGGAACGCCTCTGTCTCGGCTATCTGGCTTCGCACCCGCATGATCCGGAGGTCCACGCCTTGCTTGGGATCGTCATGTCTGCGGCCAACCGGGACGACGAAGCGCTGAGATATTTCCGCCAGGCGCTTTATCTGGCCCCTTCACACGGCGAAAGCCTGCTGCACATGGCCGCCCTGCACGAGCGGCGCGGAGATGGCGAGCGCGCCCGCCAGCTTCGCAACCGCTCCGCCGCCGGCGAGGGTGGGCAATGAAGGAAGCGGGAATCCCGGAGGGAAGCTGCTGGAACCAAACAGGCATCTACGGGAGCCGCGAGTGCTCCCGGCTCGCCGAGGTGATCCATTGCCGCAGCTGCGGCGTTTATCAGACCGCGGGCCGTGCGTTGTTCGACCGGCTGCCTGCCGAGGACAGCATCGACCGCTGGACCGAACAACTCTCGGCCGTTCCGGACGCGGACGCGGCGGAGCGGACGTCGCTGGTAGTCTTCCGGCTGGGGGCGGAGTGGTTCGCCCTGCCGGCGGAGCGGGTGCGGGAAGGCGTCGCGCCGGGCCCCTGGCGGAGCGTTCCGCACCGCAGCGGTAAGGAGTTCCTGGGAATCATGAGCGTGCGCGGCGACCTGATGCCATATTTTTCCCTCGCTGCCGTCCTGGGCATCGAAACCGAAGCCGATTCCACGAGTGAACTGGTTCTGGTCTGCGGCGGGGAGGGACGCCGGCTGGTGTTTCCGGTCGGAGCCATCCTGGGCGCGAGACGTCTGATCCTGGGTGAGGAAAGCAGGCCGCCGGCGACGGTCGGCCGGGCCGCGGACGCATATACCCGCTGGCTGGTGAGGCATCATGTGGGCAGCATAGCGGTGCTGGACGCCGAACGCCTGTTCGGGGCGCTGGAGGCCCTGTTGCGATGAGCGATTTCGCCCTGCTGGACTTGTTCCGGGAGGAAGTCGACACCCATACGGGCGTCCTGACCGCGGGCCTGATCGCGCTGGAAGCGGAACCCGCCGGACCCGCGCAGATCGAGTCGCTCATGCGTGCGGCCCATTCGCTCAAGGGGGCGGCGCGGGTCTTGGGGTTGGACGCGGCGGTCGGCATCGCTCACGCCATGGAGGACGGCTTGGTGGCGGCCAAGGAAGGCAGGCTGGCGCTGACTCCGGCGCGGGTCGACGTGCTGCTCAAGGGCGTCGACTGGATCGTCGCCCTGGCGCAGGTGGACGAGCCGGACCTGCCGGCCTGGCTGGTGGCGCAGGCGGACGCGGCGGACGATCTGGAGCGCCGTTTGCGGGATATCGAGAAGGCGGAATCGGATATGGCCGGCGGCTCCGCCGGGTCAGGAGCCGCCGCGACCGCCGCCAAGGCCCCGGCGGCGGTCGCCGCAGCCGCGCCGCCTCCTTCCGAAACCGAAGCCGTGGCGCCGCCCGCCGCGCCGGCACCGGAGCCCCCGGCCGCCGGGGCGTCTGACCGCTCCGTCAAAATCAGCGCCGAGGTGCTCAACCGGATCATCAGCTTGGCCTCCGAGTCGCTGGTGGAGGCGCACCGCATGGAGGACACCCTCGCCGGGCTGGAGACCACTCGCCGTGGCCTCGGCCGGCTGGCGGCCGTGCTGCAGAAAAAAGAAGATCAGGGCGGGAGCGCACTCCGGCTGCTGGAAGAAATACGCAACGGGCTGGCGAGGACGCTCGAAGAGTTGGATGCTCACGCGCGCCGTGCGGCGTTGACTGCCGAATCCCAGTTCAGGGAAGTGGTGGCCGGCCGGATGCGTCCTTTCGAGGAGGGAACGCGCTCGTTTCCGCGCCAGGTCCGCGATCTGGCGCGGGAGCTGGGCAAGCAGGTCCATTTCGAGATCAGCGGCGGCGCCACCCTGGTTGACCGTGACATCCTTGCCAAGCTGGAGGCGCCGCTCGGCCATCTGCTCCGGAACGCGCTGGATCATGGCCTGGAGCAGCCGGAGCAGCGGCGGGCGTCGGGGAAGCCGGAAAGCGGCAGCCTGCGGTTGGAGGCGCGTCATCGCGCCGGACTGCTGCTGATCTCGGTGAGCGACGACGGTCGCGGCGTGGACCGCGAGCGGCTCCGGCGGAAGATCGTCGAACGCAACCTGACCACCGCGGCGCTGGCGACGCACATGACCGACGCGGAGCTGTTCGACTTTCTGTTTCTGCCGGGATTGTCGACGCGTGACATGACCAGCCGGGTTTCGGGCCGCGGCGTGGGCCTGGACGTCGTGCAATCCATGGTCCATGCCGAAGGCGGCTCGGTATCGGTCGAGTCGGAGGCTGGCCGCGGCACGGTATTCCGGCTCCAGCTTCCGGTCACGCGCTCGGTGGTCCGCACCCTGCTGGTCCGCCTCGGCGGCGAGCCCTATGCCTTTCCCCTGGCGCGCATCGGCTACCTGGCGGCGCTGGGGCTTTCCGAACTCAAGACCGTCGAAGGCCGAAGCTATTTCGTAGCAGACGGCGCGAACATTGCCCTGGTCGCCGCCCGAGGGCTGCTGGACATGGGGGCTCCGGATACGACGGCGGACCGTATCCATGCGGTAGTTCTGATGAACCAGGGGGAATCCTACGCCATCGAGGTCGACGACTTCCTCGGCGAATCCGAGCTGGTGGTCAGGCCCATGGATACGCGATTCGGCAAGGTCCCGCACGTCAGCGCCGTTTCGGTCGGAGAGGACGGGATGCCGGTGCTGATTCTCGACGTGGACGACCTGTTCCGGTCCATCGCCTCGATGCTGTCGGGCGGGCTGGCGGTCGGACGGCGGAACCGGGCGGCGCCCGAGCGCCAGCGTGTCCGCAGGATCCTGGTGGTGGACGATTCCATCACCGTGCGCGAACTGGAACGGCGGCTGCTCGAAAACCACGGCTACGAGGTGGACGTGGCGGTCGACGGCATGGAGGGCTGGAATGCGCTGGGGCTGGGCCGCTACGATCTGGTGGTGAGCGACGTCGACATGCCGCGCATGAACGGCATCGAGCTGGTGCGGCGTATACGGGCCGATGCCCGTTTCGAGCGGCTGCCCGTCATGATCGTTTCGTACAAGGACAGGGAGGAGGATCGGATGGCTGGACTGGAGGCGGGCGCGGACTACTACCTCGCCAAGAGCGGATTCCGCGACGATACGCTGATCCAGGCGGTGCGGGAGCTGATCGGCGAGGCCGCCGTTTGAGAATCGCGATCGTAAACGGCGACCTTCAGGCGATCGAAACCTTGCGTTGCGTGGTCGAGCCGGCGACCGGCCTGGAGGTCTGCTGGACCGCCCTCGACGGGAAGGAAGCCGTGGCCCGCTGCGCCGCCGACAGACCGGATCTGATTCTGATGGCGATGCATCTGCCGGCGATGGATGGCGTCGAAGCCACCCGCCGTATCATGGGCACGACCCCTTGCCCCATCCTGGTGGTGACGGCGACGATCGCCGGTGCATTCACCCGAGTCTACGAGGCGATTGCAGCTGGTGCGCTGGATGCCGTCGAGACGCCCCGAAGGGTGGGTGATGGCAAGGAGATTGCCGGTGCCGGCGAGCTGTTGCGCAAGATAGCAACGGTGGGTGCCCTGATGGCCGCGCCGCTCCAAGGGGCATCCGCGGGAAAGCCAGCGCCTCGGCCGCTTCGGCCGTCGAACGGCGGGGCGGTGCCGGTGGTGGCAATCGGGTCCTCGACCGGCGGTCCCCATGCGCTCGGCGTCGTTCTCGCCGGGCTTCCGGCCGATTTTCCCGCTGCCGTCCTGGTGGTGCAGCATCTGGATGCGCGTTTTGCCGACAACTTGGCACACTGGCTGTCGCGCCAGACGCCGCTGGAAGTCAGGCTGCTGGAGCGGCCGGAGCGGATCAGGCCTGCTACGGTATTCCTTGCCGCTCGCGAGGCGCACATGGTGCTGGATGGCCGGATGCGGCTCCACTACGCCGATGCCGAGGACAAGGCCAACCACTGCCCGTCGGTGGACCGGCTGTTCGAAAGCCTCGCCGTTGTCCCTGGCCTGGCCGGTTGCGGGGTACTGCTGACCGGGATGGGCAGGGACGGTGCAGCGGGCCTGCTGGCTTTAAGGCGGGCGGGCATGATGACGATCGCACAGGACGAGAACACCAGCGTCATCTGGGGCATGCCGGGGGCCGCGGTCCGGGAGCAAGCGGCCAGCGCCGTTCTGCCTCTGAACCGGATCGCGCCCGCCGTGGTGGAGCACATACGTTCGTTATCCGAACCGGGACGAGTTTCCCAGGGAGCTTCTGATGAGTGAAGAGAAAGGGGTGGCCGGGGTGCTCGCGGTTGCCCACCCCGTCGTCGTGCTGCTGATCGACGACCAGAAGATCATCGGCGAAGCCGTCCGCCGCCTGCTGAAGGACGAGACCGACATCGAGTTCCATTTCCTGAGCGATCCGACCCAGGCGCTGGCGGAAGCGGAGCGCGTAAGGCCCACGATCATCCTCCAGGATCTGGTGATGCCGGACGTGGACGGCCTCGATCTGGTGGTGCGGTTCCGGGAACATCCGGCTTCCCGCAACATCCCGCTGATCGTGCTGTCGAGCAAGGAGGAGCCGACGGTGAAGGCGGAAGCCTTCGCACGGGGGGCGAACGACTACCTGGTCAAGCTGCCCGACCGCATCGAGCTGATCGCCCGCCTGCGCTACCATTCCAATGCCTACATCGCCCAGTTGCAGCGCGACGAGGCCTACGGCGCGCTGGCGGCGGAACTGCACGAAGCGGCGAGCTACGTGCGCTCGCAACTGCCGGCGCCGATACTCGCGGGGCCCATCCGCAGCGCCTGGGAGTTCGTGCCTTCCACCACGCTGGGAGGGGATTCCTTCGGCTATTTCGACGTCGATCCCGGCCATTTCGCATTTTTCCTCCTGGACGTCTGCGGCCATGGCGTGGGGCCGGCCCTGCTCTCGGTATCGGCAATGGCGGCCGTCAGCCGGCGCACCTTCACGGAGGTGGATTTCCTGGACCCGGCGTCCGTGCTCGGCGCGCTCAACGAAGCCTTTGCCATGGAAGAGCACAATCTGCTGTATTTCACCATCTGGTACGGGGTGTTCGAGCGGACCACCCGCAAGGTGCGGTACGCCAGCGCGGGGCATCCCCCGGCGATCGTCATCGCGGCCGGCAGCGCGCCCGCGGAGCTGCGTCAGCAGGCCATGCCCATCGGTGTCATGAGCGATTCCGTTTTTGCTACAGCAGAATTCCGATTACCGCCGGCCGCTGCGGTTTATCTGTTCAGCGACGGGATTTACGAGGTCACGCGCCCCGGCGGGGAAGAGTTCACCTTCGGCGAGTTCATGGACCAGCTGGCGTCGGTCGCTTCGGCCGGCGGCGGGCCGCGGGAGCTGCTGGCGGCGATGCGTGCCATCCAGGACCGTGCCGAGTTCGAAGACGACGTGTCCGTCCTGGAATTGAAGTTCGATTGATCGCGAGGGCGCCGGAGCGGGTTCGACGCTCCGGAGCATTGATGATCCGCAGCGCCGATCAGCCGGCCTTCATGAAGGCGAGATCGGTGCGGCCTGTGTCGAAGTTGCCGAGGTTGGGAAATGCCGCGGCGAGGTCCGCGGCCCCGAACCATTCCGCCAGTTTCGCGCCGTATTCGTCCACCGAAGTGGTGGGTATCCAGCGACCCTCGCCGGTCAGGTCGTCCGGCCCCTTCAGTTGCAGCGCCGGGAACCGGCCATAGAAATCACCGCCGTTCACGGCGCCTCCCAGGATGAAATGATGGCTGCCCCAGGCGTGGTCGGTGCCGAGGCCGGAGTTCGGCTGGAAGGTGCGGTTGAAGTCCGAGAGGGTGAAGGTGGTGACGTTGGCTTCCACGCCGAGTTCCGCGGTGGCGTCGTAGAACGCCTTCATGGCCTGGCTGAGCTGGGCGAGGAGGCTGCTCTGGGTTCCCGGCTGTCCGGCGTGGGTGTCGAAGCCGCCCAGGGTGCAGAAGAATATCTGCCGGCTGAGGCCGATCGTGCCGCGCGCGGCGATGATGCTGGCCGCGGTCTTGAGCTGGCCGCCTATGCTGGTGCCGGGGAAGGGGGTGGACAGAGCCGGTGCGTTTTTCAGCGCCGATTGCAGGGTTCGGCTGTTGTCGATGGCCGACGAAGTGATGGCGCTCTTGGCCTTGACCAAGGTCATCCCCAGGTCCAGCCCTTGGAGCTTGCGCACGGCGTTATAGGCCGCCGTCGCCACCGGGTCCTTGCCGTCGAGGCCGATGAGCGTCGCACCGGGAACGATCGGGCTGGTGGTCTTGCCGGTGGAAAACAGGGTCACTCCCGCAAGGGAGGTGACCATGGGAAAGCTGATGCCGGGGTTGTAGGCGCTCCCGATGTCGTCCGCCAGCCGCCCGCCCCACCCGGTGGGCATGGACTGGCCGGAACTCGAAGCCGTGGCCGACTGCCACTGGGCCTGCTGGTCCGAATGCGAGAACAGGTTTTCCGGGCGCGGTCCGCTGCCCAGCAGCTCGGTTTTTGTTATCGGGCGGACCAGCGTGCCCACGTTGGCCAGGACCGCGAGTCTGCCGGAGGCATAGAGCGCCTGCAATTCCGGCAGGCTGGGATGCAGCCCGAACAGCTTGTCCTGGTGGCTGGCCGCGGCGATCTGCAGCAGTTGGGCCTGCGGGATGTTCAGCAGCGCGCCGGTGCCGCGGACCGCCTGATACGCGGCATAGTCGTCGTAGGGGATGACGGTGTTGTTGCTGTCGTTACCGCCCGCCAGGAAGATGCAGACCAGGGCCTTGTAATCGCCCGCGGCGGCCTGGGCCGGGACGATCCGGCCGAGGCTGGAAAGCAGGGCGGCTGCCCCCAGTGTCTGGCTCGACTGCTTAAGAAATTTTCGGCGTGACATCATGGCGGTTACCTCTGGATCAGATATTGCGACGAGGTCGCGACGAGATAGAGGGCGATCTGCGCGCGCAGATGCGCTTCCGTGCAGCTGCCCTGGCCGGCCTTGCGCGTGCATGGCAGGGCGGCGCCGACGGTGGTCTTCATGTCCTTCGACATCGAGGAGTGCATCAGCAGCCGGTTGATCGATTCGATGAGCTGGGTGGCGTCCGGATTGGCGCCCAGGGCGTCGAGTCCGCTCAGATCGATCGTGGTCGGCGTCGTCGCCCCCGGAAGCTGCAGTTTCGAAAGAATCAGGAGATAGGCGACGTTCGCGCGGTTGAGCGCGGCGGCGCTGGACTCGATGCCGAATTCCGGCCCTTGCAGCGCCGTTCCGGGGACGGTGTATTCACGGGGGTAATAGTTGAAGACGGAAGGCGAGTAGAACAGGTTCTGGCCCATGGCCTTGGGGAGTTCGGCCAGCACACCGTCGCTCTGGGCGTTGTATGCGCGGAGCAGGTTGGTTACGAATTGCACCGGCTCTCGCAACCGCCCATATCCCGCTTCCCGGCGCGAAGCGCCGCGCGCTTCCTTGTCGAGCAGGACCGCCCTGACGGTGGCGAACAGATCCCCCCGGACGCCGGAGCCGTTGTTATTGAATACCCTGGCGACCCGTCCCACGTAAGCCGCGCTCGGGTTGCTGGTCACCAGGTTCTGGATCAGCCGCTTGGCGATGAAAGGCCCGACGTTGGGATGCCGGAAAATGTTGTCCAGCGCCTGTTTGAGGTCGGTTTCCCCGTCCTGGTTGGCCGGCAACGTGGAATACACCGCGCCAGAATAGCTGAGCAGTGGCTTCGCGCCCTTGTCGTGGTTGGTGTCCGCGCCGTTGACCCGGTACAGCACCATGGGAACGAGATAGTTGCGCGGGTTGTGCTTCTTGGGCGTGGCGCCGTCCTTGGGGGCATAGGTCCAGCCGGTGAAGACGCGGGCGAAGTTCCCGATGGTGTCTTGGGTATAGGTCGGGATGGACTGGCCTTTCGAATCGAGCTTGAGGGTGCCGTCCGTGTTCAACTGATAGAGGCCGATCGAAAACAACTGCAGGATTTCGCGGGCGTAGTTTTCGTTGGGTTTGAACTTGCCGTCGCTGCTCGGCTTGTCGTTGTTCACCATGTCGAGGTAATCGCCCATGGCGGGATTCAGCGTGATTTTTTCCAGCAGGTCGCGATAATTGCCGAACGCGTTGTCCGCCAGGATGTTGAGGTAGGGCGCCAGGGCACTGGGCTGCTGGATCTGGACCCCGGACACCACGAGCGTCTGGCTCAATGCGAAAGCCACCCGCTGGCGTAGTTGGTCCGTCCCGCCCAAGGCATGCAGGAAAAACTGCATCTGCAGGGGAAACTGGGTGTAATGGTCCCGGTAGCAGTTCTGGGAAGTTGACGGATCGTCCTTGGGGCAGCCTTCCGCGGGATTGGAAGGAAACTCGGGCAGATCCGGAAAGCGCGAAGCCGGGAGGTTGCGCTGCATGTCCAGCCAGCCGCTGAAGCCGAGTTTCTGCACTTCCGCGATGGCGGCATCGGTCGGCCCGAAGCTGCCTTGTTCGAGGAAGCGTACCGCATCGGCGGTGTTGACCGCCGCGGAGGCGCCCTGCGTGTCCAAAGCGGTCGCGCCGAGCAAGACGACGGCTCCGGCGGCTGGCAACCAGCGCACGGGTTTCGATACTTTTTCCAATGCTGGATTTCGGGATCCGTGGAACCCGATGTCGGGGATTCTTGCGCGGGTCATGGCAGCCTCTTTATCGTATTTATCGACAGGGTTTGGGTCCCCGTGCGCGTTGTTTCCGGTTCCGGCCGGGTAGGCTCCTGAGTCAGGCGCCCGGCAGCGCGTAAATTGCATAACTCCAGCGCCGGTCCAAAGTATAGCCATCTGTGCGCAAAGCCCGTAGCCGGACTTGTTCGAAATTTCCAGCGTCTCGATTTCGTCGCTTACTCCCTCTACACTTCCGAACCGAGCGCGGTGGGCCGCGCGAGTGCTATTTTTCTCCCACCGCAGCCATTGCGCATTTCCTTCAACCGTGCTGCCATCGACCAATTTCATCAAGGAACGGGGTCCCAAGATGTCCAAACTGCCTAAGCTGAGTCTGGCTGCCATGCTGTTGTTCTTTGCCCTGGCCGCCAGGGCCGAGCAATTGCGCGTGGTGGCCGACGAGTGGCCGCCCTATGTCGACCCGACCGCCACGGGCGGCGGTCTGGCCATCGATCTGGTGTCCGCCGTGTTTTCCCGCGCCGGTTACACCACGCAACTCACGGTGGACGACTGGTCGCGCGACCTGGAAGGGGCGAGCATCGGCGTCTACGACGTGGTCGCGAACATCTGGTACACCGACGAACGCGCCCAATATCTCGACTACAGCGATCCTTACCTCGTCAACGACGTCCGCTTCGTCAAGCGCAAATGGACCGACATCGAGTTCGAGGATTACGGCGACATCCGGGGCCTGCGAATCGGTATGGTGAAGAACTACGGCTATCCTTCAGGATTTCTCCGTGCGGGCGGGGTGCTGAAGATCGCCAACGACACCCTGGTCGAGGCGCTGACCGAACTGGTGGAGGGCCAATGCGATCTGGTGATCGACGACAAGCACGTGCTGGAATACACGGCGAAGAGATACCTGCCCGAGAGCGAGAACCGCCTCGAATTCCTGCCGCGGCCGGTCGGCCTGGAGCAGCTCCACATCGCCGTCAGCCGCGCCAATCCCAATCACGCGCGGATCGTCGACGATTTCAACCGGACTCTCAAGGCGATGAAGAACGACGGCACCTACGGCCGCATTCTGGATGCCCACAACTACAGTCCCTAGCCCCCGCTCCCCGCGGCCAGCAGCGGCAAGAGGTCGGGTTCGATGCTCTCCGGCGCCGCGGTCGGGGCGTAGCGCCTGACGACTTCACCGTTGCGGCCGACCAGAAACTTGGTGAAATTCCATTTGACGGCTTCGCTGCCGAGCAGCCCCGGTTGCGCGGACTTGAGATAGGCGTAGAGCGGGTGGGCATGCTCGCCGTTCACCTCGATCTTCGCGAACAGCGGGAAGCTCACTTCGTACCGGCTCGAACAGAACTGCCTGATTTCCGCCTCGCTGCCCGGCTCCTGGGCGCCGAACTGGTTGCAGGGGAAGCCCAGCACCACCAGGCCGGCGTCGCGGTGGCGCCGGTACAGCGCTTCCAGGCCGGCGTACTGCGGGGTGAAGCCGCAGCGGCTGGCGACGTTGACGATCAGGAGAACCTCGCCCCGGTAGACGTCCAAGCGAATGGTTTCGCCGTCCAGGGTGCGGACTTCGAAGTCGTAGATGTTCATGTCGTGTCCTGTTGCAAGAGCGAGGGAAATGCGGCGTCAGGTGACGACCACGCGGTTGCGCCCGCCCGATTTCGCGGTGTAAAGCGCCTTGTCGGCACGGTCGACCAGGGCGGTGTCGTTTTCCACGTCGGTGTCAGGATACGCGGTCGCCCCGATGCTGACAGTCACGCGTATCGACTGGTCGCCATCCATCAGTATGAGGTCTTCGACCATGTGGCGCAGTCGCTCGCCTACGTATTCGAGGTCGTGCAGTGATGCGGCGGGCAGGACCGCGATGAACTCCTCGCCGCCGTAGCGGACCAGGACGTCCCCCTCGCGCAGCACGGTGCGCGCGGTTTTGGCGACGCGGGCGAGCACCCGGTCGCCGGCCAGATGGCCGTAGGTGTCGTTGATTCGTTTGAAATAGTCGATGTCGAACATCAGGAGGCCGAGCGGCAGGTTCAGCCGGACCGCGCGCCTGAACTCTTCGCCCAGCCGGGCCATCCCGAACCGGCGGTTGTAGGCGCCGGTGAGGGGATCGAGCGCAGCCAGGGTCTGCAAACGGTCGTACAGGAGCGCATTGTGCAATGCCAGCGCGAGGCCTCTTTCGAAGACGTCCAGACGATTCCGGTCTTCGGCACTGAAGCCATGACCGCTGGCCAGCACGACCGCCCCGAGGATCACCTCCTTGTGCAGCACGGGGTCGATGATGACTTCCCGCGGCCGGAACTGCGCCAGCATGCCGTCCACCACCAGGTCCTCGGGCAGTTTCACCCTGTGGCGGCGCTCGCTCCGCAAGGCGCTGCGGACGCGGTCGTTGTTCCCCAGAGTGTGGGCGCTGCCGATGCCCTGCGACGCCGCGACCCGGATTTCTCCCTCCACTTCGATCAGGATCGCCCCGCCGTCCGCGCCGGTGTGCTGCAGCAAGAGCGCCAAGGCCTGTTCGGTAAGCTGATGCACGTCGAGCTGGCTGACCAACATCTCTGTGAAGTTGCGCACCGCCGTTTCGGTTTCGATCGAAAGCGCCAGCGCATGGATCAACTGGTTGAATGCCCGGGTGCTGTCGCCGATTTCGTCGTCGGAATCGACCTGGATGGTGCAATGGTCCGGGGTGCATTTTTCGGCAGTGTCGCCGTGCGCCATGCTTCTCAGCCGGCTTGCGACCAGGCTCATCCGTTCCGCCAGCAGCCGCAGCCGCTCGCCGACGACCGAACGCGCCAGCGCAATGTTCATCGCACCCACGGCGAATCCGGCAGTGATGCAAGCCGCGAAAAACCAGGGCGTCAGGACGAATGAGGAAGGAATCCCCAGACTCAGTGCGAAGAACGGAAAAATCAGCCCGATCAACAGGCCGAAGCCGATCATCCAGATCGACAGGTCGACGAAGACTTTGCGGGTCAGTCGGAGCATCGTGGCGTTCCAAGGTTGCTGGTAGCGGCTGGAAACCGGGCCGGTTTGCCGACAGTCCTGAGTTTAGCCGGCTTTGCATCAGCCGCACAGCGTGGCGCGGGTTGACCCGGATAGGGCTTGTCCAGTAGCTTTGGGCCATGAAAATCATCGCAGTGATTTCGCAGAAAGGCGGAGCCGGCAAGACCACTCTGGCCATCAACCTGGCCGTTGCGGCGGAGCTTGCGGGAGTCCGGAGCGTCACGCTGGTCGATCTGGACCCCCAGGCCAGCGCCAGCGTCTGGGGCGACAACCGGGAGGCGCTCGCGCCGCGGGTCGAGTCGGCCCAGGCGAACCGCCTGCAGCAATGCCTGGACAGAGCCCGTGCCGACGGCGGCGGTTTCACGGTGATCGACACGGCGCCGCATTCGGAGACTGCAGCGCTGGCGGCGGCGCGTGCCGCCGATCTGATCCTCATTCCCTGCCGGCCCGCGGTGCTCGATCTGCACGCGATCGGCACCACCATCGACCTGGCCCGGCTGGCCGGTACACCCGCGGCGGTGGTGCTGAATTCGATTCCCTCGCGCGGAGCGCTGGCGGACGAGGCGGCGGAAGCCGTCGCCGGCTATGAGGTCACGCTGGCCCCGGTGCGCATCGTGCAGCGCGCGGCTTACGTGCATTCGCTCACTTGCGGCAAGTCGATCCAGGAATTCGAACCGCGGGGCAAGGGGGCGGAGGAGATCGATCGTTTGTATCGGTGGATTTGCGGCCCCGCCGTATTCTGAATCTCAGTGCTTGAAGGAAGGCATCGTGGCGAACAACAGCAAGGTGAAACTCTCGACCGCAGTGCGCAAGGCACGGCGGAAGCCGGCCGAAGACGCGGAAACAACGGCGGCTGCGGCAGGGATTCCGGCTGCCGGATCGATGGATGCCCCGGTCGCGGCTGCGCCGGCCGGACGCGCAGGAATCGTCCCGGCGATCGGCCGCGCTTGCCGGCTGACGGTCTATGGGGCGGTGTACGGCATGACCTATACGGTGGTTTTTCCCTGGGTCCTGGTGCGTTGACGGGAAAGCTCAAGCCGCCGAGACCGCGCGGGCGCGGCGGCGCAGCAGGACGATCGCCCTGAATCCGAGCAGCACGGTGAGCAGGATCGCGAACCTCAGAGGATCGGCGATGTCCTTCTTCACCAGCCACAGGTAGTGGATCACCCCGCCGACGGCCGAGACGTAGACCAGCCGGTGCAGGCGCTGCCAGTGCTTGCCGCCGAGCCGGCGCATCATCGCATCGGTTGACGTGACCGCCAGCGGAATCAGCAGCACGAAAGAAGGGAAGCCCACCGTGATGAACGGGCGTTTCGCGATGTCCTTCAGTATCGCCTGCCAGTCGAAGAACTGGTCCAGCACCAGATAGCCGGTGAAATGCAGTGTGCCATAGAAGAATGCGAACAAGCCCAGCATCCTCCGAAAACGCACCAGCCAGGGCTGCCGCAGGAGGATGCGCAAGGGCGTGACGGCGAGGGTGATGAGCAGAAAGCTCAGGGTCCAGTAGCCCGCCGTCCGGATGATCTTTTCGATGGGATTGGCGCCCAGGGTGCCGAGCGCGGCGCCGGCGGCGAGCCTTGCCAGCGGAATCAGGGCCGCGAGAAACACGGCGGTTTCCGCGGCCCGCAGTGCGTTCGGTTCGGGCCGCAAATGCTTCCTTCCCCTAGAAGAATTTCCTGAGGTCCATGCCGGCATAGAGGTGGGCGACCTGTTCGGCGTAGCCGTTGAACATCAGCGTGGGCCGCTTGAAGAATTCGCCGAGCCGGCGCTCTTTCGCCTGGCTCCAGCGCGGGTGGTCCACGTCCGGATTGACGTTGGCATAGAAGCCGTATTCGTCCGGGATCGCCCGTGTCCAGGTCGAGATCGGTTGCTGCTCGACGAAGCGGATGCGGACGATGGACTTGGCGCTCTTGAAGCCGTATTTCCAGGGCACGACCATCCGAACCGGCGCGCCGTTCTGATTCGGCAGCACTTCGCCGTAAAGCCCGAAGACCAGGAGCGTGAGGGGATGCATGGCCTCGTCGAGGCGCAGGGCCTCGCGGTAGGGCCAGTCCAGCACCGATGACTTCTGGCCGGGCATCTGGATCGGGTCGTGCAGCGTGATGAACTCGACGAATTTGGCGTTTCCGGTGGGCTCGACGCGCTTGATGAGTTCGGCCAGCGGAAAACCCACCCAGGGCACCACCATGGACCAGCCCTCGACGCAGCGCAGGCGGTAGATGCGCTCCTCGAGAGGGGCGACTTTGAGCAATTCGTCGACGTCGAACACCTTGGGTTTCTGCACTTCGCCTTCCACGGATACCGTCCAGGGGCGGGTCTTGAGGCTGCCGGCGGTTCGGGACGGCGTTTCCTTGTCCGTTCCGAACTCATAGAAATTGTTGTAATGGGTGACGTCTTCGAAGGGAGTCAGCGCGTCCGGCAGGACGTAGGCGCCCGTCCGCACGCCGGGCAGGTTCTCGCCCGCGCTGAGCCCACGGGGCAGGAGGGCGGCAGCCGCCGCGCCGGCTGCCGCCTGCATGAAGCGGCGGCGGCCGAAGTACATGTCCCTCGGCGTGATTTCGGACGGGGCGATTGTGGGTGAGCTGGTCTTACGCATGGCAGTCTCCCGGCTCCAGTGGCGAGTGGTACCTGATGGTACTGCATGTCGCCCCACGGCCGCGACGGGCCGCTTTATTCGCTCGAGTCGCTGTCCCGACGGTCTTTGTCCCAAGCCCTTCGGAATGATGAAAACGCGTCGGAAAATCCTTTCTTGAGATGGCCCCAGGCGTCCTGCGAGCCGGTTTTGATGCGATCCGCCTGGGTCGAGGCCTGGTCGAGCGTTTCCTTCGACGTGTCCCGTGCTGCCCGGTCGACCTGCTGCCACTGTTCGCCGGTTCGTGACTTCAGCTCGCTGAATCCGGATTTCACGGAGTCGGCGGCCTCGTTCCCCTTCTGAGAGGAGTAGTCGCCGATGGCCCGGGCGGTTTCCTTCATCTTGTGTCCGATGTCCTCGATCGACGGCGATTCTTTGGGGGAGTCGTCGCCGAGGGCGGTAAGCCACGCCTGCAGCAGCAGAGCCGCGACGGCCACATAGGGGAACTGGGCATGGGTTTTCATGAACGCTCACTTCTCATGCATAGGGACTTCGGCTCCTGATGCCGGCAGGCCGAGCTTTATTCGCAGCCTGTCGGCCAGAATCGGGAAAGCAAGTACCGAGATCATGCCGGCGCTGACCAGGACCGCCGCACGTTCCGGCGACATCAGGTCCGACGACAGGGCGATCTCGGTGATCACGACGATCAGAGGCAAACCCGTCGCGGAATACAGCATGAACGGGATGGCGTCGGCGGGCGCCAGACTGCGCCGGTAAACCCACAAGGGAACGCTCCGGACCAATATGAGCAACCCGAGCAGGATGACGACCTGGAGCGGCGCGAGGGGACTTGCCCAGAGCGCGTCGAGATCGAACCGTATGCCTGCCGTGACGAAGAATATGGGGACGAGAAAGCCGTATCCGATGGCGTCGAGTTTGGACCGCAGTGCCTCGCCTCCGGGTCCTTTGCTGGCGAGTCCCACGACCATGCCCGAGGCGAGGGCGCCCATGACGATGTCCAGGCCGAACTTCCCGGCCAGGAGGATCAGGAGCGCCTGCAGGGCGATACAGATGCGCACGGGAAATTGACCGCTGCGCTGCATGGAGCGGGCGAGGCGATCGATCACCTTCGAGGACCGGACCCGGATGGCAAGGTATGCCGTAACCAGGGTGATCGCCACGAAGGAAAGCACGAACAGGGTATGGAGGATATTGCTGTCGTCCGGAATCGCCAGGAAGGACAAGAGGAACATCGGGCCGAGTTCGCCGAACGCTCCAGAAGCCACCACATACTTGCCGAATTCGGTATCGATTTCCCCGGAGTCGCGCAGGATGGGCACGAGTATGCCCAGCGCGGTGGTGGTCAGAGCTGCCGCAGCCAGCAGCAGCGGCAGGGGGATCAAGCCCATTGCCTGGAACAGGAGCACGCACAGAATGGCAACGCCGAAGGACAGCGCCCAACCGAGCGCCCCGATCGCCAGTGGCCGCATTCCGATTTTCCCGAGATCGATTTCCATGCCGACCTGGAAGATCAGGAAGGTCAAGCCGAGACGGGCCAGCGCGTCGACAACCAGGGACGGTTCCGCCAGATGCAGCACCTGCGGTCCGGCGATGATGCCCATAACGATTTCCGCTACGACGATGGGCATCCGAAAGCTTTTCGGCAACTCGGCCAGCAGGGGCGCGAGCATCGCGATGAGCGCAATCAACAAAAGGTCGGTCCGGAAGCTCTCCACTCTATTCCTCCTGGTATTTCATTCCGCTGGTTAAATCAGGCCGCGGCGTCCGTCTACGGGCGATCCCGCTGAGCGCTCGAAGGTGGGCGGCAGCCTGTAACCCTAACCGATGAAGTCCAGTGTGCGCAAAAGGAATGTTAAGATCAGCCCAAGTGTGTCCGCTTCCCGGATAAGATGCATTCATCGCACGGCGAACGGCACGGGTCCGCAAAGCAGCACGCGGAAAGGGTTTTGGGGACCCAGGTGCCGACTATAGAGTTTGAATTGCTGTCCCAAAATATGGATTCCTTATGTCGAATTTTGCCAAACTTGAACTGAACGAAGGCGTCGCGGAAGTCCCGGTGATCGAAGGCACCGAGGGTGAGAAAGCGATCGACATCACCAAGCTGCGCGCGCAGACTGGCTACATCACGCTCGACCCCGGCTACGGAAATACCGGCTCCTGCCTGTCGGCCATCACCTACATCGACGGCGAACAGGGCATTCTGCGCTATCGCGGGATCGACATCGCCGAGCTTAGCGAGAAGTCGACCTTCGTCGAAGTGAGTTATCTGCTGATCTACGGCCAGTTGCCGACGGTGGAGCAGTACGCGCGGTTCAAGGAGAAGATTCATCACCACTCGCTGATCCACGAGGACATGAAGAGCTTCTTCACCTCGTATCCCGGCCATGCCCATCCGATGGCGATCCTCTCCTCCATGGTCTGCTCGCTCTCGGTCTATCACCCCGAACTGCTGAAACCGGACCAGACCATCGACGAGCGTGACGAAACCATTTCCAGACTCCTGTCCAAGGTGCGGGTGCTGGCCGCCTTCGCCTACAAGCGTTCAGTGGGCGAGGCCTTCGTCTATACCCGGCCGGAGCTCGACTACATCTCCAACTTCCTGCACATGATGTTCACCCGGCCGATGCGCGGCTATGTGCCGGACGAGTTGATCCGCAAGGTGCTGGACGTGCTGTTCATCCTCCACGCCGACCACGAGCAGAACTGCTCCACCTCGACCGTCCGCATGGTGGGTTCGTCCAAGGCGAATCTGTTCGCGGCGATTTCCGCCGGCATCTGCGCCCTGTGGGGACCGCTGCACGGCGGCGCCAACCAGGCCGTCATCGAGATGCTGGAGGAGATCCATCGGGCCGGCGGCTGCTACAAGAAATTCATCGAACGGGCCAAGGACAAGAACGACCCCTATCGGCTGATGGGCTTCGGCCACCGGGTGTACAAGAGCTACGATCCCCGCGCACAGATCCTCAAGAAATATTGCGACGAGGTGCTCAATTATCTCGGCATCGACGATCCGATCCTGGAGATCGCCAAGGGGCTGGAAGAGGTCGCGCTGACCGATCCCTACTTCATCGAGCGCAAGCTCTATCCCAACGTGGATTTCTATTCCGGCATCATCTACCGGGCGTTGAAGATTCCCACCAACATGTTCACGGTGATGTTCGCGCTCGGCCGGCTGCCGGGCTGGATCGCGCATTGGAAGGAAATGCTGGAGGACCCGGGCATGCGGATCGCCCGCCCGCGCCAGATTTACACGGGGGAAAGGCTGCGTCCCTACGTGCCCATTGCCCAGCGTTGAGGAAAGGCCCCGCGGCGCTCGCCGAAGGGCCTGAGAGGCTTCAGAGCAGGCTCTGCAGCAATCCGTTCAGCTTGTGCACGAACGCCGCCGGGTCGTCGAGCTGGCCGCCCTCGGCCAGCACGGCCTGATCGAACAGGACGGAAGCCAGGTCCTCGAAGCGGGCATCCTCGCTTTCCGTCTTCAGGCGCGCGATCAAACCGTGATGCGGGTTGATTTCCAGGATCGGCTTGCTGCCGGGGACGTCCTGGCCCGCGGTCTTCATGATCCGCTCCATGGTCCGGCTGATGCCGTAGGATTCCGAGATCAGGCAGGCCGGTGAATCGGTCAGGCGGTGGGTCAGGCGGACGTCGCTCACCTGGGCCTCCAGCGCCTTTTTAAGCCGTTCGGCCAGCGGGGCGAATTCCGCCTTCTCGGCTTCCGCTTCGGCCTTTTCCTCTTCGCCTGCCAGCTTGCCCAGGTCCAGGTCGCCACGCGCCACCGACTGCAGCGACTTGCCCTCGTATTCGGTCAGGTAGCCGACCAGCCATTCGTCGATGCGGTCGCTCAGCAGCAGCACCTCGATGCCCTTCTTGCGGAAGATTTCCAGGTGCGGGCTGTTCTTGGCGGCGCCGAAACTCTCGGCCGAGACGAAATAGATCTTGTCCTGGCCTTCCTGCATCCGGCCGAGGTAGTCGTCCAGGGAAACCGTCTGGTCCTCGCTGTCCGTGTGGGTGGAGCTGAAGCGCAGCAGCTTGGCGAGTCGGTCCTTGTTGGCGAAGTCCTCGATGAGGCCTTCCTTGAGCACCTGGCCGAAATCGCCCCAGAACTCCTTGTACTTGTCCGGCTCGTTGTTCGCCAGGTCTTCCAGCAGACCCAGCACTTTCTTCACCGCACCGCCGCGGATTTTCTCCAGCTGCTTGTTTTCCTGGAGGATTTCGCGCGAAACGTTGAGCGGCAGGGTGTCGGAATCGATCACGCCGCGGACGAAGCGCAGGTAGCGCGGCATCAGCTTGTCCGAGTCTTCCATGATGAAGACTTTGCGGACGTAGAGCTTTACCCCGCGTTTGGAATCGCGGTCCCAGAGGTCGAACGGCGCGTGCTTGGGGACGTAGAGCAGCAGGGTATATTCGTTGGTGCCTTCGACCCGGCTGTGGACGCGGGCCAGCGGCTCCTGGAAATCGTGCGAGACGTGCTTGTAGAACTCGTTGTAGGCCTCGTCGGTGATCTCCTCGCGGTTCTTGGCCCACAGTGCGGAGGCGCTGTTGACCGTCTCCCAGACCTCGGCAGCCGGCTCTTCGCCTTCCTTGGGCTCGCCGGCCTCTTGGAGCATCTCGATGGGCAGGGAAATGTGGTCGGAGAATTTGCGGACGATCGAGCGCAGCTTCCAGCCATCCAGGAACTCGTCCTCGCCTTCGCGCAGGTGCAGCGTCACGCGGGTGCCGTGCTCGGTCCGCGCCGCGGATTCCAGGCTGTAATTGCCTTCGCCGGCGGACTCCCAGCGCACGCCTTCCTCGGCCGGAGCGCCCGCCTTGCGGGTTTCCAGCACCACCTTGTCGGCGACGATGAAGGCGGAGTAGAAGCCCACGCCGAACTGGCCGATCAACTGGCTGTCCTTGCTCTCGTCACCGGTCAGCGATTCGAAGAACTGTCGGGTGCCCGAGCGGGCGATGGTGCCGATGTTGTGCTGCACCTCCTCGCGCGTCATGCCGATACCGTTGTCGCTGATGCTCACGGTGCGGGCGGCCTTGTCGAACTCGATCCGCACCCGGAGCCGGCTGTCGCCCTCATACAGCGCTTCGTTGCCGAGCGCGCTGAAGCGCAGCTTGTCGGCGGCGTCGGAGGCGTTGGAAATCAGCTCGCGCAGGAAGATTTCCTTGTTGCCGTACAAGGAATGGATCATCAGCTGGAGCAGTTGCTTGACCTCGGCTTCGAAGCCCAGGGTCACTCGGTTTTCGGCGACTGTCATGGGTGTAGGTTCCCCCTTTGAGTTGTGGAGCTTGAAAGTTGAAGATTTCAGCTTGCCGAATTGGAGACTATTGCGCCGGTTTTCAACCGCTCAACGGTCATGAAGGTAAAGCACGTACGCATTGCCCAGGTATACCAGCAGCAGGGCGATGCTGACCCAGCCGACGGTCCTGAACAGCCGGGTGCCGGCGCGGTAGAGGAGGCCTACGATGAATATGCCGGTCATGACCATGGCCGAGAATGCCGACAGGGTGTGGACGGACGAGACATGCGACAGCAGCGGCCCGGGCAGGAAAGCCAGGTCGTCGACCGCAAGGATGCACAGGTCGAACAGATTGCTGCCCAGCAGATTGGCGATCGCCATGTCGACGGCCCGGATGCGCACTGCACCGATCGTGACGCTCAATTCCGGCATCGAGGTGGCGGCGGCGACGAACAGGGTGCCGACGAAGCTCTTGTTCCAGCCCATGACTTCGGCCAGCGCCGTGCCGATGTAGGGCAGCCAGGCACCCGCGCCGACGACCACGGCGGCAGAGCCTAAATATTGCGCCAGCGCCCGCCGCAGGCTGATGCCGGGATATTGTTCGGTCACATCGTCCGTGAAGGCCGCCATTTGCTCGCGTTCATAAAGGAACACGGCACGCATCGAAAACAGGTACAGCAGAACGAGCAGGGGGGAGTAAAGCCCGACCCAGCCCAGCGCCGGTACGATGTCCTTGTCGGCCAGCAACAGGTTGATGCCCACCAGGCCGAGCAGGATGATCCCGAAGCCCGCCGAGAGCAGATGGCCCTGGCTGGCGCGGCGGTAGACCGACTCGTGCCGATGCAGGAAGTCCAGGGCGACGAGGATGGCGAGGTTGAATACGCAGCTTCCCAGCACGTCGCCGGCGGCGATGTCCGGAGCCGCCGCGACGGTGACCGCGCTGACGCCGGTGATCAGTTCCGGAAGTGAGGTCGCCGTGGCCAGCAGGATCAGGCCGATCCAGTTCCCCGAGAGGCCGGTCTTCTCCGCGATCACATCGCCGTAGCGGGAGAGCCGGAACCCCGCCATGCCGATGAGCGCGACGCACAACAGGAATTCCGCCCAGGGAATCAGCAATTCCGGCGCAGCCACCCGGCGGCCTTTTTCGCGTTCGCTAGGATGCCGCTTCGCGGATGACGGTTTTGACTTCCTCGCCGCTCACGACTTCCTTTTCCTTGAGCAGGGCGGCGAGCTTGTCCAGCGTGGCGCGGCGCTGGGTGAGGATCTCGCGCACCCGCTGCAGGCCTTCCTCGACCAGTTTCCGCACCTCGTTGTCGATCAGCCTCGCGGTTTCCTCGCTGAAGTTGCGTTCCTCGATACCTTCGACGTTGAGATAGGCGAGTTGCTGGCGGCGGCCGTAGGTGAGGGGACCGAGCACTTTGCTCATCCCGAGGCTGCAGACCATGGTGCGGGCGATTTCCGAGGCTTTTTCCAGGTCGTTCTGGGCGCCGCTGGAGCATTCGCCGAACACGAGTTCCTCCGCGGTGCGGCCGCCCAGCAGGATGGCGATCTGGTCCTTCAGCTCCTGTTCGGTCGACAGGAACTTCTCCTCCACCGGCAATTGCAGGGTGAAGCCCAAGGCCGCCGCTCCGCGGGGAATGATCGAGACCTTGTGCACGGGTTCGCCGGTAGGCACGATTTCGGCGACCAGGGCGTGGCCGGATTCGTGCACCGCCACGCGGTGTTTCTCGGCATCGCTGAGCAAGCGGCTCTTCTTCTCCGGCCCGGCCAGGATGCGGTCGATGGCGGCTTCGAAATCCGCCATGCCGATCGCCGTCTTGTTGGCGCGCACGGCGATGATGGCGGCTTCATTGGCGGCATTGGCCAGGTCGGCGCCGACGAAGCCGGGTGTGCGTTGGGCGACGACACGCAGGTTGACGTCCAGGTCGAGCTTCATTTTTTGGGTATGCAGCTCGAGGATCGCGACGCGGTCCTCCAGTCCCGGCTTGTCCACCACGATCTGGCGGTCGAAGCGGCCGGAGCGGAGCAGGGCCTTATCGAGGATTTCCGGGCGGTTGGTGGCGGCCATCACAGCGACCCCGACCGAGGGGTCGAAGCCGTCCATTTCGGTCAGCAGCTGGTTGAGGGTCTGCTCGCGCTCGTCATGGCCGCCCATCACCACCGGGCCGCCGCGGGAGCGGCCGATGGCGTCGAGCTCGTCGATGAAGATGATGCAAGGGGCGTTCTGGCGGGCCTGTTCGAACAGGTCGCGCACGCGGGCGGCGCCGACGCCGACGAACAGTTCGATGAATTCCGAGCCGCTGATGTTGAAGAACGGCACCCCGGCTTCGCCAGCGACGGCGCGGGCCAGCAAGGTCTTGCCGGTGCCGGGCGGGCCGACCAGCAGCACGCCCTTGGGCATGCGTCCCCCTAAGCTCTGGATGCGGGTAGGGTTCTGCAGGAACTCGATCGTTTCCCGCAGCTCCTGCTTGGCCTCGTCGGCCCCGGCCACGTCGCCGAAAGTGACCTTGGCGGCGGTGTCGGCCTGGATCTTGGTCTTCTTGCCGATGCTCAGGAAACCCCGCCCTCCGGTCATGCGCCGCGCCATCCAGGTCCAGAACAGGGTCAGCAGGGCGATCGGTACGACCCAGTTGAAGATCAGGTTGCTGAACCAATTGCTGCCGTAGCGGACGGTGTATTTCACGCCCTTTTTTTCGAGTTCCGCGGCGAGTTCGTGGTTCCACAGCGGCACGGTGATGAAGGCTCTGGGCGATTCGCCTTCGGCTTCGGGCTTGAGGGTGCCCGAAATGGCCTGCTCGGTGACGACCGCTTCCTCCACCTTGCCTTCGGACACCGCCTTCAGGAATTCGCTGTAGGGGATTTCCTCGTTGCGCAGGGTCTGGTAGCCGTTCAGCAGGTACAGGGTCGACAGCACCAGCAGCAGGTACAGAATCATGTTGTTGCGGCGGCGGGTGCTGTCGGGCCCATCGCCCGAGACGCCGGCTTCGCTTTTCGCCCGCTGCCAGAAATCGCTCAGGGTGTCGAACAGCTTGCGGGGCGGTGTGGAATTCTGGGTGTTCTTGGCCATGGGAGTCTCCGGTTAAGGCTGCATGACGGCCGGGACGGTCGGTTCCGGTGGGGAGATTCTAGTGCTTGTGGGGCCGGTTTGCTGCAAGGGATGGCCGGCGGCGCCCCGGGCCGCGTCACGCGGGCTTGGTCTCGATGCGGCGTGACAAATCGGAAAAAACACCCGCGAGATTCCGCAGGACTTCCTGGTTGGCATAACGAACCACTTCCAGCCCAAGGGAATTCAGAAAGCGCGTTCGTTCGCCATCGTATCCGATTTGCCGGGCATGGCTGTCGCCATCGATCTCGATGACCAGCTGGAGCTCGGAGCAGTAGAAATCGACGATATAGGCGCCCAGGGGTTTTTGCCGCAGGAACTTGTACCGAGCGAACTGGGGGCAGCGCAGCACTTTGTTCCCGAGCAGGGATTCGGCCGGGGTGGGGCTCCTGCGGTTTTCACGGGCCAGGGCGGTGAGGTTCTTGTCGTAGGGGAGGTAGATGGCCCTCTGAACCCCCCTGCCCCCAACCCCCCGCCCCCAACCCCCCGCCCCCCTTATCAGGGGGGGTTATCAAGGGGGTGCGGCGAGGACGCTTCGGTTTTTCCCTCGAAATGGGACTGAGATGATGGTGTATCTTCCCCCCTGACAAGGGGGGATTGAGGGGGGTTATCTTTCATCATCTCAACGCAGATGCCTGTCACACCCCCCGGCTCCCGCATCCGCCCGATCCGGCCCGCCTGAGCATAGCCCTGCGACTCGAACAAGGCCATGACCTCGCCGGCGCTCGCCGGATCGCAGGCGACCAAGAGGCCCCCGCTGGTTTGGGGATCGCACAGCAGCTTGCGCTGCCATTCGGCCAACTCGGGGCTCAGACGGACCGAAGCGCCGTAGCTGTCCCAGTTGCGGGCGGCGGCGCCGGTGGCGTAGCCGTCCTGGGCCAGTTCCATGGCGACGTCGATGACGGGAATGTCGCCGAAAACGATCTCGGCGCCGAGTTGCGAGCCCCTGCAGATTTCCAGGAGATGCCCGAGCAGGCCGAAGCCGGTGACGTCGGTCATGGCGTGGACACCGTCGAGCTCCGCCAGCACCGTCCCGACGCTGTTCAGGCGGGTGGTGTGTTCGATCATCCGGGCATAGCCCGTGGCATCGAGTTGGCCTTTTTTGAGAGCCGCGCTGAGTACGCCTATACCTAAGGGCTTACCCAGGATCAGCACGTCGCCGGGGCGGGCCCCGTCGTTGCGCTTGAGCTTGTCCGGATGGACCAGGCCGAGTGCGACCAGGCCGTAGATCGGTTCGGGGGAGTCGATGGAGTGCCCGCCGGCGATGGGGATTCCCGCCGCTTCGCACACCGCCGCACCGCCGGCCAGGATCTTCCGTACCGTCTCCACCGGCAGCTTGTCCACCGGCATGCCCACCACCGCCAGGGCCAGGATCGGCGTGCCGCCCATCGCATAGACGTCGGACAGCGCGTTGGTGGCGGCGATGCGGCCGAAATCGTAAGGATCGTCGACGATCGGCATGAAGAAATCGGTCGTGGCGACCACGGCCTGATGGGGCCCGATGCGGTAGACCGCGGCGTCGTCGCTGGTCTCCGCCCCGACCAGCAGGTCGGGAAAGCGGCTCGCCAGGGGCAGTTCCGCCAGCATCTGCGACAGCACGGCGGGGGCGATCTTGCAGCCGCAGCCGCCGCCGTGGGAGAGCGTGGTCAATCGGAGGTCGGTCATCGGGGGTGCCTCACATGAAATTCCGGGTGTGCAGATGGGCCAATCGCCGGGCCTGGTCTTCCTCGAAGCCGAGCTTCTGCAGGCGCAGGCGGCGGCCTTCGGCCATCTCCCGCTGCAGCGCCTGCACCGCTTCGAAACCCAGGGCGATCGCCGCCGGCGACCATGCGCCCGCAGCGAGCAGCACCAGGGCGTCGTAGACTTCCTCATTGAGCCCGGCGGTGGCGGCGAGGCTGTCGTAGCGCAGTTCCACCGCATTGGCCAGCCGGCTGCGCAACTCGGGTTCCCGCCGCAGCCGGTGGAGCAGGTGGGCCATGCCGAAGGCCACGTGGCGGGCCTCGTCCCGCGCCACCAGCCGAGCGATCTGTCCTGTGACCGGGTCGGGGGCGTGGGCATGGAGGAAGCGCAGCAGGTTGACGAAGGTGCCTTCGCCCAGCACCGAGAGCAGGAAGGAGGCGATCGAGAAATCCGGCGCGTCGAACAGGGTCTTGAGTGAGCTTTGCCCGCCGGCGGTGGACAGGGCCGGTTCCCGCCGTTTCAGCCGGGCGCGGCGGGTGAAAACCTCGATGTGGCGGGCCTCGTCGGCCACCTGGATCGCCAGCAACTGCATGATCTCGCGGTAATGCGGATGGAGGCGGCCGAGGAAGCGGGCCGGTATCAGCAGGGCGGCGTTCTCGTTTTCGACGAGATAGGTCATGACCTGCACTACCGCGTCCTCGACCGTGTCCGGCAGCTCGAACCGGGCGTTCCAGTCCACCGCGGTTTCCGGATCCCATTGCGCGGCCAGCGCCTGGCGGTACAGTTCCGCCGCTTCTTCGGCCCAGACCTCCGCCTTGCAGTCCAGCGGGAAATGCCATTCCGGCCCGCCGGATTCCACCGTCGCTCCTCGCGCCGCCAGTCCCCAGCGGGATTCCGCCCGTTCGGCCACGGCCTCGGGTTCGCGCGGATCGGCCTTGCCGCAGCGTTCTGCGCCTTGCCAGCGTCCGGCCTGATAGCCGCCGCGGACGATGTCAGCCCGCATGCCGCTAGCTTCGGCCAAGCGATGGCCCTGCGCCCGGCACCAGGCGGCGAGATGGGCCTGAAAGCCGGGCGCGCAGGAGAGGACGCGCAGGGTCGCGCCGGGCGGAATGCGGCTCAAGGCCCGCTTGACCAGCAGGTGCGCCCCGCGGTCGAAGCCGAGCGCCTCAATATCGATAGTCGGCGGCGAGGATGCGTCCATCGGGAGCATAAAACCCTTGCCGGTCGACCGCCGCCTCCAGCAGCCCGTAGCCGCTGCTGCGTCCCGGCAGCCATTGCTTGAGGCCTTCTAGTTCCAGCAGTGGGCGGACCGCCGGGTCGTCCCAGGACATGGCCAGCAACAGTTCGACGAAGCGCCCGACCAGTCCTGCCGGTGCGCCGGGGCTGGCGGTGAAGTTGCAATGGTCGTAGGCGCCGGTCTGCGCCAGGATGCGGGTTGCGCCCGGTGTCAGGGTGCCGTCGGCGGTGAAGGCGAGGTGGTTGCCGTCGATCAGGCAGGCCGCGTCGATTTCACCGCGCAACAGCGCCAGCGCCGCATCGCGCTCGCCGCCGATGTGGTCCCCGTGCTTGCCGCCGAGCACGTCGAAGCGGCGGGCGCTGAAGTCGCGTCCGGCCAGCAGACCTTGCCGGGCCAGGTGTTCGAGCGGGATGAGGGTGGCCTGGGGAGAGTCGACCGCGCCGAAGCCGACCGTTTTGCCGCGCAGGCCGTCCAGGGTCTCGATGCCGGCATCGGCGCGTACCACGATCAGGGAAGTCAGGTCGCGGTCGGTGTCGCGCATCGCGACCGCATCGACCGGCAAACCCCGCGCCTTCGCCATGCGCTCGGCCCGCAGCCAGGCCAGCGGCGAGTTCCAGGCCAGGTGGATCGTGCCGTCGAACTGGGCTTCGACTTGGCGCTCGTAGTTGGAGTACAGGAGGTAGTCGAAGGCCAGTCCTCGGCCGGCGAAATGCGCCTTGAAGCCTTCCCAGATAGTGACCACCTTCGGCGCATAGGCCACCGCACCCAGGATCAGCGTTTCGGTCATGGTTGGATTCTCTAGAACAGGGGCAGGCCGCAGACCGCCTTGCCGATGAAGTCGTACAGCACGTCGGAGGTGGGCGCCATCACCGCCGCGGCACGGGCGTCGCGGAACGGGCGCTCGATGGCGAGATCCTTGCGGAAGGCCGCCCCGGCGCACACCCGCATCGCGGTATCGGTGACCGCCAGCGCCGCCTCCGCTGCGGCAGCCTTGACTTCCAGCACCCGCAGCAGGGCATCGTCCCGTCCGGACGCCAGCGCCTCCACGGTGTCGTTCAGCAGGGTCCTGACTCCGTCGGCGCGGATGCGGGCGCGGGCCAGATGAGCACGCAGCGTGGGCAGGTCCGCCAGGCAGGAGCCGAGATGTTCCAGCCGGGTCCGGCCGGCATGGGCGCAGGAGCGCTCCAGCGCCGATTCCATCAGGCCGAGTGAGCAGGAGGCGTTCAGTACCGAAAAGATTGGCAGCACGACTTCCATCATCATGGCGAAGCCGTCCCCATCGCCACCGAGCCGTGCCGCGGCCGGCACCCGGGCGCTCTCGGCCACGATAGGCGCAGAAGCATTGCCGCGCAGCCCCAGTCCGTCGAACGGCTTCGGCCGGTTCAAGCCGGGGTTGCCGGCGGCGACCAGCCAGAGCGTGCTGGCGCCTTCGGCCTGCACCGGCCGCGACGACCACACGTAGGAATCGGCCTCCCCGGCCGAGGTCACCATGGTCTTGGCGCCGCTCAGCAGCACATCGTCGCCGTCAGCCGAGGCGACGCCCAGCGGCGCCCAGAAATGGCTGCGCGAGCCGGATTCGGAAAAGGCGAGGGTGGAAAGATGGCGGCCGGCCGCGATCTCGCGGCGCAATTCGGGTGGGCCGTATCTCTCAACGACCGCCGTGGCGCAGTAGTGCATGGTCACCACCATGGCGGTGGAGCCGCAGGCACGCGCCAGGCGCGACACCACGGCACTGGCATCGGCCAGCGAGCCGCCGAGTCCGCCTGCCTCGGCCGAACTGATCAGTCCCAACAGGCCGGCCTGGCCCAGGGCGGTGACGGCGGAGCGCGGAAACAGAGCGTCGCGATCCACCGCCTCGGCGGCCGGTTCCACGACGGAGACGACGATATCTTCAAGGGCTTCGAGCTTCTTCATGGGCAGACCTGTCACATGAAAAAAGCCGGTCGGATGCGACCGGATGGGACCGGAACCGGTCAAGCGGGCCCGGTTCGCGGTGGTGTGCGGCAGACGCCTCGTTTCAGACCTCCGCCGGCCGGCGCATTTTGCCACGGCGCCGGGCCATCCGTATGCATTTTCGCTTCGGCCCGTTTCTTCAGTCGTCGCTGGTCCGTGCCTCCGAGTTTTGGCTGCCGTCTTTCAACACGCAGTGCCTTTTCAGTATCTCCCGGTGAAGGCTCTCGCAAGTCCTGATCGTGTATGACGTCACTTGGACGGGATGTTGGCGGAGAGAATGGAACGCAAACTATCGATAATTCATTTGTAAAATCATATGTATAACGACTCGTCTATGGAATGGTTCCCCCTAAGATTCCCCCTGCTTTTGCATCGCATGTTCTAGCTCTTTTCGCTCAGATAGCGATACAGAGTAGCCTCCCCGATTCCGACTGCCTTAGCCGTAGCTCGCTTGTTCGCCCCAGATGCCAAGAGCGTATCGATCTGCTGGCACAGTTCCGGCGTCAGTTTGGGCGGTGCCCCGAACTTCTTTCCCCTCGCGCGGGCGGCGGCTACACCTTCCCGCCGCCTTTCGTTGATCAGCTCACGCTCGAATTGCCCGAACGCTGCCAGCATGCTGAGCATCAGGTTCTTGAACGGATCGGCGTCGGACCCTGAAAAGGTCAGGTTTTCTTTCAGGAACTGGACCGTCACCCCTTTGCCGGTCAAATCTCGGACCAAGCCTAGCAGTTCCTCCGTGTTGCGCGCCAGCCGATCCATGGAATGACAGACCAGCGTATCCCCGGCCCGGACGTAGGCCAGGCATTCCGCCAGGACAGGCCGAGCGGTGACCGTCTTCCCGCTCGCCTTTTCCTCGAAGACCCGATCCAACGCTATCCCTGCCAACTGCCTGTCAGTGTTCTGGCCGACAGAACTGACCCGAATGTAACCGATGGTCTGGTGTTTCATGGCGAGCACTCCGCGCGTGAGACGAATTGAACACGATAGGAAGTCTATCATAAGTATTTAAAGAAAAGATCGTCAGTCTCTCAAAAACGAAAAACAAACTTATGGTAGACGATGGAATGCGGGTTTCAGGCTGGTCTATCACGTCTCTCACAGGTATACAAAATGATAGACACGCACGGGGCAGGATCGGGCAGGCGTTCGAGCACGGGCTTTGCTATCATCCCACCCGCGGTGGCGGGGCGCGCTGTGTCATCCCCACCGGCAAGGTGGCTGGTGTCGGGAGTCGCGGCCACGTCGCCATACTTCACGTGCTCTTTTTAGAAGAGCACATTCAACGCCTCTTGAGGCCCAATCAGGCGGGTGTGCCCGCCGGGGCAGGGTCGCTCTTTGATGAGACCTGACGCACTCATTCGGCCCGCTCCGGCGTCGGGTACCACAAGCGCTTGACCGTCAGCTCGCCATCCACCACGGCGACAACTACTGCCCCTTTGTGTTCGGCAAGCCTCTTGCCATTACGCATCTCTGTTCTACCCCACGATAGGGCTAGCGCTACATACCACCAGCTTCATCGAACCCCTGGTCATAGCTACGTATAGGTGCTGAGCGCTCATACCCTCTGTGTCAAGCAGCACCGACACCTCCGCTTCCAGTCCCTTAAGGAGAAGTGTGCTGCCGACGGCGCGCTTGGGTAGAGGACGCCCCAGCAGCCTGCTTTCCTCACGCACCCGTCGGGCTGCCTCTACGAGCGGGATGGTCCCCGTCGAGGAATGTCTGAGCGCCTTGAGTACGCCATAGAATATCGTGGGGCGATGCACGCGCACGTTTGGTAGCGCGCGTAAATCCGAAAGCAACGCGATCGCTGTTGCGAGCGATGGCGCACGCAGGAATTCCATGGCACGGCTCTCAGCTTCAGTCGGTGGATTTCGTGCCGTTCCCCGTGACAACGACTCCAACCGCCGGTTCAGTTCTGCCATGCCGACATTGGTCATCACGCTCTGCGCTAGTGCTAGTATCTGTCCGAGTGCATCCGGTGAATGAACGTCAAAGCTGGTGCAAAAGGCCATGAGGTCGTGCAGATCGACGGCCTCCACCGTCGAAGCCCCTGGTGTCTGGCTCGCGAAGTTCTGTTGAGCTGCCCGGTTCCGGCTGTCGGCAATGATAAGCACGCGCCCGTCAGCGGTGGGCGGCACCGTTTTCGCCGCAGCCAGCCGCTGGGCGTGATCGTTGGGCGGGACGGCCTGCATCCAGATCACGTGCCCCGGTGGTCCACTGCGCAAGTCGACCGAATGCCCCGCGGCCAGCCGCCGCCGGGCCTCCAGTAGCCACTGCCCGAGTACTTCCGCACCGGCATTGCGCCATCGCCAGGGCGTTGTCAGTTCCACGACGACGGGGAAATGTGTGCACACCTGCTGATTCCAGTCTGCCAGCGCATTGCCGCGGAACCCGAAGATCGCCTGCATCGGGTCGCCCAGCACGCAGGTCGGCAGGATCAGTGAGAGGAAGTAGACGATGTGGTGCTGAGGCACCGAACAGTCCTGGTACTCATCGACGATCAGATGTGCATATGAGGCTTTCAGTACCTCGCTGACGTGCCCGGCCTGCAGCAGCTTCCAGGCGGCATCCCGGATCGCCGGATAGTCGCGCGCTGGCACGGCCAACCGCAGAATCTCCGGATCGTGGGCGCTGCGGCCGGGAAAGGCCGAGATCAACCGGATGGCCCAACCATCGATGGTGCTCAACCGATAAGCGGTGGTCGGCACCCCGGCCCGGTCCAGCCGGCCGCGCAGGGCCGCAACCCCGGCGTTCGTGTGCGTCAGCACGAGGATAGGCTTGCTGCTCCGATGGCCGGCCAGGGCCTGGGCGATCAACTGCGTCTTGCCGCAGCCGGCCGGTGCGGTAACTGTGCCGCGTGTGATCGCACGAAGGTCGATTTCAGCGGGGCCCATGAGCGGCCCACTCGAATACCTGGTCCACCAGTGCGCGGAAGCCCGGATCGCAATGATCCAGGTCCGGCGCGACGATGGACCTCGCCACGTCCTCCATCCAGGAGATGGACTTGAACCAGCCGGCTTTTCGGATGCGGGCCGCCTGGCCGAGGATGGCCCTACGCTCGGCCGACAGCGCGCCGGTGTTCTGGATCTCGTCCCAGACATGCTGGAAGGTGAGCGTGTTGTTCGAGACGGTGCGCAGGTGTTCGACGATCAGGTCTCCATGCAGCTCGTTCGCGTAGCCGATCAGCCTCTGGCACGCAGCCGGCGTGAGACTGCCGAACAGCTCGTCCTCCAGTGCACGGCCTGCTCGGTAGGCGACGACGGTGCCGCCGTTCTGGACGAACGCGTGCTCGATGTCCGGAGTGGGCTTTTTGTCGTCGTCGCGCACTACCATCACCCTATAGCCCAGAGACTGGAATGCCGCAGCGCGGGCAAACGGGCGATCCGGCTCCCCACCACCGCAGTCGACGAGAGCAACCCCCAATGCCGGCAGGGTTACGTTTCCCAGGTCGAGTCTGAACAGGTCCAGCCCGCGCAGCAGACCGATTTCGCTGGCCCCCTCGCACACGACCACGGACTCGGCCAGGAAGGCCTCGGGGTAGAGGCGGATCGTGCTTTGGATGCTGTCGTCGGCGCCGGCCATCAGGGCCTCGTGACCATATGGACCACGGCGTAGTACGAAGAGCTGGCTGCCCGACAGCTCCCTCAACGCTACGGGCGAGTGGGTGGTGAGAAACACCTGCAGCGGAGCGGCTTCCTTAGCACCGAGAGAGCCCAGGAACCGCACGATTCGATGCGGCTCCAGCCCGTATTCCAACTCGTCCGAAAGCACAATTGACGCGTCGCTGGCCGCCTTGCGCTGCAGGCCAGCGACGAGCAGGCGCGTGGAGCCGACACCCAGGCTGTGAAGCGGGATGCCGCTTTCGCTGTGGAGGGAGATGGTACCGCCCCCGAACGATACCGAATGCGAATCGAGGAGTGCCCTGGCTTTGGCGCCGATGTAGACGCCAAGCTCTTGGGCGGTCGTGGCGACGATCTCCAGCGCCTCCCCCAACTGCTGCTCGGCTTGGTCTCCAAAGGCACCGCGTGCATCCCTGGCGGCTTTGACCAGTGCGGCCGACGCGTCGGCCCTTTCTTCCGAAATGCGGTTCAGGACGGAACCCCGTTGCCACCCCAGGTTGAAGTCCGCGAGGGCGCCGATGCGCGTAGGCGCAAGCGCGACGCGATCCTTCCATGCCAGCGTCTTGACGATGCCTTGCTGTGCGGCTCGATCGGAGACAAGTGTCCACGAGGGCTCAAGGTCGCTGGCGACTGTCAGATTCAAGCAGAGCACGACCTCGGCGGGGGCGGAGGGTTCATCCTCGACGGCGCCGGTAGTGGCGTGGTATCCCCGCAGGAACGCACCAAAGCTCTCAAGCGTCCTCAAGGAATCGTCAAGATCACCCAGCGTCAGCGTAATGCTGATCGGGGTTGTGATGTCCAGGCCGAAGAAGTCGGCATCCGAGAATTGGACGTTCCTCCTGGCTCCTAGGCAGAGATCGATCGCGTCCAACACCGTGGACTTGCCGCTGTCGCCAGGGCCAATCAGGCAGTTGATGCCTGGCGCCGGGCACCAGGCCAACTGCTGAATCCCGCGGAAGTTCGCAATCTCTATTTTTCTGATTCTTGCCATGCGTCGCCTCATAGCCTAGATTTTTCAAGACACTTTGCATCGTCTCACGAAGCGCCTGGAAAACGCATTGGTGCAGAAATATGGCAACTCGCCAACGATGGTATGTTTTGGCTGAAAACCTGTCTATTCGACGGCTTTTCGGGAAGGTCTGGTGTTTGGCCGGAGCGGAATATTTGCGCATTATCCCTCGATGGCTGCAACGGACCCGAAAAAGTCATTCAGGCTCAATCGGAGCCACAGTCACCTAACTGAGCAGGATCCGCCTTTCTCCAGATTCCCGCGACGTACGAATAGTTAACACTCCGTGGTGCGGTTTGGATTGCCTCTACTGTGCAGAAGAGTCTTTCCATTGTTCGTAGTTTTCATCATAGGCAGTGTCTGGAAAACCATCACCAAGTGGTGGCTACGGACCATCGGAATTGGGTATGCAGCACAGCTGTGCGTACGCCAGTTCTACGTAAGCATCACATGCTTGGCCGGCCATGCGCGCCCCGTCGCTGCCCCCGGAGAATCTGCAGCGAGCACAGAGACAAGCGTCCCTGGACGTAGCCTTCCGAAGTCAACCTCGCTCATGTCGGTAGCGGACCGATGGACGTAGAAGTCTCGACTACCATCGCGCGCACGCGCGAAAGCGTAGCCGCGATCGGACAGCACTCGCGTGATCGTGGCGGTTTCGTAGCCAGCGCCTTCGAGCGCCGGGTCTTCTTCCTCGCCGAAGGCAATCAAGTCCGACCAGCGTGCATCCTTCAAGGGGTTCGTATCCGCGCAGGGAAGGTCGCGGAAACAGGTTACAAGGCCGACGATCCCCTCATCCGAGAGCGAGTAGTCCCGATGGTTACCGCACATCGCAGGCAGGTGGCGATCGAGAAGTCCAGCGCAGAGTGCGACCTCTTCGGGTGACAACAGTCGCCGCCGCCCGAGCTTCTCGAGTCTCTCGATCGCATGGAAGCCCTCATGCACGACTTCCGGCAGATAGCCGTCGAGCCTGAAAGCATCATCGAGGCACTCGACTAGCGATTGCACCGCATCGGTTCGTTCAGGGGCAGCGAGGGTGGAATCGTCAAGGATGCGCTGGAATGTCGAGACCCGCAACGCTTCCAGCGCGGAGCGAAGGTCCCCAGCCTTTCGCCAGTCGCTCGTCGCTGCAAGCACTTCCTTGAATCTCTTCATCCACAAGACGGTAACCCAATGCGCACGGAGGAGCCGCACACGGTTACGGACACCGACCGCATCGCTAGAGAGAAGCTTCGCGGTTATGAGTCGCTCACTCTGGTCCAACGCCTCCGGCAGGCGTTGTTCGTCGCGAAGGAACTCAGCCAACAACAGACGCGCTGACCAGTCATCACGCGCACACGTCGACGCCTTGGTAAGACTTTCGATCGCCGCAAACCGATCATTCAGTTGCTCGAGGAGAAGCGCCTCGGCGCGATGGAGGACGGGCTCATTGGGGTCAAAAGAGATTGCAGCGCGGACTTCCGTAAGATGACTCAACTGCTCCGCGCGTCCAGACCGACCACAAATGCTGCGGCGCATTCGTGTAACAAGTGCGCGAACGTGATCAGGTGCCTCAGCGGGCACGAAGTCCTCGGCGAGCGGGTCTTTCGACCCGCTCTGCTCCAGGTCAGCGAGCAGGCGCTGCTGCTCACGGAGACGAGCTTGCACGTCCGCCCGCACAGAGGAGTTGCGAGGAGTCCGAAGCAGAAGATCTCGGACCGAGGAGCTTAGGGTGTATTTCTCAATCCCTCCCACCAACTGTCTCGTGACGAGACTGGTACGAAGCAGACTGTTGATGGCTTCCGCTACCAGGTCGGGCGTGAGATCAAGCAAGTGTCCTATCTCGGATCGGCCCCGCGGCTCTGCTGAGCCGAAGAGGCACTCGAGGATCTTGCCAGCGTCCGAAGACAGATGATCGACTAGGGACGTGTACGAGAACTCGACAATGCGCTCCTTGGTTTGGGTAAGCGCAGCCGCTAACTCTGCCCCGGCCGCGTAGCTGTCCACCGCGAGCCGAATCGCCAAGGGATTGCAGTCGCACACGTCAACGAGGCGCACCAACTGATCTTCCACAAGGCGGGCAGCGCCGCGAATAGAGAGGTAGTCCCGGGCAAGCTTCATGGCGCCCTCATGCTTGATCGGGCCAAGAGACAACACGTTCGCTCCGTTCACGGCAACGCGACTGGTCACCAGTACGCGCCACGATGGCGGAAGTTCCTGGACCATTTCCTCAACTTTGTCGGCGTGATCGCGAAGGAGAGTCTCTAGGTTGTCGATGCAGAGCAGCACACGCCTTCCTGCGAGCCCTTTCGTAGCGGATTCGAACGCCCGTGACTGCTCGTCCTCGGTTGCGCCCGCGTCCTCTCCCAGCAGAGCGCTGGCGACCACTTGCTTCACTGACTCAAGGGAGTCAACCGGGTCCTCGATGGGCTCAATGCCATTGGGGGTCAGCTTCTCCGTCTTCGCCGTGACGTAGACGATCTCGTCTGCCCAGTACAGAGTCGCTGGATCGAGTGCTACTTCGCGAAGCAGTTCAAGACAGAGCGCCGTTTTTCCGGTTCCGCCTGGCCCAACGAGGGCGAGGAAGTTGTTTCGCGGTTTTGCGAGCCGCTTCTTAAGGTCGGCCTTCTCGTCCTTTCGGGCAATCAGGCCCGTGACCTGATGGTCGAACGAACTCGGAAGATTGTTGGCGACAATCCACGCGCGTTGCTGGAGCCATCCTTCTGGGGGCGGAATAAGCCGGCCCTCAGAAGCGCACCGAAAGGCGTCCGTGACACGGTGGAGTCGAAGCGTCTCGATGGCTGGATCCGTCGCAAGAGACGCCATTCGGTGCCAGAAGTGCTCTGGGAAAGGGCGGTTCGGGTGACACACCGCGTTGCGGATATCAAACACCTCAAGCGCCTCGACGAGCTTCTTCATGCGCTTAAGCGGATCGTGGTCGCTTCGGTCTTTCGCTGTCGCGAGGGCGAGATCGATGACTTCCTTGATGTAGGTTTCCTGTACGAGTTGTGTGACCGGAGCCGGCGCCGCCGCCTGAAACACCCGCTTCTCGATCTCGCTGCGCATGCTCTCGGGGATCGCGTCAGGCCCATGGGCGTTCTGGACAACGTACGTGCCAAGAGCCTCCTCCAGCGCGAAGAGGACCATCGCGGACTGCATCCGGAACGGCTGGGATTTTGGGGGCGTTTGCTCAGGCATCAAGTGTTTTCCTAACTTGAAACGCTAATTATCCCGCCGATCGAGGCATTCGGAAAAGGACTGTGCTGCGATTTCCTAGCGGGCTGTCGCCGACGCCCCTTCTCGATGGCTTTGCCTCCAAGTGGGAGGCACATAGCGTGGGCGACGTGCTTGAGGGCGACGAGTTCTTCGCGTCACCGATGGTCTGTGCTGAGTTACGGGAAATCACCACTCAAATCTGGAGCCTCTGCTATCGGGGGATTGCTGTCATTCCTCTCGCCGTGCCGTATGGCGGGTGAGTGACTGGACGTAACCGTTAGGGGCCTACCAGATATGATTGTGCGAACGCCCGCTTCGACTGAACACGAAATGGTGGTGGAAGGAGCGTGGACTATATCGGGTGAAGGCAGCGTTACACCTAAAGCTTCAAATAACGGACGATGGCTCAACGTTCGAAGAAGGGCCAAACACCCACGAAGAGTGCCAAGGAAAAGTGTGGCCCTCTTCGGCGCATTTGGCCCCCTTCGAAGAGTGCCAAGGCTTGGCCCCCTTCGGCATCAGATCGACCAGACCCAGCCGCCCTCCATGTCCGTCTTGGTCACGGATAAGGCAAGTTTCTTCCGCGCCCGTTTCAGCGTCCTTTCGGAAATGCCGGCGCCTTCGGCTTCCTGTTTCACGGTTTTCGCCTTCACCGGCCCACCCGCCAGCAACTCCGCCAGAAACCCACAAGCCTCCTCCAAGGCCGACACCTCATCCGGATTCCCCGAAGCCTCCGCCCGAGCCAGCAGCGCCCTCGCTGATCCCTCCACGGCCTCGCCCCAGGCCACATGCGAAGCTGTCACGCCCGGGTGGTCCGCCAAGTCCTCGATGCTCAGGTCGTAGGCAAAGCCGCCATCGTCAGGCCCGATGTTGGACTTCACCCGGCAGAAGCAGCGCCCGCCGCCATCCTCCTCGGACTGCTTGAAGGCCGCGAACACCACGCGGGCCAGAGCGCCGAAGGCCAAGGAGCCGGTCACCCGTTCCAGCGGATCGCGTCCCGCCGATCCCTTGGAGAAGTGCGAGATGCCCAGCAAGGCGCAATCCAGCCGCGCCGCCAGTTCCACCAAGGGCGCCAATCCGCGCCGGGTCTCCGCGTTCTTGTGGCTGTCGCCGGCGATGGCCGACACGATGGGATCAACCACGATCAAGCGGATTTCACCCACCTCCCGCGCCGCTCTCGCCAAGGCCGGCATATCCTGCGCCGGATCGAACGGCCGCCGGCCTTCCTGGCTGCGCATGTCGCCCACGAAGAAGCAGCGCCCCAGATCGGCGCCGGAAGCCAGAAGGCGCGGCGCCAAGGTGTCGTGACAATCGTCCTCGCCCGACCACACCAGCACATTGCCCGGCGCCGTGCCGGTGCCGTCCGGCCAGCGTCCGCCCGCCGTCACCGTCGCCGCCAGGGCCAGGGCGATGCTGGTCTTGCCGGTCCCCGGCTGCCCGGCGATCACATGCAGCTTGCCCTTCGCCAGCCAGCCCGGCCATAGCCAGCGGATCGGCTTCGGCTGGATGCTGGAGCCGTGCACCAGGGCCAGCCCCAACTGGAGCCGGCCGCAGTTGCGTTCGGCCGGGGACGGCGCAGGCCGGGGCGTTTCCGGCTGCTCTGGCGTTCGGCTGCGCTCAGGGCAAGCCTTGGCGCGCTCCGCCAGATCGACCACCCGTTGTGCCAGGCTGGCCGCCGACACCGGTTTACCCTCACGCATCGCCACGTTCCGCCTCCTGCTGCTGCCGGCGGTTCTGCTCCTCGATCGCTTGTAGGAACAGCGGTTCCAGTTCCAGCGCCGATTGCTCCAGCCACCAGCAGAACGCCGTGTAGCGATCGTCCGACAGGCCGGGATCATCGCTGCGGTTCACCCGCAACAGTTCCAGCCCCGCCGCGATGGCCTGCGACATCAGGATGCCGTTGTTCATCGCCGTGTTCAGGTCGATGGGTTCGTTCCGGCCGTTCATACCCCACCTCCCGCCAGCCAGGCCGCGACCGCATCCGCCACCGTGCAAACCACATCCACCGCCCCCAAGGCCGTCAGGAACAGCTCGATGCGCTCAAGCATGGCGCTGCCCTCCTTGTCCGGCCTCGAAGTCCAATGCCCTGGCCGCCGCTTCCAAAAGCAGTTGCGTTTGCTGCAAAGACAGAAGCTCACGGCCGGGCAACACGCCATAGGCCACATGCCGGATCACCGCCGACGCCTGGAGCAGCGTGTCAGCTCGGCCCAGCGGGGAAATCACCGGATTGGTTTGGGTGGCGGTAACGCGGTCAAGAGCGTTCATGCCGCACCCACTTGGCTGCCTGCTTCGGCAGAAACCTGTAGCGAGCATGCGGCCCGGTAGGCGCTCCTAATCAAGCTGTAGGCGTCATCGGTCCGCTTGGCGATGTCCTCAAGTCGGCCGTCGCCAGGGCAGGCGATGGACAGCCGCTCGGCGTAGCTGGCCAACGCGTTCAATTCACCGGCCAAGAAACCGCAGTCGCGGACCAAGGCCGTGGTTTGGGGGAGGGTCAGGACGGAATCCGGGCGGTGGTCGCCCGTGGGCTTGGGTGTCATGGTGTGGCTCCAGAGTTGAGGTTGGAGACCGTCACCGGCACTTTCCACGGTGCAATGGTGACGGACGATACGGGGGTGGAAAACCGGACTCTGGGACCGGCCACGGACGAACCGTGCCCCGCACCGCCCGCCATGGGAAAACGACAGGCACAAAAAAGCGCCTGTCATGGCGCTGGGTGCGCCAGAGTCAACCGGGTTTCCACGCCCGGCCCTGGATGCGTCCAGGGAACGGCTCAGAGTGTAGCAGCAGGGCAGGGAGCGAGGGAATAGCCGAAGACGCTGGCAATGGCGCTGGGATTGAATCAAGGGCTTCCCCGGAGCGCTGCGCGGTCACGCTCCGCAAACTCTGGCCTATCGCCTGCCTTGACACCGGTCAGCCCCACGAGGCCAACGCGCCGCTACATGCGCAACAATTCCGGCCCGAAATATGACCGCTACGCCGATATGGACTTCACCGACGCCAAACCCGTCCGGGAAGTCCCGCACCTGGCGCGGCTGCAAGCCGAGCATGGAGGCAAGTCCCGCATCACCATCCGGGTGGACAATGACACCCTGGCCGTGTTCAAGGCGCGGGCGGAGATGGCAGGCGGCAACTACCAAACGCTGATGAATGAAGCGCTGTGGCAGTTCGCCCAGGGTCTCACGCTGGCCGAGGTGGTGCGGGAAACGATCCGGGAAGAGCTGCACCAGGGCAGAGCACACGGCACATCGAAGGCCGGACCGCCTTGTTCCCTCAACCTTTTGATCTTGCTGCACTCTGTCAGAAAACCAGAATTGCCGCTCAGACTCGGGAGCGGCCCCAAGACCGCCGGAGACCCCGCATGAAAATCCAAATCCACCTTGCCGCGCTGGCGCTGGTTACGACAGCCGCCGGCGCCGACACCGCCTACATCCTGCCCAACATCCCGGGAACCGGCGTTCAGGACGCCACCCAGCCGGGCTACGCCGTTCAGGAACTTGCGGGGAGCACCACGATCTACCGCACCCTGCCGGGATCGGCCAACTTGCGCGAAGCCACCGCCCCCAACTACACCATTCGCCGCAACGACTTCGACATGAACGACCCCGGCGGGCTCAACCGGATGAAGCGGGACATGGGGTTTGATTCGGACGACTGACGTAGCCGGAGCGCCGAGCCTGGCGACGACGAGCAAAAGGGCAGGAGAAGGGAGAGCGCGGCGGAGGAGCAAGGGAATTAGAGTATCCGCCAAACGCGTCGTCACGGGCTTCTGACGAAGCCACAGACGCAAAAAAGCCCCGCGTGGTTCTCAATACAGTGGGCTCTACTTGCCCAAAGAGGAGCGCTGCCACGCGGGGCGTTGAGCGGAGCATACCGCCGTCTCTGCGGAAGGGTCAATCAATCCTCCATCCCGCCGGCAATGCCCCGCACCAACCGCGCCAGTCCGTCCTTGCTACAGCCGGCCCGCTCCGCCGCTTTCTGTATCGTCCAGCCATCACAGGCTGCAAGCAACCAGCACGCCGCGTAGCGCGCCTCCTGGGCCGCCTGATCGAGCTGCTTGGCCTGTTGAAGCAGCGTAATGGCTTGGATCACCTCAGTCTGCATCGGTCACCCCATCAACCGTTCATAAGCCGCCTTCGCCCGCGTGAAGGACTGATGATCGCCGCCCCGGTCCGGGTGCAGCCGCATCGCCAGCCGCCGCCAGGCCGTCTTGATCGCCGCCGGCTCCGCGCCCGCCGGCAATCCCAGCACTTGCAAGTCCACCTGCCGCTGGTGCACTGCCAGACCCAAGCCAAAGCCGGCCCGCTCCCCGGCTTGGCCGCGCCGGAAGGCCGCCTCGGCTTCCGCCTGCGCCGAAATCTGATCGATCCGCCAGCGGCGAAACGCCCGTAAGATTTCCTCCGACTTGTCAGCCGGGTTACGCTCGGTGTCCAGGCAGAAGCGCAAGAACTCCAGCCAGTCGACGTCCGCCGCCTGGTGCCGCAACTCCGCCTCCCAGCCGGCCAGGAACCGCCGGCCGGTCTCCGTGAGTGCCGCCAGGCCTCGCGGCCCTCGCTCCGCCTTGAACGCCGCCCAAGCCCTAGAACCCTCGCAGCGCCGCTTTTCCCCTTCCGCGCGGAGATGATCCCGCACCTTGGCCCAGGACGGCGCCCACCCGCCAGTGATGGCCCCGAACTCCAGCCCCGCCAGCACCGCGGCGATCTGGCCATAGGCCTCATCCTCCGTATCGGTGCGCCCGCACGCCATGACCTTCGGGTACGGCCGCTGGAGCACTTCCCGCCGCTGCACCGCCCAAAGCCAGTAGCCGCGGTATCGCTCCAGGGCAAACCGCCCGTGGTACTTGTTCCGGCTCACGCGCTCCCCCGATAAGGTAAGAAAACCGCCCTGCAACCGCTTGCAGGGCGGGTGAGTGGCAGGCTAGCTTTCCAGCCAGGCGTCAGCCTCCTCCGGACTGAGCCGGGCCAGAGCGCGCTCCAGCGCCAGCCCGCTGAGACGGTCCAGATTCGGCGAGCGCCCATCGTGTTCGCGCGCTACTGCACCGCGATGCCCGGCCTCGGCGCCGTCGCCCGCACCATGACGCGCCGCCACCATGCGCAAGGCTTCTTGCAGAAACCACCGGCCATCCTTGTCCGTGTTGGCGGGATCACTGCCCAGGAACTTGACGCACCGATCCCACTGGGCTTCCTGCTCGCTGCCCGGCTTCAGGTCCAACCCCAGCGCCCGCGCTTCCTGCCGTACCACGTCGATTTGACGCTGCCAGTCGTCACGCAAGGCCTGCTGCTGGAATCGGCCGATCATTCGCGCCTCCGCCCGTTCCTCGCTCAACGTCATCAGCCGCGCATCGATGTCACGCATTTTCGCCCGGTACTCCGCATGGCTCAGTTCCAGATCACCAGCCTCGTAGGCCGCCTCGATCCCCTCCCGAAGTGTCTCCGCCTCACGAATTTGCCCTTCCAGCATTTCCAGGTCCGCGACCGGTATCCGGCTCAGGAGTGCGGGATCGAACGCCGAACGCGACACTTCGGCGGCACCCTCATCCTCGCCTTCCGCCAGCGCCCGCAGATCGTCCAGGACCTCGGCCTCATCTTCCCGCAAGGCCAACCGCTCGGCCGGTGTCAAAAAGTCTTCCACCATGGCGTTCATGCGGCCTCCGCAGGCTGTTCGGCCTGGTAGGCACGGAAGGCCTCGATCTTCGCCAACCCTTCAGGCCGCGCCGCACAGTCGTGGACGGGCAAGGACTCCGCGAACTTCACCGGGTCGAATCCCGACCAGTCCACGACCGATACCAGCCGCGGCGAAGGTGCGGGCTCAAACTTCCGGGCCGGCGGCTCGGCCGGCAGCAGCTTGCCCACCGGCTGGCCGATGACGTGCTCGATCCGCTCGCCCAACTGCACCAGGCTTGCTGCGACGATCAGCACTTCACGCCCTGCGATCTCCGCCCGAACGTACTTCAGTCCCGGCCGCTTCGACTTCAGCGCCAACGCGATCTCGGCGAGGTTGAAGTTCGCCATGCAATCCCTCGCCGAGCCGAAGCGGTGCGGCCAAAGCGCGTAGGTCCAGCCGGAATCCGCAATCTAAAACCCGCCACACGCCAGTGATTCGAAAGCTATGTTTATGATCTTGCTCAACATCTGTCATTTCTCCATTGTCTTGGGGATACCCCCCCTCTTCATTTCTCTGATTTTGTAACGTTATAACCTCTTACTTACTCGATACCTGCCTCCTTCTTCTTGAGCTTTTGCTCCAATTCCCGAATGTCTTCCTGTAGCGCGGAGATCAACATGTCTTTGGTCTCAAGCTGCATAACTAACACCCAACGCGGCAGCCGCAAACGCCATGCCTTCCTATCGTTCACTTGGTTTCTCATTTACGTACATCTCCTCTAGGGTTTTGCCAGTCGGACAGCCGGGCACCTTCGGGCAAAACCGCTTGGCACACATCCCGGCACACGCGCGGTCCGACGTCTCAAAAGAGAATCTCATCGTTCATTTCCGACTCTGGCGCCGAATACACCTGCCGCGGATCGAACTCCCGGCCCGTCCGGGTCTCCCCCGGTTTGCCCGCCCGCGTTCTCGGTTTCGCGGCGGCCTCTACCAAGGACATGACCCGGTTGGCCGTCAATTGCACCGACACTTGCGGACCGTTCTGTCCCTCATACACGCCCAGGGAAACCCGCCCCGAAACGGTCACGGCATCGCCCTTACGAAGACCGCCAAGCACGCGGCATACGTCGCTGTCGAAGCCCGTCACGTTCAGTAGCTGGGACTGGTCGCCCCCCATAGGAGAAGACACGAGCAACGAAACGAACGAGTTCCCGGTGCGGGTCTGCTTGGTCTGCGGGTCGCGCACGACCACGCCGCTACACAACGCTGAAATCATTCATGGATCTCCAAAGGTTAAGCCCGGCCAGCGCTCATACCCTGGGCTGGGGTCCACATCCTCGGCTTGAGGGCGATACCGCTCGCAGCGGCGAAGCGTGTCGGGAAGAGGTCGGTAACTTCGGGCCGTATTGGGCAGCTCGTCGCGCCTTGCCGCCAGGCACGCACCGTCTCTGCGTCGGAAGTTCAGACATTGGGTACAGGTGCGGCGGTCGTCCTGATCGGGCCCAGCGGCGAGCGCATCGGCCGCAACGTTGAGGTAATCGGTCAGCCACTCGTGCCTGTCCGCCGGGTATCCCGCCAGATCCTCCAGCATCTGCCGTTGCGCCTCGGGGCCGTCGCTATGGGCGGCGCAGAGGCGCAGAGGCGCAGAGCGGCCCGAACCAGAGCGTCGGGCAAGGGTTTGTTTGCTGGACCTGCATTGGTGTTGAGCAAGGCTGTCACCAATCCAGCCTTGTGACGCACCAACGCCTCGCGGTCCTCGTCCGTCAAAATGCCCGGCGGCGCGTCCACCGTGAGCCTGTCCCCGGAAATGCCGATCCGGACACCCCGGCGCGCCAGCGTTTGTAGGAGGTTCGAAGCGGCATTCATGGTCGGAACACCGCTCGAAGGCTTTCCGGGTTTACGGGGTTTCGATCAAGATTTCCTGTCCCTTTGTTTAATTTGCCAACATCTCTTCTCTGACAGTTTTCCGCGATAGTAGGAAAAGATAAAAGAAACCCCGTAAACCCCGTAAGGAGGAGGCTCATAGCTCGAACCTCTCTCGATCTTCGGGCATGTCAACCTTGGCGATTGTCTGCATACCCCACACAGCAATCTTCCGGCACGAATCGTCGCGGCGCTCGACCCGGTAGCCGCACACCACACGCCCGCGCTGGCGTTCCAGCCACCGCCCCAACCGCCGGGCACTGATCGTGTCCGGATGGCGGACATCGGCCGCGACCTCCAGCAATGCGTCACGCAAATCGACGCACGAGGACATCCCGCACCGCTCTATCACCTCCGCGGCCGACAGCGCTTTGTCGCCCAGCACGGCGCGCCAGAGCGTCACAACCCGCTCCAGCTCGGCCCGTCCGCCGTCGGATTGCTCCGCCGCTGCCTGAGTCCGCACGGGATCAGCCCATCCACACCAGACGAGAGCCCCGCGAACCCAGGAATCCCATTCCTCGAAACTCCCGAGCGCTTTCCCGCCATGAGCCGGTCGACTCTCATCGTGATAGGCACGCAGCACGGTGAGCCCGGACATAATCAGTTCGTGCCTATGCTCGGGCACCCACCTCTTCAAATCACGCTTGAATTCCCTGAACTCGGGCCTCTCCACCCCAGCGTCGATCCGGCAAAGTAACGTCCTACGCGTCAGGTCGCCGCGGATACTCAGGTTATTGCCCGTAGCAATGATCAGAGTATTCGTCGGCACCGTCACGACCCGGCTGGCGCCCAGAATCCTAAAGGTATAGACCTGCTGCGAAAGCAACGAACAGAGCGTCTCGCTGTCATCCAGGGGCCGTTCGATGTTGTCGAGCGAGATCAGGGACGGCGCCGCCATCAACAGGGATGAAAGCCGCTTCTGGATCTCCTCAGGGTCACGGCCATAGCTCGCTGCTGGCGCCGGCCGACCCGTCAGGATCAGCCCAATCACATCGGCCAGCAAGGACTTGCCCGATCCGGCCGCGGGCGCGTCAAAAGCGTGCAAGGGTGCTGTGGGGAGGGCCTTGCGGGCGAGGCCGGTCAACAGGGCGGAGAGCGCCACGGACCGATCTTCGGGCGAAGCAAACGGAAATTCCTCGAACGGCTGCGCCAACACATCGAGCGCCGCCTTGGCGTCCTCCAGCGTCGGGGCCCGCGGCAAATGGACCGGCGGCCCGTCATAGTCCACAAAAAGTCCGCTCGCATCGTCAAAACCGCGCCGGGCCACTAACGATCCATCCTGTCGCAAGGTAGGGTGTTCACTCACGCCCCGCAGCACAGGAACCCGCCACTCGCCGGAAGCGGCCAGATACGCCCGAGCAACTTTTTCGGGGCAATCGATGTTGACGTAGTCCTTTACCCGGCCGTCGTACTTTTGCCATTCAGCTATTCGCGTCAAAAGCAGCGCTAGCCATTCCGGCGTCACCAGCTGAATTTCCAGCGTGCCTGCGGTGGTTCTCACCCCTTTCGTATTCGCGGGCTTGTCGGTATGTACTGGGCGGACGAGCTGCCCCGCCCGTTGATATACGTCGCAGCGCTGAAACAGAATTTCCGCCTCAGCCCGACGTAGGACGGTCGGCAGTTGCCCCCCGAACACGCGAATCCGCCGCAGTGCTTCCACCGCCGCATCGATCTGCCGCTTGACCAGGCTGTCGCCCAAACGATCGAGGTCGTTGTAGTCCGTCCCTTCTGGAGCCTCGCCACCACCCGCCTCTCCAAGATCGAAATCCGGCACGCACCATCCCACGCCTCCGATCAAGACTCTGGCAGCGGCGCTGGCCTTTTCCTTCCCGGTGTTCGTGCCTTTGAAGCGATCGTTATCGCCACAAATCAGAACGCGTGCTCGCGGGTAGCGTTCCCGCAGTGCCAGCACCACCGGCTGAAGATTGCCCGCATCGAATGTAACAGTAACCGGATGGCCGGTCCGTTCATGAAGCGTTGCGCCGGTCGCGAACCCCTCGGCCAGCAAGATCAGCTCTGGCTTGTCGTCCAGCCCAATGGGATAAAAGCAGCCCTGCTTCCGGCCCCCGCTCAAGAATCGCTTGCTCCCTTGCGGATCGATGGTCTGGAGCGACCAGATTGCGCCGTGGACATCTTGGGCCGGGATCAGCAAAAGGTCGCCTGACTGGCGAATGCCGTGGGGGCTGACGCGTTTCGCGGAGAGATAGGGGTGCTGCGGATCAGCGTTTCCAGACCGTTCAAACCAGCTCGAAGCTCGAGCCTGGGCGCGGCGCTGGCGGTCCTTTTCCTCCGCTTCTTCGGCCCGTTTCCGCTCGGCCATTCGGGCTAGGTGCGCGGCCCATTCGGCGGGATCGACCTCGGTTTCTCGCCGCAGGCACCAATTTTCGTTGATGCCGAGTCGCCAACAACCGAACGCGCCGGCCGCGATTCCGTCGGTGTGAACCCTATACCAACCGGACCGATCTTTTTCGTTTCCGACGCGATACCGCACGAGGCGGGGGGTATCGAGCTGCATGTCCGCGGGCGGCTCGAGACCGGCTTGCAGCATCGCGGCCTTCAACGCTTCGACGATTTCGCGCGGGGCGGGGCGGCCTGAAAGTTTCACGCTCATGCCGCCTCCGTTCGACATTGAACGGCCAGTCTGGGGAGCCAAGTATCCCGCAGCACATCGAGTGCGCGCCGCGCATGGGCGCTGTTTCCTTCATCAATAGCACGATCAACGGCGTTGATCAGAGACGCTACAACTTGCTCAGGACGCAGGTCGTTTTGCACGGCGGCAAGCCGCGCTGTATCGTCGAAAGAGGTCAGGCAGGCATTAACCGCATCCCGTTGGTAGTCGCATAACGTGACGTTAGGCGTGGTAAAATTGTTGTCGACGACATGCTTATCCCCAGTCTCGGCCGCCCGCCGAGCTGGGGTTTCTTTTGTGTGCATGATCGCCTCCTCACGCCGCTAAACCGGGGCGCCGGGAGACCAGCTCGCGCACAAGCACCTGGATGCGATCCAAAGGCCAACCGGCGATGTGCGCCTCCAGTACCGCCTGGACTTCGGCAAGAAGGAAGCCGGAGCTGCGCGGACCCAGCTTCACGACAGGCGGGAACGTTCCTTGATTTATCCGCCAGTACAAACTGGATCGCGGTATCCCCGTGAGACGTGCCGCTTCTGCCGGGCGCACGATCAGGGGATGAGGAATCTGCGGCGTGATGCCGGAATAGTAAGTAAGGCGCGCCGCTTCGGTCGGTCGCGAGATTAAGGGGCGTGAACTTGAAATTTCGGCCACTGAAATGCTCCAGGAGGAGCATGGCCGGGGTGGAGGAGTGCGTGAGAGATTAAAGGCGCATCAGCCCCACCCCGCCATGCGGGGTAGAGCCTTTTGCGACCTTACTCATGTCAGCCATCGAAGGCTGTGAGGCTGTTGCTTCCGGGGGATGTGATGTACCGCGCCCGTGTCGGCATGGATAGGCTATTAATCCAGGAGAAGCCCAAAACACCGCACGGGGCGGTATCGCTGGTTGCGTCCGACATTTTCGGACAATGTTATCAGTCTTCAGGCTTACTTCAACACCTAAATCTTCGGGAACGTTGGTGGATCGGCACGATTTCCGCTCCGGTCTGCCCCGCACTGGCGCGGAAGCCATCCAAAGCATCCGCCCAGGCTTGCGCGAGTCGCCTTCGCTCGTTGCGATATTCAGCACGATGATAAGCCGCCCGGACTCGATTTTTCTCCTCATGCGCCAGGGCTTTCTCGATCACGTCAGGATCGAAGCCAGCTTCATTGAGCCAGGTCGATGCCAGCGCACGGACACCATGGCCGGTCATCCGCCCCCGATACCCGAGCCGATAAAGCGCAAACAAAACCGTGTTCTTGGACATTGCCCGCAACGGATTCCGCCCCGGAAAAACCAGCTCGTACCCGCCTGAAATATCCCTGAGTCGCGTCAAGACAACCATGGCCTGATCCGAGAGCGGCACCCAATGCGGACGCCCCGCCTTCATGCGCTCGGCCGGGACCAGCCAAACCCGTTCTGCAAGGTCGAACTCGCTCCACCGCGCTCCACGCAGTTCGGTTGTGCGAACGAAGGTCAACAACATCAATTCCAGGGCAAGCTGGGTCAACAGATCACCGTGCCCGTCCTCGAAGTAGCGACTGACCTTGCGTAATAGCTCAGGAAGGTCCGAAAAAGTGACAGCAGCCTGATGCTTGACTGGCGGCCTCGCCTTGAGCGCCCCCTTCAGATCGGCTGCCGGATTGGACCGGCACCGCCCCGCCGCAATGCCAAACCGGAACACCTGCCCGCAGGCTCGCACTACCTTATGGGCGGTTTCGATGGTGCCGCCCCGTTCAATTTTTCGCGCCATGTCCAACAGCAGGGGCGCGTCCACTTCGGTAATTGGAATGTGTCCGAATTCCGGAAACACGTAACGCTGGAACCGCCGCAGGGTGTAAGCGTGATGATCCGGCGTCCAGCTCGGCTTGATCGTATCCAACCACTCCAGCGCAACCGCTTCGAAAGAATTGGCAGCGGCCAAACGCCGCGCCCGCTTTTCCTGGTGCCTGAGCGCCACAGGGTCTTTGCCAGAGGCGAGCAGCAGGCGAGCTTCGTCCCTTTTGAGGCGGGCGTCCTTCAAGCCAAGTTCAGGCCAAACACCCAACGCTAGACGTTTCTCTTTGCCAGCGAATCGGAACTTCCAGCGGAAGTATTTCCGCCCCGATGGAGTCACTTCCAAATACAACCCACCCGAATCCGCAAGTTTGTAGGACTTCGCCATGGGCTTGGCATTCTTGCACTTCACTTCGGTCAACATGCTCGCACCAAATCGCTCAAAGCCGCGTCATGCTTGGGCTCCAGCCATTCGTGGGGGAACCAAACGCGAGAAGCCCCATCGGTTCCCCCAAAAAGGGCCACAAAATTGATTGGATGTCACTCTAAATTGTTGGCCATCTTTAGACAATAAAATCGTTCAACACATTGATTTATAGGTGTAAGTGTTGACGTTGTTAGATGTGGTTAGACGTATGTTGGCGGAAGAGAATGGGAGTCGAACCCACCTGAGGCCGTCTCACGGCCTCATCCGGTTTTGAAGACCGGCCGCCCCACCGGGGACGCTGCTCTTCCGAAGTTGGGCGGATTCTATCGAAAAACCCGCGGGCTGCGGCGTTCTAGAACTCCAAGGCTTCGTTGCGCAGGCGGTGGCTGTCCTTGATGCGGCGGGTCAGGCCGATGCGGTCGAAGAATTCCAGGATGTGGATGGCGAGCTTGCGGCCGGTGCCGATGTGGTTGCGGAATTCGGCGGCCAAAACTGCGCCATCCGGGCTGTCGCCGGCGGCCTGCCGGACGATGGCGGCGAGCCGGGCGACGGCGGTCCGGTCGAAATAGTGGTCGTGGGCGATGCGGTACACCCGCCCGAGCCGGGCGGTGCGCATCAGCAGCCGGCGCACCGCGGTTTCGTCGAGGTTCTCGGCGCGGGCGATGTCGCGTACCCGGGGCGGTTGGAACGGCTCTGCAGTCAGCCGCGGAGCGATGCGCAGCCACAGGGCTTCGTCCTCCGCGCCGAGGCTGAGTTCATGGCCGGGCAGGTGCCACCAGGAGCCGTCGCGGCGGCAGTGTCCATCGGCCAGCAGTTCGGCCAGGAGTGCGCCGAACGCGGGGCGTTCCATCCGGGGTGCGGTCCGCAGGCGCAATTGCTCGGTGTTGAGGCCCAGCGAATCGGGCACGTTTTGATGTTCCCGCTGCAGCGCGGCGATGACGCCGGTGCGGAGCGCTGCCCAATGCGCAGGGGAAAAAGCGATCGGATTCGCGCCGTCGATTTTCTTCAGCGTCAGGCCGATGCAGAGCCTGTCGGTCTCGGCTGCGGTCAGGTTGGCGTTGGCGGCGAAGGCGCCGAGATCGACGCCGTTCGGTGCGCCCTCCAGCAGCGCACTGAGCCGGGCTTCAGGCCGGGTTTGCTCCCAGGCGGCCAGCATGGCGCGTCGCTGCGGCGAGCGGCGGCCCCGGGCAGGGGGCAGGGTGTCGAGCACCGTGCCGCCGGCCAGGGTTCGCTGGGCGGAGGCATCGCGCAGGATGCAGTGGTCGCCCTGAGCCGCGCAGGTGGGCTGGTCCAGCACCAGTTGCGCCCAGGCGCCCGCGCCCGGCTCCAGCATGTCCGCTTCGAGCAGGGCGACATGCCCGGCGGACCGGAACGCGCCGAGGTGGACGTGCACCGGCGTCCAGTGGTGCAGCGGCCGGGCTTCGCTGCCCAGCAGCCGGAGCCGGACGTCCAGACGGCGGGTCGGCCGGTGCAGGGCCGGTGCCAGCACCCAGTCGCCGCGCTGCACCTCCTGTTTTACCACGCCGGCCAGGTTGAGGGCGCAGCGCTGGCCGGTCTGGCCGGATTCCGCGGGGCGGTTCTGGGCGTGGATGCCGCGGATGCGGACTTTCAGGCCGGACGGGGCGACGACCAGATGATCGCCTACGCGGACCGTGCCGGAAAACACGGTGCCGGTCACCACCGTGCCGATGCCGGCGACTGTGAAGCTGCGGTCCACCGCCAGGCGGAAGCCGCCGCCGGGGATGCGGGCGTCGAGCCGGGCTGCCGCCGCTTCCAGATGGGCGCGGAGTTCGGCCATGCCGGCGCCGGTGTGGGCCGACACCTCGAACACCGGGCAGCCGGCGAGGCGGGTGCCGGTCAGCAAGGCTTCGATTTCTCCAAGGGCTGCGGCGATCCGTCCCGCATCGGCGAGATCGGTCTTGGTCAGGGCCACGGCGCCGCTCTCGATGCCGAGCAGGTCGATGATCTGGAGGTGTTCCACGGTCTGGGGCATGGGGCCGTCGTCGGCCGCCACCACCAGCAGGGCGAAGTCGATGCCGGTCGCGCCCGCCAGCATGTTGTGGATGAATTTCTCGTGGCCGGGCACGTCGACGAAGCCGAGGATTTCGGCGCTGGCCAGAGGGGTGTAGGCATAGCCCAGGTCGATGGTGATGCCGCGGGATTTTTCTTCCGCCAAGCGGTCTGCGTCCACCCCGGTGAGCTGCTTCACCAGGGCGGTCTTGCCGTGGTCGATATGGCCCGCGGTGCCGACGATCATCCCGGGAATTCCAGCAAAGGCAGCTGGGCGAGGAAGGCGGCTTCGTCCTCCAGGCAGCGCAGGTCGAAGCGCAGGGCGCCGTCTTCCAGCCGTCCGATGGCGGGGAGGGGCAGTTCGCGGAAGGCTTGCGCCAGCCGGTTGAGGGCGCGTCCGCCGCCCCCCTGCGGGCGGAGGACGAGGCCGGCGCTGGGCAGGCGGTCGACCGGCAGCGAACCGCTGCCGATCTGGCTGCGGCAGCCTTCGACCGAAACCACGGCGCGCGTTCCCAGCGAGGTTTGCACGGCGGGCAGGAGGCGCTGCGCTAGCTCACGGATCTCGGTTTCCGTCCGCGTCAGCAGCCGCAGAGTCGGCAGTCTCTCCGCCAGCAATTCGGGGCTGCGGTAAAGCCGCAGGGTCGCATCGAGGGCGGCGAGGGTCATCTTGTCCACCCGCAGGGCGCGCTTGAGCGGATTGCGCTTGATCCTGGCGATCAGCGCCTTGCGCCCGACCAGGATGCCGGCCTGGGGGCCGCCCAGCAGCTTGTCCCCGCTGAAGCTGACCAGGTCGGCGCCTTTGTTCAGCGCGTCCTGCGGCGTCGGCTCCTTCGGCAGGCCGTAGGCGCCGAGGTCGATCAGCGTTCCGCTGCCCAGGTCTTCGACGAAGGGCAGGCCGTGGGCGTGAGCCAGCTCGGCGAGTTCGGCTTCCGGCACCGAGGCGGTGAAGCCTTCGATGGCGTAGTTGCTGCGGTGCACCTTCATGATCAGCGCGGTGCGCGGATTCAGGGCTTCGGCGTAGTCCTTGCGGTGGGTGCGGTTGGTGGTGCCGACTTCGCGCAGTCGGGCGCCGGCGCGGGCCATGATGTCGGGGATGCGGAAGGCGCCGCCGATCTCGATCAGCTCGCCGCGCGAGACGATGACTTCCTTGCGCAGGCCCAGGGTGTTCAGCAGCAGGAACACGGCCGCGGCATTGTTGTTGACCACCGTCGCGGCCTCGGCCCCGGTCAGTTCGCGGATCAGGCCGTCGATGTGGTCGTCGCGGTCGCCCCGCCGGGCGGCGTCGAGGTCGTATTCCAAGTTGCTCGGCCGCGCCAGCACCGCCAGTACGGCCTCCACCGCTTCTTCCGCCAGCAGCGCCCGTCCCAGGTTGGTATGGAGCACCGTGCCAGTGAGGTTGAACAGGGGGCGCAGGCTCGGGCTGAACCGGGCCTGCAGGCGGGTCCGGCAGGCCACGGCGATCCGGCTTGGGTCGACCGGCGTTTCCGGCTGCGTCTTCAATGCCACGCGCAGCGATTCCAGCTCGGCGCGGAGGGTGGCGACCACGGCGGTGTGGCCGTAACACCGTTTTAGTTCGGCGATTTCCGGCAGGTTCAGGAGCCGGTCGACCGATGGCGGGCGGGCATGTACGGTTGAAGGCATGGTTCAGTGGGGGAGGGCCCTGGGATCTTGAAGCGATGATATGGCTAGGGGGTGCGGTTCCGCCGTCAAAGTCTACCGCCTAGCATCAGCCGCCGGGCACCAGCAGCGGATTGAACCCCAGCCGCCGATAACCCTCCTCGGCCATGAGCAGGTCGAGGGCCAAGCTGGCGATGTCGTCGGCGAAGGGATCGACGGCGGCGTCCTTGTCGCGATCCATGATCTTCACGTAGGTCATGCAGTCGCCGCAGCCTTCCGCCTTCACCGCCCCGCCCAGGCCCTCGATGGCGAAGTAGGCCACTTTCTTGCTCGAGCCGCAGTGGATGCATTGGATGCGCGGCCGGTGCCATTCGCTCCCGCATAGGCTGCAGACCAGGTAGCGCAGGCCGTGGACCGCCCCGCCCGTCTGCAGGAGGGCGGCGACCGGCAGGGAGCCGCAGACGGGGCAAACGGAGCCTGTCTGCGCCGGGCCGATATCTTCTCTTGCCAGACGCGATGCGAGCGAAGTCATGTGTACCTGCAGTGCGGCGGCCACGAAGGGCGTGATCCCGGCATCGGTGCGATCGAAATCGCCGGCCAGAACGCAGCCGCCCCAGGCTGCCAGTTCTTCGTCCGTCGCTCGCCGGATGCGGTCGAGCAATGAGGCGAGCCCGGCCTCTCCCGGCTTCAGCCGGTCGGCGATCGACCGAAGCGTGGCCCGCCATGCGGGATTTTCCGGCAGCCCGGACATACCCGGCGGAAGCGCGGCGGCGGCCTGTTCCCCAAGGCTGGCCTGAATTTCGGCCAGGTCGGCCATGAGATTCAGGTAGCCGGCCAGCGAGAAGCGGGACCGGGCCAGTTGGCGGAAGCGGGCCGCGCGATGGCGGAACGGGCCGTCGGTGGGAGGGAGACGGACGGCGGGGATTTCGGTGCCGCTGCCGTCGAACGGGTTGCTTTCCATGGGACAGGAGGAGTGCGGGTGATTCGAAGCGCCGTCAGGCGATTGTCGGAAATCGTCGGGCCGGTCCGGTCAGTGTTTCTCCCCGCCCGTCTCTTCGCCGCTTTTCTGCAAGCTGCGCTGCACTGCGGCGAAGTCCTTGAGCCGTTCTTCCACCTTCCGGTTCAGCGAACCTTCCGGAAACACGCCGGATTCGTCACGCCGGCCCACGGGGACGCCGGTGAGGAGTTCCAGTGCCTCGTCGACCTGGGACACGGCATAGACGTGGAACTTGCCTTCGGCCGCGGCCTGCACCACGTCCTGCCGCAGCATCAGGTGCACGACGTTGGCCGCCGGGATGATCACGCCGTGGTCGCCGGTCAGGCCGCGCGCCGCGCAGACGTCGAAGAAGCCTTCGATCTTTTCGTTCACGCCGCCGATGGGCTGCACCCGGCCGTGCTGGTCGACCGAGCCGGTGATGGCCAGATTCTGCCGGATGGGCATTTCGGCGATCGACGACAGCACGGCGCACAGTTCGGCCAGCGAAGCGCTGTCGCCGTCCACCCCGCCGTAGGACTGCTCGAACACCAGACTCGCGGCGACCGAGAAGCCCAGGGCGCCGGAATAGCGCGAGGCGAGGAAATTGCCGAGGATCAGCACGCCCTTGCTGTGCAGGGCGCCGCCGAGTTCGGTCTCCTTCTCGATGTCGAGGATGCGTCCTGTGCCGGGGCGGGTGGTGGCGGTGATCCGCGAGGGCTGGCCGAAGGCGAAGTCGTTGAGCTGGAATACGGAGAGGCCGTTGATCTGGCCCGCTACCGCACCCTCGGTGTCAACGAAGATCAGCCCCCGCCGTATCGCTTCCTGGACTCGGCCACGGATCCGGTCGGAGCGGTAGATCTGCCGGTCGATGGCACGTTCGATGTCGTCTCCGGTGATGAGGCCGCGTCCGTCGCTGCCCGCATAGAAATCAGCCTCCCTCATCAGGTCGGCCAGACTTCGCAGGTGTGCGCTCAGTTTCTCGCTGTCGCCGGTCCGCCGGGAGGCGTGCTCGACCATGCGGGCCACCGCGTCCCGGTGCAGCGGCCGCAGTTTCTCGCGGCGGGCGAGGGTGGCCACCATCCGCGCGTACAGCTCGATCGAATCCGCATCGCGCGGCAGATTGTCTTCGAAGTCGGCGGCGATCTTGAAGAATTCGCGGAATTCCGGGTCGTAGATGTCCAGCAGGAAGTACAACATGCGCTCGCCGAACAGGATGATCTTGAGGTCGAGCGGAATCGGCTCCGGTTCCAGGCTGGTCGTGCTGATGAGGCTGAGGCTGCGCTCCAGCGACTCGATGCGGATCTCGCCGGCGTGCAGGGCGCGTTTCAGCGTTTCCCAGGCGAACGGCTGGGTCAGCAGCTTGCGCGCATCGAGCAGGAGATAGCCGCCGTTGGCCTTGTGCAGCGCCCCCGCCCGGATCATGGTGAAATCGGTCACCAGCGCCCCCATGTGCGCCTGGTGCTCGATCCGGCCGATCAGGTTGCCGTGGGTGGGCAGCTCCTCCTGGACGACGGGCGCGGCGGTGAGTTCGCTGTGATCGACCACCAGGTTGATCCGGTAGCGCTGTGCCGGCGCCTTCTGCGGTCCCTCGAACAGGCTGATGACCCCTTCAGATTTGGGGAGGAACGATTCGGTGTGCTCGATGATGTCGGCCTGGGCCAGGTTCAGGTAGTCGATCACGCCCGGCAGGCTGGCATAGCGGGCCTTGAGGTCGGCGAACTGATGCGACACCGTGAATTCGGCGATCTCACGGTTGAGCGCCTTGAGCTTGCCGCGCGCCTCCTTGCGCCAGGCGGGGAACTGGCGGAGGACTTTCTGCAACTGCTGCTGCAGGTCGGCGACGGTGGATTCGATGGTCTGGCGTTCCTGGTCCGACAGGTTCTGGAATTGTTCCGGGCTGATGATCTCGTCTTCCTCACGCTGCATCGGGGCGAACGCGAAACCGGTCGGAGTTTCGATCAGCGCGATGCGGCTGTGCAAGGCTTCCGCCCTCAGCCGGTTGACCGCGTCGGCTTCCCGTTCGCGCGCCTGCTGCTCGATCTTTTCGGCGCGGCTGCGGTATTCCTCGCCTTCGAAGGCTGCCGGGAGGGCGGAAATCAGATCCTCGACCACCACTTCCATGTCGTGGGCCAAGTGCCGCCCCCAGCCGGCCGGCAGGCGAAGCGCCTTGGGCTGGGCGGGATTGGCGAAGTTGTCGACGTAGCACCAGTCGCTCGGCGGCGGCTGGCTGGCGGCGATGCGTTCCGCGAGTTCGCGCGCGGCGGTCAGCTTGCCGCTGCCGGGCGGGCCCAGCACGAACACGTTGAAGCCCTTCTGCGCGACTTTGAGGCCCAGCTGGATCGCTTCCAGGGCGCGGGGCTGGCCGATGATGATGTCGGTGTCCGCCAGCTCGGCGGTCGTGTCGAACCAGAATCGGGCAGGGTCGCAGGCGGTATGGAGACGGTCGGGGGGCAGCGCAGCGGGATGGCCGTTCATGATTCCTTGTCTTGGGCGAACTGCGGGAAGGCTCATGATCCTTCAAACGGCAGGTGGCTGCAATTGGGCCCACCGTCAGTGACAGCCGGTCCGATTGCGCCGATAATCCCGCACTTTTTGACCGACTGCCCATGTGGTTCAAGAACCTCGTCCTCTACCGATTCACCGAAGCCTTCGCTCTTACCGCGGAACAACTGGAAGAAGCCCTCGAGGCACGCCGCTTCGCGCCCTGCGGCAGCATGGAGCTGGCCAGCGCCGGCTGGCATCCGCCGCTGCGCCGTGACGACCTGCCGCTGGTGCATGCCGCCGGCGGCTATCTGATGGTTTCACTGCTCAAGGAAGAAAAAATCCTCCCCGCCTCGGTGGTGAACGAGGCGTTGGAGGATCGGGCGGAGGAGATCGAGGCGCGGCGCGGGACGCCGGTCGGACGCAAGGAACGCCGGGACCTGCGCGACGAGGTGTTCAACAGCCTGCTGCCCCGCGCCTTCAGCCACTCGCGGCGCAGCTACGCCTACATCGACCCGCGCGGCGGCTGGCTGGTGGTGGACAGCGCCAGCGCCAAGAAGGCGGAGGAACTGGTCAGTTTGCTGCGGCAGACCCTCGGCTCCCTGCCGGTGGCGCCGGTCGCGACCCAGGGCCGTCCGCCGGCGGTGATGACCGCCTGGCTGCTGGAACAGGACCTGCCTTCGGACGTCGTCATCGAAGACGAGTGCGAACTGCGCTCGCCGGACGAGGAGGGCGGCATCGTCCGCTGCCGCCGCCAGGACCTGTCGGCGCCGGAAATCCGCAATCACATCGATGCGGGCAAGGAAGTCGTACGGCTGGCGGTGAGCTGGAACGACCGTCTGAGCTTTACCCTGGACGATGCGCTGGGAATCAAGAAGCTGCGTTTCCTGGACGTGATCCAGGAACAGGCGGCGGAAATCGACGCGGCTGACGAAATGGAGCGTTTCGATGCGGACTTTGCCATCATGACGCTGGAGCTGTCACAATTTCTGGCGCGGCTCGTCGAACTCTTCGGCGGCGAGGCCGTCCAAGGACAAGCGTTGGCGGACAAATCAAGCTGAGAAGAGTTCATGAGTGCGAATCGGATGACCCTGTTGGCGCGGCAGTGCGCCGCGATAGCTCTGGGCGGGCTGCTGTCTTCCGCGGTCACCGCCGAGGTGCTGCCCTTGCCGGCCGACGGTTCGGACCTGGTCGGCCAGACCAAGTATGTCCCGGCCAGCCAGGAAGACACCTTGATCGACATCGCCAGGGAATACAGCGTAGGCCAGGACGAGATCGTGATGGCCAATCCCAAGGTCGACCGATGGCTGCCGGGTACTGGCACCCAGGTCACGGTGCCGCGGCAATTCATCCTCCCCAACGCGCCGCGCAACGGCATCGTCGTCAACATCCCCGAGATGCGGCTGTACTTCTATCCCAGCGCGGGCAAGGGCGCCAAGGCGACCACGGTGGTCACCTATCCCATCAGCATCGGCCGGATGGACTGGCGCTCGCCGCTGGGCGTGACCAAGGTGGTGGCCAAGGTGAAGGACCCGGTGTGGCGCCCGCCCGCCTCGATCAAGGCCGAGCATGCCAAGAACGGCGAAATCCTGCCCGACGTCGTTCCGGCCGGACCCAACAACCCCCTAGGCCAGTTCGCCATGCGTTTGGGCGTGCCCGGCTACCTCATCCACGGTACCGACCAGGACAAGTCCTACGGCATCGGCATGCGGGTCACCCACGGCTGCATCCGCATGTACCCGGAAGACGTCGCCAGGCTATTTCCCGAAGTCGCCGTCGGAACGCCGGTCAACCTGGTGAACCAGCCGGTCAAACTGGGCTGGAGGGGCGATACGCTCTACATCGAAGTGAGCGAATCGCTGGACGAGGACCGGCTGAGCTCCGCCGACCTCATGGCCAAAGCGGTGAGCCTGATCCAGAAGGAAACCGCCACCCATCCCGTCACCATCGACGAGGCGGCGTTGAAGAAGGCCGTCGAGGAGCCCACCGGAATTCCTACCGGCATCAGTCTGTCCGGCGCCGCGCCGCTCGAGGCTGCAGCCCCTTATTCGCCGATGGGCGACATGGAACCGCCACGCGGCCAAATCGAGCGTGCTCCGGAAGCCGTGACGGAGGAGCCGTCCGCGCCGCGCTACGAAACCCAGATCGAAGCACCGAGGATGAGCGAGCCCTCCACCTCTTACGGAACCGAGGAGCGCCCGTCGACCGAGAGCCTCTTCTGACCGCCTTTCTTCTGCGGATAATGGAAAGGGCCGTCTTCCAACGGCCCTTTTTCGATTCTTGAAGTGCCGCGAAGACCGTCAGGACTTGGGCGGCACGTAGCCTTCCGGCGCGGCGGCGCCTTCGCCGAACAGGAATTTCTCCCGCTCCTGTTCAAGAAACTTGCGGGCGTTGGCTTCGAACGGGGTCAGGCGGTGTTCGTTGATCAGCATGGTCTGCAGTTTGAGCCAGTCCTGCCAGGCCTGCTTGGATACGTGTTCGAAGATGCGCAGGCCCTGGGTACCAGGAAACGGCGGAGCGTCCAGCCCTTCGGCTTCGATGCCCAGTTTTGCGCAAATGATCTGTCTTGCCATGGTGTTCTCCGGGTTCAGATGAGTTGTTCGAGTTCGTTCAGAAGCTGGCGGACCGGCGTCGGGACGCCAAACCCGATCTCGGCGCCTAGCGAGTGCCAAAGGCCTTGCGCCGTTTCTTCGACGCCGGTGCGGCGCGCATCGCAGTGCACGACGACCGGCGTGTAGTCCAGATGAAAATGGCTGAAAGTATGACGGCGCGGCGGCAGGGGCTCAATCCGCCGGGAGTGAATGCTGTGTAGCGCACACCAGGCGACGATCTGCTCCAGTCCGTCGAATTCCGGAAATGCCCACAGGCCCGCCCAGATTCCAGCGGGCGGACGTTTTTGCAGCCGTACCCGCTTGTCCGGATCGACCGTCAGCAGCATGAAGGTCGAACGCACGGGTATCGGGCCCGCGCGGCGAGGCCCCGGCAGTTCGGTCTGCCGGCCGTCCCGCCGGGCGATGCAGGTCCCGGCCAGCGGGCAGGCTTCGCAGGCCGGCGAGCCGCGCGTGCAGACCATCGCGCCCAGGTCCATCATCGCCTGGTTGTAGTCCGCGCAGCGCTTCGAAGGCGTCAGTTCCTCACTCAGTTGCCACAACCCCTTCTCCACTTTCGATTCTCCCGGCCAGCCTTCGACCCCATGGTGGCGCGCGAGCACCCGGCGGACGTTGCCGTCGAGGATCGCCGCCCGGCGCTCGAATCCCAGGCTCAGGATCGCGCCCGCCGTGGAACGGCCGATGCCGGGCAGAGCGGCCAACCCGGCGAGGTCGGCGGGCAGTTCGCCAGCGTGATGCTCGGCGACGATACGGGCGGTGCGGTGGAGATTGCGGGCGCGGCTGTAATACCCCAGGCCTGACCACAGCGCCAGGATCTCGTCGACGTCCGCGGCTGCCAGATCCGGAAGGTCGGGGAACCGCCGCATGAACCGTTCGAAATAGCCGATGACGGTGGCGACCCGGGTCTGCTGCAGCATGACTTCGGATATCCACACCCGATAGGGGGTGCGGGGCCGCTGCCAGGGCAGGTCGTGGCGTCCGTGCAGATCGAACCAGTCGAGCACGGCCTGCTGAAAGCTGGAGAACGGCATGGAGGTTACGAATCGTTACAGGGGGCGGTATTTGCATTAGAATGCCGGCCCTACAGGACGTGTTTCAAGCCCGTTCCCCACTTTTCGCAAGACCATCCGGTATGAGCAAGAATCATCCCGCACTCTGGCTGGCCGTGGCGCTGACTTTGCTGTTGGGCGCCTGCGGGCAGAAGGGTCCGTTGTATCTCCCCGACCGGGAGCCGGCGCGGACCGAAAAGCAGAAATCCTGAAGGTTCCATGGATCATTTCAATTATCGCGACGGCCTCCTCCATGCGGAGGACGTGCCACTGTCTGCCATTGCCGAACGCCATGGCACGCCGTGCTACGTTTACTCCCGCGCCACGCTGGAGCGCCACTGGCACGCCTTCGACCGTGCGTTGGGAAGCTGCCCCCATCTGGTCTGCTATGCGGTGAAGGCCAACTCCAACATCGCCATCCTGAATCTCCTGGCGCGGCTGGGTTCGGGCTTTGACATCGTGTCGGCGGGCGAGTTGGAGCGGGTGCTGACGGCGGGTGGCGATCCTTCCAGGGTCGTGTTCTCAGGCGTCGGCAAGCGCGAGGACGAGATGGCGCTCGCCCTGGACGCCGGTATCCGCTGCTTCAACGTCGAGGTGGCCGAAGAACTCGACCGCCTCGACCGGCTGGCTGGCGAGTACGGCGTTAAGGCGCCGGTATCGTTGCGGGTGAATCCGGACGTCGACGCCGGCACCCACCCCTACATCTCGACCGGCCTGCGCGAGAACAAGTTCGGCATCGAAGTCGAAGAGGCGCTCACGCAATACCGCCGCGCGGCGCGGATGCCGAATCTGGAAGTCGTCGGCATCGACTGTCACATCGGCTCGCAACTGACCAGTTCCATGCCGTTCATCGACGCACTGGACCGGGTGCTGGCGCTCGTCGCTCAGTTGCGCAGCGAAGGCATCGCGATCCGCCACCTGGATCTGGGCGGCGGCCTGGGTATCCGCTACCGCGACGAGGATCCGCCGCATCCGACGGAATACGCCGAGCAGCTTTTCGCCCGGCTCGGCCGCCACGATTTCGAAATCCTGATCGAGCCGGGCCGGGCGATCGCCGGCAACGCCGGTCTGTTGCTGACACGGGTGGAGTATCTCAAAGCCAATCAGGCGAAGCGCTTCGCGATCGTCGACGCGGCGATGAACGACCTGCTGCGCCCGGCGCTGTACGGCGCCTGGCAGGAGATCGTTCCGGTGGCGCCGTGCCCGGATCGGGAGCCGCACACCTACGATATCGTGGGACCGGTTTGCGAAACCGGCGATTTCCTGGGCAAGTCGCGGGATCTGGCGCTGGTTCCGGGCGACCTGCTGGCGGTGCGTTCCGCCGGCGCCTACGGTTTCAGCATGAGTTCGAATTACAACTCCAGGCCGCGGCCGGCCGAAGTCCTGGTGGATGGTGGCACCGTGCACCTGATCCGTGAACGGGAGACCATTGCCCAGTTGTTCGCCGCCGAGCGGCTGCTGCCGTAGAGGTCGGCCATGCTGCGTTTCACCAAGATGCAGGGGCTGGGCAACGATTTCGTGGTGATCGATGCCATTCATCAGACAGTCGACCTGGATGAGGCGGGATTGCGCCGGCTGGCCGACCGGCATTACGGTATAGGCTGCGACCAGATTCTGCTGGTGGAGCCGCCGACATCGGACGAGGTGGATTTCCGCTACCGGATTTTCAACGCCGACGGCGGCGAGGTTGCGCAATGCGGCAATGGCGCACGCTGTTTCGCCCGCTTCGTCCGCGACAACGGACTCATCGACCGCGACGAAATCCGGGTGGAAACTGCTTCCGGCCGTATGGTGTTGCGGATGGAGGCGGGCGGTGAAGTCAGGGTCGAGATGGGGGTGCCGCGCCACCTGCCGGCTCAGGTGCCGCTGTTGGCGGACGAAGAGCGGCTGGGCTACACGGTTAGCGTTGACGGTGTGGACTGGGTGTTCGGCGCCGTATCCATGGGCAATCCCCATGCGGTGATCACGGTACCCGACGTCGATGAAGCGCCGGTGGCGCGAGTCGGCGCCGCCCTGGAGCGGCACCGGCTGTTTCCCGAACGCGCCAACATCGGCTTCATGCAGGTTCTGGAGCCGCATCATGCGCGCCTTAGGGTTTACGAACGAGGTACGGGGGAAACCCTGGCCTGCGGCAGCGGAGCTTGCGCCGCAGCCGTCGTCGGCATACTGCAGGGGACGCTGGAAGATCCCGTGCGCATCGATCTTCCGGGCGGCACCTTGCGGATCGGCTGGCAAGGGAGAGGTACGCCGGTCCATATGAGCGGCCCGGCGGTTACCGTGTTCGAGGGGAGCATAGAAGCATGAATTTCGGTAAGGTGAAGCGCGCGGACAAAGACGATCTGTCGGCATCCCAAGTGGCGGACTATCTGTGGAAGCACCCCGAGTTTTTCCACGATCAGCTCGATCTGCTGGAAGCCATGCATTTGCCCCACCCCTGCGGTGAGGCGGTTTCGCTGGTAGCGCGGCAGATCGAGCTGCTGCGCGGCCAGAACCGGAAGCAGCAGGGACAGTTGAACGACATACTCCGGATCGCCCGCGAGAACGATGCCTTGTTCGTCCGTTTTCACCGGCTCACGCTGAGTCTGCTCGATGCCGCTTCGGTGGGTGACATGCTGGCGGGTCTGAAGTGGAGCCTGCACGAGGGGTTCCAGGCCGACTTCGTCTCCGTCAGGGTTTTTCGCACCGTCTCGCATCCTGCGGTAGGCGATCTGCACGTAATGCCGGATCCGGCCGTGAGCATCCTGCTGGAACCCCTTTTGGCCTCCTGCGAACCGGTGTGCGGTTCGCCGCCCGAGCCGTTGCTGGAGTTTCTATTCGGCGCCGATGCTCCCGAGGTGGCGTCCTGCGCCCTGGTGCCGCTTTGCCATGCCGGGATCAAGGGGCTGTTGGCGATAGGCAGCCTGGACGCAGGCCGCTTCAGCCCGGACATGGGCAATCTGTTCCTGGTGCAGATGGGCGAAGTCGTTGCCGCCCGCCTCGTTGCCCTGATCGACCGCGAGCGCTGAGAGCTCCGTGGAGCCGGAGTCCCTCGAGCAGCTCGACGACTACCTGGCCCGGTTGGCGCGCCGGGGTTCCAGACACACACATGCGGCCTACCGGCGGGACCTCCGCGCCTTCCAGGCCTACTGCGAGTCGGCGAATGTCGCTCGCTGGACGGACGTCGACGGGGCCAGGATCAGGGCCTACGTCGGCATCAGACATCATGATGACAACTTGTCGGCCCGAAGCCTCCAGCGCGGCCTTTCCGCCATTCGCGGATTTTTCGACGATCTGCTGAAAAAACGGATATTGGAGGCCAACCCGGCGCGCGGCGTGCGTCCGCCCAAGAGCGGGCGCCGGCTGCCGCGCCTGCTCGACGTGGACGCGATCGCCGGGCTGCTCGATGCGCCGGCCGACGACGGGTTGGAAACCCGCGACAGGGCGATGTGGGAGCTGTTTTATTCCTCCGGCCTGCGCTTGAGCGAACTGGTTGGGCTGGATGTCGCCGACGTCGATTTCGCCGCCGGCAGCGTGTTCGTCCGCAAGGGCAAGGGCGGCAAGGCGCGCTACGTGCCGGTCGGTGCCAAAGCGCTCGAGGCCATCGGGGTATGGCTGGAGGTTCGCCGCCCGCGGACCGGCGCGGTGCAGCCGGCGCTGTTTCTCAGCCGGCAGGGCAGGCGCATCGCGCCGCGCACCGTCGAAATGCGGCTGGAACGCTGGCGCAGCAAGCTGAAGCTGTCCGAGAGGGTCCATCCCCACATGCTGCGGCATTCCTTCGCCAGTCACATGCTGGAAGCCAGCAGCGATCTCCGGGCCGTGCAGGAACTGCTCGGCCATGCCACGCTGGCCACGACACAGATCTACACGCACGTCGATTTCCAGAGGCTGGCCGCCGTCTACGATCAGGCCCACCCCCGTGCACGCCGCGACCGTGCCGGGAAAGCCTGAACCTCCCCGGGGTTTTTTGGATATAATCCCATCTTCCCGCGACGGGCAACCCCAACAGGATTCCTCATGGCTGCGTCACCCAAACGTCCAGGTCTGCTGAAGACTTTCTTCGGCAGCATCCTCCGCGCGTTCCATCCGCGCACCATGCGTGAGAAGGGCCTGGCGTGGACCGTGGGCGTGCTGACGATTTTGGTGCTGGGCGTTTTCCTGGCGATCGCCGAGTATTGGGGCGAAGAGCCGGAAGAGTTCGATGTGCTCGCTTCGGCCATTCAGGATGCGGGCGTCAAGAATTCCCGCGAATTGCCGCTGGGCTACACCTATGCGACCACGCTCATCGACATCGGCGAAACCCTGCTCTACAAGCCGGGTGGATTCCTGGTCAACGACATGTTCCCGCCGGGCGTTTTCGAGGACAACATGCCGATGTGGGAGTACGGAGCGCTGACCGCGCTGCGCGACGCGACCTCGGCCCTGCGCAACCACATCGCCCGCGCCCAGTCCCAGTCCAAGGAAGATCCGGATCTGGCCCAGGCGGAACCGTTCTTCTATTTCGATCACACATCCTGGCAGTTGCCTTCCTCCGAGTCGGAATACCAGAAGGGGATCGAGGCCATGGTGCGGTACCGGGCCCGGCTGATGAAGCGCGAGGCGAGCTTCTTCTCCCGTGCCGATAATCTGCGACAGTATTTGGAAATCCTGGAAAAGCGTCTGGGCAGCCTGTCCAACCGCCTCAGCGCGAGCGCGGGCGACATGAGCCAGATGAGCGCGGACGAGAGACGGGGCGTTGTCACCAAGACCTCATGGTGGAACGTCGACGACATCTTTTTCGAAGCCCGCGGATACAGCTGGGCGGCAATCCACGTCCTCAAAGCCATCGAATTCGATTTTCGCGACATCCTCGGCAACAAGACTGCGTTGGTTTCGCTGCAGTCGATCATCCACGAGCTGGAGGACGGTCAGGCGCCGTTTCTGAGCCCGATCATCCTGAACGGCGACGGTTTCGGCATCTTCGCCAATTATTCGCTGACCCTGGCCAATTACATTGCCCGCGCCAACGCGGCGACGATCGATCTGCGCAATCTGCTCCAGCAAGGCTGATATTCATTGCGGCAAAGGGGAATTTATGCCTGACGAAACTTTCGAACGTCCTGCGATCACCGGGATCGGCCGACGCCTGGTCTTCATGGTGTTTTTCATGGTGGTGCTGGGGGCGGTCCGGTTCGTGTTCTGGGCCATCGTCGCCTTCCAGTTCCTGAGCCATCTGTTCACCGGCGGCGTCAATCCCAATGCCGTCAGGAGCGGCGCCAGATTGGCCGAATACATTTACCGGATCATGCTGTTCCTCACCTACCAGACCGAGGCCATGCCGTTCCCGTTCGGAGAGCGCGCGGATCGGCCTTCCGGGCAGGGCCGCTAGTTCATTCTGGGGCTGCGGCCGCATCCGCCAGCAGGTGGCGGATTTCCTGGAACAACTGGCGGGCATGGCGCGGAGGTTTGGCCTGCTCCCGTTCCTCCCGGGCTCCGCGGACCAGCTTCCTGAACAACTGACGGTCCGCGCCGGGAAACTCGCCCGCCAGCGCATTGACGGCTTCGTCGCCTTCGGCGATCAGGCGGTCGCGCCATTGTTCGATCCGGTGCTGCCGCCTGGCTGCCACTGCGCTGTCGCTCTTCATGTCGTCCAGGGCGCTGCGGATCGGGTCGGCGTCGATCTGGCGGAGCAACTTGCCGATGTACTTGATCTGGCGCTTCAGCGCGCCGTGTGCGCTGATGGTCCTCCCCAGGCGGACCGCCTCCGCGACTTGTTCCGGCAGCGCCAGCCGATCCAGCCTTTCCTGCGGCAGCAGGACCAGTTCCCGGCCCAGTTCCAGCAGTTCCGCGCTCTCGCGCTTCATTTTCGCGTGGCTGCGGCGGCGGCCGTAACCTTCTTCCTCTGCGGAGTCGTCGAGGTCGTCGAAATCGTCTTGCATTCGTAATGTTCTCGTAATCTCAATTCGGGGCGGCAATCCTACCCCATGACGGGGGCATGCGTGCACTGCCGGGGGTCGGTCCGGTAAAACCGGCGCATCTGGGCGAAGACGTTGGGGTATGTGCTCTCCACCACGGCCGGCTGTTCGAAGAAGTATTCGCTCAACACGGCGAAAAACTCCGAGGGTGATTCGCCGGCGTAAGGGTCGATGAGTGTGTGTTCGCCCCGATCGAGCCGGGTGTTGAAATCTTCGAAAGCGTGGGTGAACGCCTTCGACCAGGCTGGAGCTGCCATGTTCCGGTGCAGCGGGGGAAACCCGTCGCATGGGCCGTTCAGCATGTCCAGCTTGTGGGCCATTTCGTGGATGATGACGTTGTAGCCGTCGCATCGCCCCGAGGCTTCCACATCCGCCCAGGACAGGATGACCGGTCCCAACTCCCAGGCTTCGCCGCCGATGATTTCCTCCCATTCGTGCATGACGCCGATGTCGTCCATGGCCTCCCGCGGCCGCACGAATTCCGTGGGAAACACGATGACGGTGCTCCAGCCGGCGTACCAGTCGAGGTCGAGATGGAGAATGGGGAGGCAGGCCAGCGCGGCGATGCGGGTCTTCATGGCTTCGGTCAGGTCCAGGTTCCCTGAGGATTCGAAGTTTTTTTCGCGGAGAAACAGGGTCGCCAAAAGGCGCAGGTTCTCGCGCTCGCCTTCGGACAAGCGGGCAAGCAGGGGCACTTCGCCGATGGCGGCATGAAAGGCGGCCGGGTCGAACGGATATCGTTGGAGAACCCGGCGGCGGCGCAGATTCCGGAAAAATTTGAAGATTGGCAAGGTTTGGACTATCGCCGTGTCATCCGCGCGGAGGTGTTGCTTCCGCCTGTATTAAAATGTCGACCCCGCAAGTCAGGAATCCCCAAAGCCGTGTCGGCCATCGTCTTGTCCACTCTCAACGCGCGTTTCATCCACTCATCGCTCGGCCTGCGCTGTCTTTTGGCCAACCTGGGCGAGCTGCGGGCCGAGACGGCGCTGGCCGAATTCATCATCACCGATCGCCCCGCGGAGATCGCCGAGAAACTGCTGGCGCTGAATCCGCGCATCGTGGGGCTGGGCGTCTACATCTGGAACGTGGAAGAGACCACCCGGCTGGTCGCTGTGCTCAAGGCCGTAAGGCCGGAGCTGGTCGTCGTGCTCGGCGGGCCGGAGGTCAGCCACGAGTGGGAGGACCAGCCCATCGCCCGACTGGCGGATTATATCGTCGGCGGCCCCGGCGATCTGGCGTTCCCCCGTCTGTGCCGGGACATCCTGAGCGGCACGCCGCCCGCCGGGCGTTTCATCCGCGCCGAGACTCCGGACTTGCGCGGGCTGGAACTGCCCTATGCCTATTACGACGAACGCGACATCGCCCACCGGCTGATCTACGTCGAAGCCTCGCGCGGCTGCCCGTTCAAGTGCGAATTCTGCCTGTCGGCGCTGGACCGCACGGCCTGGCCGTTCGATCCCGAGCGCTTCCTCGCCGCCATGGACGACCTGTACCGGCGCGGGGCCCGGCATTTCAAGTTCGTCGACCGCACCTTCAATCTCCATATCGGCACCAGCCTGCGCATCCTCGAATTCTTCCTGGACAAGGCGGACCCGGAACTGTTCCTGCATTTCGAGGTCATTCCGGACCATCTGCCGGATCGCCTGAAGGAGGCGCTGGCTCGGTTCGCGCCGGGGGCCCTGCAGCTCGAAATCGGCGTGCAGAGCTTCGACCCGGAGGTGCAGGCGCGCATCAGCCGCCGCCAGGACAATGCCGCGACCGAGGCCAATCTACGCTGGCTGCGCCGGCACACCCACGCTCATCTGCACGTCGATCTGATCGCCGGCCTGCCGGGCGAGACGCTGGAGGGCTTCGCGCGCGGCTTCGACCGCCTGGTCGCCCTCGACCCGCATGAGATCCAGGTTGGCATCCTGAAGCGCCTGCGCGGCGCGCCGATCGACCGCCATAGCGAATCCTGCGGCATGCGCTACAACCCCTATCCGCCTTACAACGTGGTCCGGACCGACGTCCTGGATTTCGCGGCCCTGCAGCGCCTGAACCGCTTTGCCCGCTACTGGGACTTGGTAGGCAACTCCGGACGCTTCAAGCGGGTCCGGCCGATCCTGCTGGGGGATATCCCTTTCGCCCGATTCCAGGCTTTTTCCGACTGGCTGTATGCCCGCACGCGCAAGACCCACGAGATCGCGCTCGATCGTTTGTACGATTTCGTCTTCGATTTCCTGAGCGCAGAATGTGGCGAAGAGGATGATCGGGTGCGGGAGGCGCTGGCGGCGGATTTCCGGGCCAGCGGTACCAAACGCACCCCCCGTTGCTTGCTCGATGGCCGGACGGACGAAACGCCGCGCAGGGTCGAAAACGCAGGCAGCCGGCGTCAGATGCGCCATGGCCGTGGCTGAAGGAATTCCGGGGCGGATGCGCGGTCGTTCTCTCGTAGCGTGTGCGCAATTAAGCGTCCCTCCCATGAAAGAATTGTCCCAATGAATACCGATGACAACGAACTGTTCCGGCGTGAGATGGAAGGCGTGACGCCACTCAAGCCCACGGACCACGCACCCTTGCGCCCCAAGGAGGGGCCCACGCCGGGCCAGCTCTACCGCCGTTCGGCGGCGCAGCGGGCCGTGGGGCGCGACCCCAATTTCCTCACCACCGACTTCGTCGAGTTCCTCGATCGCGAGGCGGTGCTGAGCTTCCGCCGCCAGGGCATCCAGCACGCGGTGTTCCGCAAGTTGGAGCAGGGTGTCTACGAAATCGAAGCCGTGCTCGACCTGCATCTCCTGAGCGTGGAGGAAGCACGCAAGTCGGTGTTCGAATTCGTCCACGACTGTATGAAGCACGACGTGCGCACGGTACTGATCAATCACGGCAAGGGCGGGCGGGAGGCCGGCAAGCCGACCTATCTAAAGAGCTACGTGGCACGCTGGTTGCCGCAATTCGACGAAGTGCTCGCCTTCCACAGCGCCCAGCGCTGGCACGGCGGCACTGGCGCCGTCTACGTCATGCTGCGGAAGAGCGAAAGACAGAAGCAAATCACCCGCCAGAAGTTGGGTCTGACCTCGCTCAAGCCGCGATGAGTGTCGAACCGGAATTCATGGCGGCGCGCTTCCTGCCGGCAGGCGAGGGATATGGCGTCGAGCCGCTGGGCGACGGGCTGATCAACCAGACCTGGCTGGTGTCTCCCGACGCATCGCCCCGCTTCGTGCTGCAGCGAATCAACGCCAGGGTGTTTCCGCATCCCGAGCGGATCGCCGCCAACCTGCGCCGGATCCAGGCCCATGTTCGCGGCGGCCGCTCCGACATCGCCGACCACTGGCCGGACCTGATCGCGCCGCGCGAGGGCGGCGATACCGTGCTCGATGCCGAAGGCGGCCACTGGCGGGCCTTGCGCTACATCGAAGGCAGCCGGGTGCTGGACCGGATCGCGACGGAGCGCCAAGCGGTCGCGGTCGGCCGCGTGCTGGGGGCGTTCCACGCAGCGCTGGGCGAGGTCGATTGCGCTGAACTGGAAGATTCCCTGCCGGATTTTCATGTCGCCCCGGGCTATCTCGCCGGACTGGATGCGGCCCGGGCGGCAGCCGGGGGGCTCGACGATCCCTCGCTCCGCCAGGCGTTGGGCTTCGTCGAGGCGCGGCGGGGTTTCGTGCCGGTGCTGGAGCGGGCCAAGGCCGCCGGCCTATTGCGGTTGCGCGTCATCCACGGCGACCCCAAGCTCGCCAACATCCTGTTCGACCGGGCCGGCGAGTGCGCCCTGACGCTCATCGATCTCGACACGGTCAAGCCGGGCCTGGTTCATTACGACATCGGCGACTGCCTCCGTTCCTGCTGCAACAATTCCGGCGAATCTCCCGAAGACCCGGAGTCGACGCGCTTCGACCTGACGCTTTGCGAAGCCATCTTGAGGGGGTATCTCTCGGAAGCGGCCAATATGCTGACAGCGGCGGACCGCGAGCATCTCTACGACGCCATCCGCCTGATTCCGCTCGAACTCGGCATCCGTTTTCTCGCCGACCATCTGGCCGGCGACGTGTACTTCCGCACTGAAAGCCGCGGCCACAATCTCCACCGGGCGCGGGTTCAGTTCAGGCTGGTGGAATGCATCGAAGCGGACGAGGCGGCGATACGGCGGATCGTAGCGGCTTCCTTGCCTTGAGTGTCTGGCTTACTGATATTTGTACATCTTGTTGGACAGGTTGTATCGCTATGAAAGTTGTGACTTATTCCCATGCCCGCAATGCTCTCAAATCCGTGCTGGATGGCGTGGTGCAGGACGCCGACGTGACCATCATCAGCCGCCGCGATGCCGTAGTGATGTCCCTGGAGCATTACAACAGCATGCTGGAAACCCTGTACCCGATGTCAACACCGGCCAATGCCGCGGCTTTGGCGCGGGCGATCGAGCAGGACAAAGCAGATCAGGCTGTACCGCGAGAATTGATCGGCGACGGCGGCTGAGCGTGCGTGTCATCCGTTTCGTTCCGGATGCCGGGGAGGCCTACCTGTACTGGCAGGAGCAGGACAGAAAAACGCTCAAGCGCATCAATCTTCTGATTACCGCCGCGGCTCGCGAACCGTTTTCAGGTTTGGGAAAGCCGGAACCTTTGCGCGGCAACCTGTCGGGTTACTGGTCCAGGCGCATCGACGATACTCACCGCCTGGTTTACCGCGCCACGGACGATGATCTGGTGATCATCGCCTGCCGTTTCCATTACTACGGCTCATAGTCCTCACTGCCCGGCTTTCAGCCTCTCCCAGTATTCGGTGTAGAGCCTGATGGCCTCGCCCAGGTCGACCTGGTACTCCCCACGTCCGATCACGCTTGCGGGCGGGTAGATCACCGGATCGTTCCTGATCCCGGGGGGCAGGATTGCGACGGCAGCGGCATTCGGGGTGGCGTAGCCTACGGTCTCGCTTATCAGCCGGGCCACTTCCGGCCGCAGCAGGTAGTCGATGAGCGCGTGCGCCTCGTCCGGGTTTGCGGCGTTCTTGAGGATCGCCAGGTTGTCCATCCACAGCAGAGGCCCTTCCGCGGCCTGGACGAAGCGGATGGCGGGGGCTTCCCGCGCGGCCAGGCAGGCGACTCCGTTCCAGATCATCCCAGCGCCCACTTCGCCGGTGATAAACAGAACTTGAGGGGCATCTGAGCTGAACAGGCGCACGTTGGGCATCAATTCGCGCAGCTTGCGGTAGGCCGCTTCGATATGCGCGGGATCGGTCGAATTGACCGGCAGCCCCAGCACCAGCATGGCCATGTGGAACACCTCCCGCATGTCGTTAGGCAGGAGCAGGGCGTGGCGGAACCGCGGCTGCCAGAGGTCGGCCCAGGCGTGCAGACTGGCGGGATCGATCCGTTCGGCGTTGACCGCGATGCCGGTCGTCCCCCACAGGTAGGGCACGCTGTAGCGGTTGCCGGGGTCGAACGGCAGGTCGAGGTGATATGGATCGAGATTGCCGAAGCGGGGCAGTCGCGAGCGGTCCAGTGGGCGCAGCAAGCCCTGTTTGCGCATCCGGTCTACCATGTAGGTGGACGGAACCACCAAGTCGTAGCCGCCGCCGTCGAGCAGCTTGACCTTGGCATACATTGCCTCGTTGCTGTCGTATGTGGTGTAGTGCACCTGGATGCCGGTCTCGCGGGTGAAGTTCTCCAGCACCGCCGGGGGCAGATAGTCCGACCAGTTGAAGAAGCGCAGTTCGCGCTGCCCCGCTGCCAGCGGGGCGAGGAAGGCCGCGAGCGCGAATGCGACCAGCCGGTGCCGGATCATTCCCGGTCCTTCCGCAGCAGGCATTGGGCGAGCACCACGAAGCTCAGCGAGACGGCGAACAGCAGCGATGCGAGGGCGTTCACTTCGGGCTTCACGCCGAGCCGGACCATGGAATAGATGCGCAGCGGCAGGACTTCGAAATCGGGACCGGTGACGAAGAAGCTGACCACCGCATCGTCCAGCGACAGGGTGAAGCTCATCAGCCAGCCCGCGGCGATGGCCGGCAGCGCCAGCGGCAGCACGATGCGGCGGATGGCGGTCCATTCCCCGGCGCCCAGATCGCGCGCCGCTTCGACCAGGGCATTGTCGAATCCCTGCAGCCGCGCATGCACGGTGAGGGTGACGAAAGGCAGGCAGAAGCCGGTGTGCGCCAACCACAGCGTGAACAGGCCCAGCTCCAGCCGCAAGCCGATGAACAGGACCAGCAGCGACACCGCCATGACGATGTCCGGCGACATCAGGGTGACGAACAGCAGGCCCATCAGGAATCTTCTGCCGCGGAACCGGTAGCGGTACAGGCCGACCGCGCTCAGGGTGCCCACGACGGTCGCGAGGGTGGCGGACAGCGCCGCCACCGTCAGCGAATTGCGGGCCGCGGCGAGGATTTCGGCATCGTCCGCCAGGTTTGCGTACCAATTCAGGGTAAAACCCTGCCAGCCGATGCCGTATCTCGAGGCATTGAACGACCCCAGTATCAGCGTGGCCATGGGCAAGTAGAGAAAGGCATAGACCAGTATTCCGTGCAGCCGGCCGAGCGGAATCGCCGCTACAATGTCCTTCCCCTGCTCAAGCCAGGCGGACTTTCTCATTCTCAAGACTCATCGTTCTTCGCATGACCGAATATGTGATACATCGCGGCGGCTGCCACTGCGGCGCCGTCGCCTTCGAAGTCCGCGCCGGGTGTGATCTCGTGGTGCAGGAGTGCAATTGTTCCATTTGCAGCATGACGGGATTCCAGCACCTGATCGTTCCGGCATCCCGATTCAAGCTCCTGCGCGGCGAAGATGCCCTGGTGTCCTACAGCTTCAACACCGGCGTGGCCCGGCATTTGTTCTGCGGGCATTGCGGCATCAAGTCGTTCTACGTTCCCCGCTCCAATCCGGACGGCTACAGCGTCAACGCGCGTTGCTTGGACCCTTCCACCGTGGGCCGGCTGACGGTCGAGCCCTTCGACGGCCGCAACTGGGAGGCGAGCGCGGCTGAACTCGCTCATCTGTCGCGGGACTAGCCGTCCGGAGCGATGCGTTTCGCCGCCCCCGCATAGAGCGCGAGGAAAGCCAGCAGCAATCCGATCAGCACCAGGCTGGCGGCGGCGCCGAAAGGCCAGTCCTGAGCTTCCAGGAACTGGTCCTTGAGCAGGTTGCCGACCAGCAGATGGCGCGAACCGCCCAGCACGTCGCCTACGTAGAACAGGCCCAGCGCCGGCAGGAAAACCAGGAGGCAGCCGGCGACGATGCCGGGCAGGGTCAGCGGCAGGACCACGTGCCGGAATCTCCGGAAGGGGCCGGCGCCGAGGTCCCGGGCCGCTTCCAGCAGGCGGGAATCGAGCTTTTCCAGGCTGCCGTACAGCGGCAGGATCATGAACGGCAGCAGTACGTAGACCAGGCCGATGATCTCGGCGGTCTGCGTGTACAGCAGCCGTACCGGCTGGTCGATCAGCCCCGCGGCCAGCAGCAGGTGGTTCGCCGCTCCCTTGGCCGCGAGCAGGCCGCGGATGGCGTAGATGCGCACCAGTGAGTTGGTCCAGAAAGGGACGATCACCAGGGTCAGCAGCAGCGGGCGCAGCCTTGGCCGGGCGCGGGCCAGGCCATAGGCGAAGGGATAGCCCAGCAGCAGGCAGAGCAGGGTGGCGATGAACGCCGTGGCGAAAGACTCGGCGAAGACGTGCAGATAGATCGGGTCGGTCAGCCGGCGGTAGTTGTCGAGCGTCGCGGGCCCGCCGGCGAAGCCCGCCGGGCTCCGGCTGAGGAGGCTCAGCCCTGCCACCAGCAGGTTGGGCGCCAGCACGAACAGCAGCAGCCAGCCGGAAAGCAGGCCGACGGATGCAGTCTTGAAGGCTTCAAGTTTCGGCATCATGGGGGAGAACGATTTCCCAGCCGGGCGTCCAGCCCACACGAACCCGCTGACCCGGCGGATGGTCCAGCGTCGGCGCGTCCTCGCGGAAGAATTCGCAGGCCTTGATGCGCGGCCCGGCGTCCAGGGCGATCAGGGTATCCAGGGTCACGCCGCGGTACGTGCGTTCCAGCACCCGTCCGGCAAGGCCGCCGCGGCCGGTGGCGTCGTCGTGCGCATGGAGGTCCTCCGGCCGCAGGACGAGGGCGATCTTCTCGCCGATGACGAAATTCCGGTCGGTCTGCACGGTGACAGGCGTCCCAGCCACGCTTACGGTTAAGGCATCCGGGCCGGGCTTAGCCGTGACGGTCGCTTCCAGCACGTTGCTCTCGCCGGCGAACTGCGCTACGAACAGGTTCGCAGGACGCTCGTAGATGTCGCGGGGCCGCCCCAACTGCTCGATCCGCCCGTCACGCATGACGGCGACGCGGTCCGAGATCGACAGCGCCTCCTCACGGTCGTGCGTCACGAAGACGAAGGTGATGCCGGTCTGCCGTTGCAGTTCCTTGAGTTCGAGTTGCATGTCGTGCCGCAGCCGGTAGTCCAGAGCGCTCAAGCATTCGTCCAGCAGCAGCACCCGCGGGCGGTTGACCAGGGCCCGGGCCAGCGCCACGCGCTGCTGCTGTCCGCCGGACAGTTGCAGCGGCCGGCGTCCCCCGAGCCCTTCCAGCCGCACCATGCGCAACGCCGATTCGGTCCTGTCCCGGATTTCGGCGCCGCCGAGCTTCCGCATCCTCAGCCCGAAGGCGACGTTCTCGAACACGCTCAGATGCGGAAACAGGGCATAGCTCTGGAATACGGTGTTAACGTTGCGCGCTTCCGGCGGCACGCCGGCGAGCGTCCGCCCATCCAGGAGGATTTCGCCCGAATCCGGCGTTTCGAAACCGGCCAGCAGGCGCAGCACCGTCGTCTTGCCGCAGCCAGACGGGCCGAGCAGGGTGAGCAGCTCGCCTTCTCTCAGGTCGAGATCGAAGGCGCAGAGCGCGTAGTGGGTGCCGTAGTGCTTGGAAACGGAGCGGAAACTGGCGATGGGCGGTTTCGTCATGGCCGCTATTGTCCGACTTTCGTTGACGCTCCGGAACCTCGGCCTGCGAGAAGCGCACATCCGCAGGGAGGGCTGTCATAATAGGGTATCCGACCGGACCATAGGCTTTTCCCACCCGGCTTGCCGCGGTGGTGCCGAAACGTGAAAAACGCATGAGCCACTCATTCACACCGCCGTTCTCCCGCCTTCCCGAAAGCCTGCCGATGTTTCCGCTGCCCGGTGCGGTGGTGATGCCGGGCTGCCAGCTGCCCCTCAATATCTTCGAACCCCGCTACCTCAACATGGTGTTCGATGCCCTGGGGGCGGACCGGATGATCGGCATGGTGCAGCCCGATCCTTCCGCGTCGGAGGAGGACGCGGCGGTTTGCCGGACGGGTACCGCCGGACGCATCACTTCCTTCAGCGAGACTCAGGACGGCCGCCTGATCATCGTGCTCACCGGCATATGCCGTTTCGACGTGGGCGAGGAACTGGCGGTCACGCGCGGCTATCGGCGCGTGATGGCCCGGTGGGGGCGTTTTTCCGTCGACTACGAAGCCGACGAGGGTGAATGCGAAGAACGCCACCGCCTTTATCCGCTGCTCAGGACTTACTTTTCCCGCAAGTCGATGGAAGTCGACGATCTGCTGTTGGAGAAAATGCCGACCACGTCTCTGGTCAACCTCATGATCGGCCAACTGCCTTTCGAAATGGCCGAGAGGCAGGCGTTGGTGGAGGCCGTGTCCGTCGCTGAGCGGCTGGACCACCTGGCGCAGCTGCTCGAATTCAAACTTGCGGAGCCGCAAGCCCAGGGTTCCGTGAGACGCCACTGACGGTACCGCAGGCGCCGAGCGCGAGGCACTTGTGCGATGCGTCGGTGTCGGGCAAGATCGGCGTCAGCGCGCAGCGAGGAGATGCGAATGGGGTTGGGCGGAAAACGGGATTCGGGAGGGAACCTAACCGGTCCTTCCCCCACGGTTGCCGGTCCGGTCTCGCCCGAGTTAGAGAGCGGCGACGATGCGGCGGCCTTCACGGCGTGGGTGACGAAGGCCGAGGCGGGCGACGCTTCGGCGCAGCGGCGTGTTGGCCTCTGTTTCCGCGATGGCCTCGGCACGGTCAGGGACATCCAGCAAGCGATCTACTGGTACCGGTGCTCCGCCGCACAAGGCGAGCCGGCGGCGGCGCTCGAACTGGGCTTGATTCTCGAGGCCGGTCTCGGGTTCCCTTCCGACCTCGGCGAGGCGGGAAAATGGTATCGCGTGGCGCTGGACCGGTGGCGGGAGCGCGCAGAAGGTGGCGATGCCTTGGCGCAACTCGTCTTCGGTCTTTGCCATGAGGCCGGAGCAGGCGTCGCAGCCGGATACCGCGAGGCTCTGAAATGGTACGGCCGTTCGGCGGAACGAGGTTGTGCGCATGCCCAGTGGGCGATGGGGCGCTTATACGAGGATGGCCTGGGCGTCGTCCGCGATTATGCCGAAGCGGTTCGTTGCTATCGGGCCGGCGCATTCCAGGGACATGCCCGCGCCTGTTTCAACCTGGGCCTGATGGCCGAGTTGGGTCTGGGCATGGCGCGCGACGCGGACGGCTCCCTACGCTGGTACGGCAAAGCACTGGAAGACTGGAGGCGGCGGGCGGAGCACGGCGATTCCACCGCCCAGACTGCGCTTGCGGCCATGTATGAAGCGGGCCATGGCGTGGTCAAGGACTACGCCGAGGCGGCCCGCTGGTACCGGCGGGCCGCTGGGTTGGGTAATCCGCTGGCCCAGTTCGAACTCGGGCGGTTGTGCATGGAAGGCCTGGGTGTGGAGCGGAACGACGCCGAAGCGGTGGACTGGTTCCGGCTTGCAGCCGAGCGAGGCCACGCGGACGCGCAGTTCCACTTGGGTCTGATGTACGAGCAGGGCCGCGGCGTAACACGCAATTTCGAAGAGGCGTTCCGCTGGTATGACCAGGCCGCGGATGAAGGGCCGGTCAGGCGCTGGGACGCGTTCCACCGCATCGCTCCCTCGGCGGGCGAGATGCCGGAAGGAAGCGGCGTTGGCGCGTGGTAGCCGTACGAAGTCCCTGGGATTTTTGAACGCTCGAAGTGTCACATCGTCAGATGGATGCACGGACGCCGAAAGCTGTCCCGGCGGACTGCCGGGACTCGATTCCCGAAAGGGACAAAATAGCGAGGAGGGGGGGAAATGAGCAAGGAATGGGAACTATCTGCGAACCGGCATTTCGCGATACCTTTGATTGCTGTTGCCGGACTGTCGGCGGCGTGGTCCGGAGAGGCTCAGGCCGGCACGTTCCGGCACGCCGCCAGACCCATTCCGGGGCAATACATCGTGATTTTCCGGAGTGAAGCCGAGAGCGCCTCCGGCTTCGACGGCCTGCTGAGCCGGTTGGGGCAGTTATACAATGCGGCGCCGGCGGACGTCTGGCGGCATGCGGTCAAGGGTTTTCTGGCCAGGATGTCGCCGGTGGAAGCCGCGGCACTGGCGAAGGATCCGTCGGTCGCTCTGGTAGAGGAAGACGGCATCATTTCGATCCACGCTACCCAGTCCGGCGCAACCTGGGGACTGGACCGGATCGACCAGGCAGGTCTCCCGCTGAATGGCATTTACACGTACAACACCACGGGTCAGGGCGTCACGGCCTACGTGATCGACACCGGCATCCGGACCAGCCATTCACAGTTCGGTGGACGGGCCAGCGAAGGGTACACGGCGGTCAGCGACGGCTGGGGCGCCCGCGACTGCGACGGCCACGGTACGCATGTCGCCGGAACCATCGGCGGCTCGACTTACGGCGTCGCCAAGGGCGTCAAGCTGGTTTCGGTGAGGGTTCTCGATTGCGATGGTTCGGGAACGACGTCCGGCGTGATCGCCGGCGTGAACTGGGTGACCGCGAACAGGCAGCTTCCTGCCGTCGCCAACATGAGCCTGGGCGGAGGCGCCTCGCAGGCGCTTGACACCGCGGTGCAGAATTCGATCAATGCGGGCGTGACCTATGCGATCGCCGCAGGCAATTCCAACAGAAATGCCTGCAACGAGTCGCCCGGCCGGACCGCGGCTGCACTGACCGTGGGCGCCACGACTTCTTCCGACGCTCGCGCGAGCTACTCCAACTACGGAACCTGCCTGGATGTCTTTGCGCCGGGCAGCAACATCACTTCGGCGAGCAACGCTGGCGACAGTGCCACCCTGGTGATGAGCGGCACGTCGATGGCGACGCCGCATGTCGCCGGGGCAGCAGCCTTGTATCTGTCCGCCTTCCCGGGCGCGACGCCGGCTCAGGTCGCGTCGGCTTTGACTTCCAATGCAACTGCCAGCAAGGTCACCGGGGCGGGCACGGGGTCTCCCAATCGTCTGCTGTACACGGGTTTCGTCGGGGCCTCTGCCGTCGACACCACGCCGCCGCAGGTGACTCTCACGGCGCCGGTGGCATCGGCCACATTGACTGGGGCGGTGAACCTTGCCGCCGTTGCCGCGGACGAGAACGGCGGGAGCGGTATCGCCAAGGTCGAATTCCGCGTCGATGGCAACATCGTGGGGACCGACACCTCGTCGCCGTATGGCGTGGCGTGGGAGTCCGCGTCGGTTGAGGACGGCTCGCACGTCTTCAACGCGATCGCCACTGACAGCGCCGGGAATTCAGCCGTTTCCAATTCGGTCAGCGCCGAGACGGCAAACAGCGGGGAACCTTCGCCCGCGTGTTCCACGACCGCACAGCTGTTGGCAAATCCCGGATTCGAAAGCGGTGCGACGGCATGGACCTCTTCCGCGGGCGTCATAGACAATTCCAGCTCCGCGGCAGCCCGCAGCGGGAACTGGAAAGCGTGGATGAACGGCTATGGCACGGCTCATACCGACGACCTGTATCAGCAGGTCACGGTGCCGGTCGACGCCTGCGCCACGAGCTTCAGTTTCTGGTTGCGGATCGCCACCAGCGAAACCACCAGCGCGCCGGCGCGTGACACGCTGACCGTGACGGTGCGCAATACCGCCGGTACCGTATTGCAGACCCTGGCGACGTATTCCAACAGGAACCGTTCGTCGGGATATGTACAGAGGAGCTTCGATCTGTCCGCGTACAAGGGACAAACCATCCGTCTCCAGTTCCGCGGAGTGGAGAATTCGTCCAGGGCCACGAGCTTTCTGGTCGATGACGTGGAGCTGACGGTTACCCAATAGCGTTGTTTCGGCAAGGGGCTCGGGGCGGACATTTCAGCCCCGCCCCCGAGCGAGGTTGGCGATGACATACCCATTGACGCGGCGGGGGCTGGCATTTGCGGCGGTGATGACCGCATCGTCCGGCGCGATAGCCGGCCCGATTCCGTTCACGGTGCTGGTGCAGGGTACGCAAAGCGGCATCGAGGACGAGCGGACGGCGGTGATCCTCGACGAAGCAGCGTTCCGGTCGCTGTGGGCCTCGCATGGCGCGGGTTCCATTCCAGCGCCCTCCCTGCCGCAATTGGATTTTTCCGGCGAGATGGTGATTGCCGCTTTCGCCGGCGCCAAGAACAGCGGGGGCTACCGTCTCGGTATTGCCGGCATCGAAGAGAAGGACCGGCGTATCCAGGTGAGCCTTGTACTCAGCCGGCCGGGAGCGGGCTGCATGACGGCGCAGGTTCTGACCCAGCCACACGTCTGGGCGAAAATCCGGCGCAGCTCTCTGCCGGTGGAATTCAGGACATCCACTGTCGATATGTCGTGCGACGAGGGCGAATAAACCGTTTTCGCAATCGTTCACTCGTTCCTGATTCCCAGGTTTTCCCGCAACATGGCGATGAAGAGGTCGCCCTGCTCGCGGGCGTCGTCGACGGCGACATGCGTGTGTGGATTGGGTGAAGACCAGCGTTTGGGCAGATAATTCTTGCTTGAGCGCCCGAAGGTCTGGCGGCGCATTCCCATGGCGTACGATCTGACGTCGATGCCGTGCTCTGAAAATGGCCGGCGTCCGGTGAAACGGATCAGATACCAATAGATCCACATGAAGTCCCAGGTTGCGGGCCAGGCGAGAAATATCGGCTTGCCCGGCAGGCCTTCCAGCCAGTCGGCGAAGGCGTTCATGGCTTCGGCCGGCGGCTGCGTGTTCCGGCGGTGAGCGTTCCAGGCGTCCGGGAACTGCTGCCACCATTCCGTCATGGTCGGATGAGGAGTCGCCTCTGGAAGGGTTTCCAGGTTGACAGTGAATTCACCAAGCGGGCTGCCGTGGGGACCGTAGGCCACGGCTCCTATGCTGAGCATCGAATGAGGGCCGGGTATTGGGCCGTCCGCTTCGATGTCCACGCTGACGTAAATTTCCTCCGGTTTGATCTTGGTCATATGCTTGCTCCTGAACAAAAGTCACTATCCACAAATCCGGGTTGCTCCGTCAAACATCGGGAAAATGTCAGGTCCATTCCTTCCTTGCGTTGCCCAGACTGTTACGTTAAAGTTCTGCGGATTTTGTGTCGTGAGTGAATTCCCACAGAAAACTGGGGGTAATGGCCGAATGATGCCTGAGCGGGGCGTTGAAACGGGGTTTCCTGCGGGCGCTTGAAACAGGGAACGGGCCGGTTCCATGGTTGAGTCCGAGCGGGATCCACAGACAGGCGGCAAGCGAATCGTCCTGAAGCCCAACGCGTCGCTGACACGATGGCAGGCGTATTTGCTGCTGGGCGGGTTCGCCCTGGTGCTGGCTTCCATCGGATCGGCGTTCGCATTCATCGGCTGCTGGTTCGTCCTACCGTTTGCTGGCGCCGAATGGCTGGTATTGGCCTACTGTTTCAGTCTGGCTTTCAGGCAGTCTGCGGTGCGCGAAGTGATCACGGTGACCGACACTGATGTCCTGCTGGAGCGCGGCATCCGGGGGCCCGAACAGACTTACCGGTTCCGCCGCGCCTGGCTCGGTGTCAGTCTAGAGGGGCCGGCGGCGGGGCATCCGAGCCGGCTGTGCCTGAAGCGCCACGGCAGGAAGATAGAGATCGGTCGTTTCCTGGTGGAGTCGGAGCGCGAGGCGCTGTACCGGGAATTGAAAGAAGAATTGACGAATGGCTAGTGGTTCGATCCGCAAGATATTGACCTGAGATACCGAGGAGAGGGCTCCGTGAAAAAACTTAAGCTACTGATCACCGGGCTGGGGATCGCAACGTTCGGGGAGGCGAATGCCGACTATGCGTTGAATCTCTCGCCGGGCGTCACCCAGTTGAGTCGGGATATCTATGACCTTCATATGTATATCCTGTGGATCTGCGTGGCGATCGGTGTGGGTGTATACGGCATGATGGTCTATTCCATCATGCACCATCGTAAGTCCAAGGGTGCGGTGCCAGCGCATTTCCACGAGAACACCAAGTTGGAAGTCGTCTGGACGATCATCCCCTTCGTCATCCTGCTGGCCATGGCGGTTCCGGCGACCAAGGTGATGATCGAGGCTTACGACACGAGCGCCTCCGATATGACCGTCAAGGTCACCGGCTACCAGTGGAAGTGGCGCTATACCTACCTCGACAACGGCATCGACTTCTTCAGCACGCTCGACGCGAAGAGCAACGAGGCGCGTCAGCTGGGCGTCCGGTCGAACCCGGAAGCGGTGCCGAACTATCTGCTGGAGGTCGACAAGCCGCTGGTGATCCCTGCTGGCAAAAAGGTCCGCTTTCTGTTTACCGCCGCCGATGTGATCCACTCCTGGTGGGTGCCGAAGTTCGGCTGGAAGAAGGATGCCATCCCCGGTTATGTGACCGATGCGTGGACCAAGGTCGAGGAGCCGGGAATCTATCGCGGCCAGTGCGCCGAGTTGTGCGGCCGCGACCACGGCTTCATGCCGATCGTCGTCGACGTCAAGAGTGAAGCCGACTACGGCAAATGGGTGGAAGCGCAGAAGGCTCAGGCTCAAAAGGCCGTTGCCGATGCCGCCAAGACCTACTCGATGGCGGAGCTGATGGCCAAGGGCGAAGAGGTCTACAACGCGAGCTGCGCGGGTTGCCACATGGTCAACGGCGAAGGCATGCAGGGAATGTTCCCGGCCATCAAGGGCAGTTCGGTGGCCACAGGCGATTTGAATACCCATCTCGACGTGGTCGTAAAGGGTAAGGGCCAGATGATGCCCGCCTTCGGCGACTCCCTGAGCCCCGTGGAGATCGCAGCCGTCGTGACTTACCAGCGCAACGGCTTCGGAAATAACAAGGGCGATCTGGTTCAACCGTCGGATGTTTCCGCGCGGAACTGATTTTTCAACGCTTTCGATGAGGTCATAGAGCCATGACAGAGGCAACTCACGAAGAACACGCCATCCATGACGAGCATATCGCCCACGGCCATCACGATGAACACGATCATCACGGTCCGGCCAAAGGCATCATGCGCTGGGTGTTCACGACCAACCACAAGGATATCGGCACCCTATACCTGGTGACCGCGCTGATCATGTTCATGGTCGGCGGCGCCATGGCGCTGGTGATCCGGGCCGAACTGTTCGAGCCGGGCATGCAGTACGTCGACCCGAACTTCTTCAACCAGATGACCACGTTGCACGCGCTGATCATGGTGTTCGGCGCCGTCATGCCGGCATTCGTCGGTTTCGCCAACTGGATGATCCCGATGATGATCGGCGCGCCGGATATGGCTCTGCCGCGCATGAACAACTGGAGCTTCTGGATCCTGCCGTTTGCCTTCGTAATGCTGGCCAGCACCTTGTTCATGGACGGCGGCGCCCCAGCTGCGGGCTGGACACTGTATCCGCCGCTGGTGCTGCAGGGCGGCGCGCATCTCCCGTTCGCCATCTTCACGGTTCATCTTCTGGGCATGTCGTCGATCATGGGCGCGATCAACATCATCGTGACCGTCTTCAACATGCGCGCTCCGGGCATGACCCTGATGAAGCTGCCGCTGTTCGTGTGGACCTGGGTCATCACGGCTTTCCTGCTGATCACCGTCATGCCGGTGTTCGCAGGCGCGGTGACCATGCTCCTCACCGACAAGTTCTTCGGCACCAGCTTCTTCAATGCGGCCGGCGGCGGCGATCCCGTCCTGTACCAGCATCTGTTCTGGTTCTTCGGCCATCCGGAAGTCTACATCATGATCCTGCCGTCCTTCGGGGTGATCTCGACCATCATTCCGACCTTCGCGCGGAAGCCATTGTTCGGCTATTCCTCGATGGTATATGCGACCGCGTCGATCGGCTTCCTGTCTTTCATCGTTTGGGCGCACCACCAGTACACGGTGGGCATGCCGCTGGCGGGCGAACTCTACTTCACCTACGCCACCATGCTGATCGCCGTGCCGACCGGCGTGAAGGTGTTCAACTGGGTCGCCACCATGTGGAAGGGCGCGATGACCTTCGAGACACCGATGCTGTTCGCTATCGCGTTCGTGGTTCTGTTCACCATGGGCGGGTTCACCGGCCTGATGATGTCGATTTCGCCGGCCGACCTGCAGTATCACGATACCTATTTCATCGTGGCCCATTTCCACTATGTGCTGGTGCCGGGAGCCGTGTTCGCGCTGTTCGCGGGAGCCTACTACTGGCTGCCGAAGTGGACCGGCCACATGTATGACGAAAAGCTCGGCAAGCTGCATTTCTGGCTGTCGACGGTCTCGGTCAACGTCCTGTTCTTCCCGCAGCATTTCCTGGGACTGGCCGGCATGCCGCGCCGTATTCCGGACTACGCCGTACAGTTCGCCGAGTTCAACGCGATGTCAAGCGTGGGAGCCTTCATCTTCGGCTTCTCCCAGCTGATCTTCGTATGGGTCGTCATCAAGGCGATCCGCGGCGGCGAGAAGGCGACGGACGAGGTTTGGGAGGGTGCGAGCGAGCACGGTCTGGAATGGACCCTGCCTTCGCCGCCGCCGTACCACACCTGGACGACCGCGCCGGACATTAAATAACCGGTATGAAACACGGGCTCGCCTTCGGGCGGGCCCTCAACGGCAAGGTCCATGGATTTACGCAAGAAGAATTTGATCCTGACCGGGGTCATCGTCGCCGTCGTGGTCGGGCTGTATGTCTTCTCCATCTATAAAGTGATTTCGTCGTCTTCGCCGTCGTGAGCCATCAGGATACCGAGAGCAAGAAACACGGGCGTCTCGTCTGGAGCATCGTCTTCGTCGCGCTGGCGATGTTCGGTTTCGGATTTGCCTTGGCCCCTTTTTACAGCCTGTTCTGTGAAATCACCGGCCTGAATGGAAAGGTGCGCACCGAAGCGGTCGAGGAGGTTGCCTATGACGTCGATGCTTCACGCGAGATTACGATCGAATTCATCACCGAGCTGAACGAACGTATGCCGTTGGCCTTCAGCGTGGAGACGCCCAAGATGAAGATTCATCCGGGGCAGTATTACACCGTGAAGTTTTACGGCGAGAACCTGACGGACAGGCCGATGTTGGGTCGGGCCATACCGAGCATCACGCCGGGGACTGCCACGGCGTACCTGAAAAAGACCGAGTGCTTCTGCTTTTCGGAACAGAAGTTTGAGCCGCACCAGCGCCGGGAGATGCCGGTCCGTTTCGTCATCGAACCGGGTCTGCCCAAGGACATCAAGGAAATGGCGCTTTCGTACACCTTTTTCGATATTTCCAGTTCTCAAAAAGACTAAAGCTGAACCTTCTTCGAATTTCATCAGGGGATTTACATGGCGACTAGCGCAGCTTCCTACTACATTCCGCACAAGGCGACCTGGCCTATCGTCGGTTCCATCGGTTTGACCAGCCTGCTGGCGGGCTTTGCGAACTACCTGAACGGTCTCTCCATCGGGCCGACCATGATGATTCTCGGCGCCGGCATTCTCGTGACCATGCTGGTAGGCTGGTTCGGTACGGTGATTCACGAAAGCGTCGCCGGAATCTACAGCGACCAGGTTGACCATTCCTTCCGCTGGGGGATGATCTGGTTCATCACCTCGGAAGTGTTCTTCTTCTCCGCCTTCTTCGGCGCGCTGTACTACGCCCGTATCTACGCACTGCCCTGGCTCGGTGGCGAGGGCGAACTGGGCGTGACCAATGAGATTCTCTGGAAGGGATTCGACGCGGTTTGGCCGACCAACGGGCCGGGCAAAGTTGGCGGCGAATTCGAGCCGATGGCGGCCTGGGGCATTCCCGCGCTGAATACCCTGATCCTTCTTTCCAGCGGCGTCACCGTCACGTGGGCGCACTGGGGCTTGCTGGCCGACAACCGCGGCCAACTCATCAAGGGACTGATCGCCACGGTAGCACTGGGTTTCCTGTTCGTGATCCTGCAGGGCTTCGAATATCATGAGGCCTACTCGGAGATGGGGCTGACCCTGGGCTCCGGCATTTATGGCTCTACGTTCTTCATGCTGACCGGTTTCCACGGCTTGCACGTGACGATCGGCGCGATCATCCTGACGGTCGTGCTGTTCCGCAGCATCCGCGGCCACTTCAGCGCAGAGCACCATTTCGCTTTCGAAGCCGCTGCGTGGTATTGGCACTTCGTCGACGTCGTCTGGCTCGGACTGTTCATCTTCGTGTACTGGCTCTGATACGAGCCGACCCTAAAAAAACGCTGCTTCGGCAGCGTTTTTTTTCGGGGCTTGAATCGAGGCGTCGCCATGTCGGCGACTCAGCTTTGTATCGCCATTTGCACTCACAGGAGTGAATTGGCCGGGCTTTGAGCAAGGCCGTTCCACCCGGCAATCCGTTGCCGGCCGGAATGGCTGATGGCGTTGGCTCAGATCACGAAATCCGGCGCGGCGGCGGCCGGAACCAACAGAGCGAGCAGTTCTTCGAGGTCCAGGGAGCCTTCCGTGATTACACGATTGGCACCGTCCGCCTCCGGAGCCGTGTCGGACGCGCAGAGGCAGACGATGCCGGCCCGCACGATGTTCTCCGCCACCAGGGCGGCTTGAGCGCCGAGCCGATCGGCTTCGACCACCGCACAAACGAAGCCTCGTTCGAACAACTGCCGCTCGAGCCGATAAGCCATCTCATGACGCTGGGGTCCGGTGAGCCAGACGGTGAGGGCCTTCTGGCCGAAGCGGGCGGCGCGCTCCTCGGCGGTGACCTTGCGGAAGCCGGTTTCGCCCTGGACCGGACCTGAAATCATGCCGGCGCCGACGGTGACGTTGGTCAGCCGGTCGATGACGATGAAGGCGCCGGTATCCTTGCAGCGGGCATAGGCGTCAAATGCCAGCGGAGCGCTCAATGCCAGCTCGCACAAACCGATCTCGTTGAGATTGAGCTGACCGGCCGGGTGCTGTTCCAAGGTGTTGACGTCGATCCGGTGGCGGATGGCGGCCACCGAGCCGGTGAGGGTCCGGGTGGCGTGCTTGAGGAGGTATTGCTTCCCCGGAATCAGCGGGGCTTCGGTCATCCACACCAGATGCGCCTCGAAGCGGCTGTCGAGGTGCGGCAGGCGGTCGGGGTGCACCAGGAGGTCGCCGCGGCTGACGTCGATCTCGTCCTCCAGGGTGAGGGTGACGGCCTGGGGCGGGAAGGCTGCCTCCAGTTCGCCGTCGTAGGTGACGATGGACTGGATCCGGCTGGTCGTCCTGGCCGGCAGCACCAGGACCGGGTCGCCCGGTTTGAACACCCCGGCGGCGACGGTGCCGCTGTAGCCGCGGAAGTCGAGGTGGGGCCGGTTGACGTACTGCACCGGGAAGCGCGGGTCGTCGAAGTTCCGGTCCTGGGCGATCTCGAGGGTGTTGAGCAGCGCGATCAGGGACGGCCCGCCGTACCAGGGCATGGCCGCGCTCTTGTGCACCACGTTGTCGCCGTTCAAGGCGGAGATCGGGATGAAGCGCACGTCGTGCAGCTCGAGCTTGTCGGCGAAGGCGAGATAGTCGGCGCGGATGCGGTCGAATACGGCTTCGCTGTGGTCCATCAGGTCCATCTTGTTGATGGCGACCAGGACGTGCTTGATCCCCAGGAGCGAGACGATGTAGCTGTGGCGCCGGGTCTGCACCTGCACCCCGTGGCGGGCGTCGATCAGGATGATGGCCAAGTCGCAGGTGGAGGCGCCGGTGGCCATGTTGCGGGTGTACTGCTCGTGGCCGGGGGTGTCGGCGATGATGAACTTGCGCTGGGCCGTGGAGAAGTAGCGGTAGGCGACGTCGATGGTGATGCCCTGCTCGCGCTCGGCCTGGAGGCCGTCGACCAGCAGGGCGAGATCCAGCTCGCCGCCGGTGGTGCCGGATTTGAGGCTGTCGCGCCGGACCGCGCTGAGCTGGTCCTCGTAGATCATCTTGGAGTCATGCAGCAGCCGCCCGATCAGGGTGCTCTTGCCGTCGTCGACGCTGCCGCAGGTCAGCAGCCGCAGCAGTTCCTTCTTCTCGTGCTGGGCCAGGTAGGCGTGGATGTCGGTGCCGATGAGGTCGGATTGGTGTGACATGGCTTAGAAATACCCTTCCTTCTTCTTTTCTTCCATGGAGCCGGCCTGGTCGTGGTCGATGAGCCGGCCCTGGCGTTCGGAGGTCTTGGTCAGCAGCATTTCCTGGATGATCTCGGGCAGGGTGGCGGCGTCGGATTCGACGGCGCCGGTGAGGGGATAGCAGCCCAGGGTGCGGAACCGCACCTTCTTCAGCATCGGCACCTCGCCCGGCTCGAGCGGCATGCGCTCGTCGTCGACCATGATGAGCATGCCGTCCCTTTCGACCACCGGCCGCTCGGCGGCGTAGTAGAGCGGGACGATGGGGATATTCTCGAGATAGATGTACTGCCAGACGTCGAGCTCGGTCCAGTTGGACAGGGGGAACACGCGGATGCTCTCGCCCTTGTTGATCTTGCCGTTGTACAAATTCCACAGTTCGGGACGCTGGTTCTTGGGGTCCCAGCGGTGGTGCTTGTCGCGGAACGAGTACACCCGTTCCTTGGCGCGGGATTTCTCCTCGTCCCGGCGGGCCCCGCCGAAGGCGGCGTCGAAGCGGTACTTGTCCAGGGCCTGCTTGAGCCCTTCGGTCTTCATGATGTCGGTGTGCTTCTTGCTGCCGTGGACGAAGGGATTGATGCCCTGGCGCACCCCGTCTTCGTTGACGTGGATGATGAGGTCCAGCCCCAGTTCCTGCGCCCGCCGGTCGCGGAAGGCGATCATGTCGCGGAACTTCCAGGTGGTGTCCACGTGCATCAGGGGAAACGGCGGCTTGCCCGGATGGAACGCCTTCATCGCCAAATGCAGCATCACCGCCGAGTCCTTCCCAATCGAATACAGCATCACCGGCCGCTCGAATTCGCTCACCACTTCGCGCAGTATGTGGATGCTCTCGGATTCCAGGTGCTTCAGGTGGGTCAGCCTGCATTCGCGCGGCGGCCGAACGAAGGACGGGGCGAATGGCTTTCCGGGAACGGAATATTCGCGGAAAGCCGGCGAAGTGAGTTGAGCGCTGCAAGCCATATTGTGACGTATACCTTAGGGTTTGAGGGTAGATCAAGCGATGGCGCGATCGGGTTCGCGTTCCCCGGATCCCAGCCGTTCGTAATAGCCACCCTTGACTAGGTCGGCGCCTACGATCCGGGCCAGTGCGGCGTCGGCTTCCTTTTCGACGCCTTCCAGCAGGAACTGGGTATCCAGTCCGCGCATGACGGCGGGCAGGCTCTGGCTCCTTTTCGCCCATTCCGGCCGCGTTTTCAAGCGTGCGAAGAAGGCGGTGTCGAGCCGCACGAAATCCGGCGCGAAGCGGTAAAGGAACTCGATGCAGTAGCGCTCGAGGAAGGCGTGGTCGGAGTGCTCGTCGAACTTGATAGCCGTGCCGTAGCCGTGATCGCGGTAGCTCTTCACGCCTTCCAGCAGGCGGACGAACTGGCGGTCATAGACGGGCGTCACCTGTACGGTGATGACCACCCGGCGTGGCGACAACCCGCAGCGGAAGATCACGTCTTCGAAATAGGCGCCATGGTTGCGTTTTACGCCGAGGATATGGCGCGGGTGGACATGCAGGAACAGACTGCCGTCGTCATGGGCGATAGGCAGGAAATTCAGCATGTGAATGGTGCGGCAGAGCCGGTCCAGGTTGACTACCGGCGGACCGTCGTCGGCGAGGGCGTAGACCTGTTCGGTGCTGTCGCCGGATGCTGCGGTTTGGGCGGCCTTGAGCGACGCATCGTAGCCTACGACCATGGAAGGCGCGTGGGTCAACCGGATGGGGTGCAGTTCCGTGCTCAGCCGGGCGTCGCCGAAGCGGCCTTCGACGCGGTCGCCGCGGAGTTCCAGGGGATTTTCGGAGAGCAGTTGCTCTTCCTTAAGTTTTTGGTTGAAGCAATTGACGAGTTCGAAAAGTGGCATGGTCGGTGTCCTCGATAGGCAGTGTCTGGCCGGTGTCCGGTGGTTCGTATCGTTCCGATGGGGGGAGCCGCATTCGAGGCGCGAATGCGGGCTTCATCTGGATCTGACATCGGGTTGTGCGGTTCATCGTGTTGGCTCTTGTCCGGGGTTGAATGAGCGGCGGGAGAAAAGTGCGCTCCGGTGACGGGTGTCGAACTCCGGAGCGCCCAGTACCACTGCTGTCACTTGCTGCTATAAATCTGGTCGAAGACGCCGCCGTCGGCGAAATGGGTTTTCTGTGCCTTGTCCCAGCCGCCGAAGACTTCGTCGATGGTGAACAACTGGATCGGGGCGAATTCTTTGGCATGTTTGGCCAGTACCGCCTGGTCGCGTGGCCGGTAGTGGTGCTTGGCCGCCAGTTCCTGGCCTTCCGGGCTGTAAAGGTAGTCCAGGTAGGCTTTGGCGACGTCGCCGGTGCCGCGCTGGCGGGCGATGTCGTCGACCACAGTCACCGTGGGTTCGGCCAGGATGCTGATCGAGGGCGCGACGATCTCGAAGTTGTCGGCGCCGTACTCTTTCAGGATGAGGTAAGCCTCGTTTTCCCAGGTGATCAGCACGTCGCCGATTTCCCGTTCGGCGAAGGTGATGGTCGAGCCGCGGGCGCCGGTGTCGAGCACGGCGGCGTTCTTGTAGATCTTCGCGACCAGGTCCCGCGCCGCCTGCTCGTTGCCGTATTTCTTCAGGGCGTAGCCCCACGCGGCCAGGTAGTTCCAGCGCGCGCCGCCCGAGGTCTTCGGGTTGGGCGTCACTACCGATACGCCGGTCTTGGCCAGATCGTCCCAGTCTTTGATGCCCAGAGGGTTGCCCTTGCGCACCAGGAACACCATGGTGGAGGTGTAGGGTGCGCTGTTGTGGGGCAGCTTGGCCTGCCAGTCCGCGGAGATCAGCTTGCGCTTCTCGTGCAACTGGTGCACGTCGTAGGCCAGAGCGAGGGTGACGACATCGGCGTCCAGGCCGTCGATCACCGCACGGGCCTGCTTGCCCGAGCCGCCGTGCGACTGGCGGATCTCGAGCGTCTGGCCGGTTTTTTCCTTCCAGTGCTTGGCGAAGGCGGCATTGTATTCCTGGTAGAACTCGCGGGTCGGGTCGTACGACACGTTGAGCAGAGTCAGATCCGCGGCTCGGGCGGTGCCGAAGCCGAGCAGGGCCGCGATGGAAAACAGGGACGCGATGGTGCCACCCCGGATCGATAATTTCATGATTTACTCCGTTCGTTAGGTCGGTAAAACGTTGTTTGTGGGGTTGCTGCTATCGCATTCATCAAAAGGCAACCTGTACCCGAGTGATGAAGGCTTTCTCCGTTTCGCGATCGACGACCTCATCGGTCAGTTTGCCGGCACTGTCATAAACGCCACCACCACCCTGGAAGGATGTCTGCGAGTAGTCGGCCATGAGCTTCACGTTCTGATTCAGCCACCAGTTCACGCCCAGCGACCAGTTCGTAGCGTTCTGCACGGCTTGGCGTGGGTCGGCGTAGGCATATACAGGGGTCTTAGAACCCGCTTTCGCGACGTTTTGGAAGACGTTGTCGCTGAAGCTGATATCGGTCCAGCGCGCCGCGACCTGAAACGCACCCCAATTCCCTTCGAAGGGATTGAAGGCGTGCCGTGGCCGGATGCCCTGGCCTTGGAACACGTTGTCTTCCCCGGTCAGCACATAGGACGCGGTGACGTTCCAGGCGTAGTCGTTTTCGATGATCTGGCTGGCGTTCTTGGTTCGCGGGCCTATCTGGCCGCTCGTCGTGGTCTGATTGGCGACACCTTGCTGAGAAACCGCATATTCACCGATCAGTCCGAACGGACCCCAGTTCCAGTACATCTGCGGATAGACTCGATACTGGGTGCCGTCGATGCGGGCGGCGGACACGTATCTGAACATGGTTTGCTGGCCGGGTGTGGCATAGGTCGGCGTTGAAGCGTCGTTCGGATTTCCCCAGGAGCCGGCGATGCCGACACCCAGCCCTTCGACCGCGTCATAGCCGCTGCCTTGGAACGGGTGCGCGAAGATGCGGGCCTCCACCTGTTTGGAGTCATTGTTCGCGCTGTCGATATTGCCGTTGTTGACCGTGCCGTCGAACACACCGACTTGGTAGGCGAAGAATTCCGGAAACAGGTACAAGTTGGAGCTGCGGGTGGTTTCAGGACCGCCCGGGCGGTCGAATTCGCCATGCAGCATGAAGCCGATGTCGCGGTTGGGCGCGAGTTGGGTCGGAAAGCCGCGTTCGGTGAATGTCAATGCCGACGCGCTCTGGAGGCGTTCGAGGCTGACCGGCGCTTTGAATTTGCCGGCCGCGAGGCTCGCCGACCGGAAATAGCGCAGATCCGTATAGGCGTCGAACAATCGGGTATTGCCCATGGCGAAATCCGGCATGATGCGCCAGTCCACATACTTCCATACGGTGCCGGTGAAAGTGGGACGGACCCGGCGCATATAGAAATTGTTGTTGAGATCGTCGCCGTTGGTATTGGCCGGATTGCCGTTGTTGTCGTAGATGAAGAAGTCGCTGTCTTGCTGGATGGTGCCGCGTACCGACAGGTTGAAATCGCCGTCCTGGCTTTCTACCTTCAAGCCTTGTCCGCCGACCTCGACTTTGGGCAGCTTGGCCCATTTGCCGTCGGATACTTCCTTGTCCACTTCCAGTTTGCGCTCGATGAGCTTTACCTTCTGGTCGATTTTCCTGATGTCCGGGGCAGGGGCTGCGGCTGCCGCTGCGGTCGTCTGTTTGGCCGTCGCCGCTTCCAGCGCATTCAAAGCCTTTTCCAGTTTCGATTCCAGTTCGTGGACACGCGCCTCCAGAACGTCCACGCGGTCGTGTTGGGTTTTGGCATTCAGATTCGGAGCGTTGAGGCTTGTCAGCGTCGTCACTGCAAGCGTCAGGGCTTTCTTCTTGTACATAAGTGAAATTTTTCGGTTAGTCGGTCCGGAGAGCTTTCGGTGTACCGGTCGGTTCCGTCACGAATTCATGTTTTAGTTATACGGATGCGCCTCCGGAGGGCCGGTTGGCACGGCGATCAGCCGACCGCCGGCGGTTCATTCAGGTTTGTGGCTTGGGGACGGAATTTCTCCCGCCTTTCGATTTGCACGACGCGCCCTTCATGCACGGTGATCTCCACGGAGCCGAAGCGGATGCCGGTCAGTGCCTCCATGATCCGAGCTGCCGGTGTCTCGGGTGTCGTCAGTGCGGGTTCGGATGGTGGCGTTTTCTGCGAGTGCAGCGTCATGATGGATTCCCGGTTGCTTATATAGGCGCAAGCGCTTGTTGCTTGAACGCCTACAAGTGTACGCATGCCGAACTATGACGAGAAAGAATAAAAAGAAATAGACATATGTCTATTAGTTTTGAAGGCTGCTGTTCTTCCGATCCTGTCTGAGGTCGTTGGTTTCTCAGAGCCGGTTCGCGATGTATTGATGAGCAGGACGAGAAACGGCAAGTGGACGAACTGCAAACGGGTGTCGAGCTTGCGTTCGCAGTTCTTCCATAGTCGGTGACACGTCTCCAGCCAGTCGAAGCTGCGCTCTACGCTTGCCCTGAGCGCAGTCGAAGGGACCCAGCGCTCTGGCAACGCGACGAACCTGTGCGGTGGGTCGCGTTTGGCCGCATGGAACGTCGCGCCGAGCTTGTCCTTGCCGAGGCCCGGGCGGTAGAACTCCAGCGAGCCGTCGTCGCCGAGTCGCTCGGGCTTTCGACGTCGTCGATCGACTTGCCCGGTCGGAGAAATCCACCGGAATCCGGGCTGATTCTTACGAACATGCAAGTGTTCACGGCTGAAAAAAAGCGGAGCCTGCGGTTCCTCGACCTGCAGGCTTCGCCCTCATCTCGTGGCTTTTAGAGGCGGTTGGGCTTTCTGCCGTCGATCACCGGCACCCGGCAGGTGTCCAAGGACAGACCACCCGGGCCTCGGGTGTACGGGCTAACCGGGACGTTCGGATCGAAAACTCCATCGGGCGGCACGGGGTGGCCCGCGACGCTTGTCGCGAGATAGCCGGCCGGACCGAAGGGATGCACGAACGCCGCATTGTTCTTGGCGAGGATGCTGGGCTTGCCGGCGTCGGCGGCAAGCCTTTCGATGATCTTGAGCTTGTCGCCGGTGGGACCGTTGAAGGCGGCTTTAAGCCACTGGTAGGTGACGTCCGCCCAAAACTGGTAATGACCGCGGGCGGCGTTTCCCAAGGTCGGCGCCACGCCGTCGATTTTTATCGAGCGGTAATTCCATTTCAGGTTGGCGTTGCGCTCGGTGCTCTGTATGCCGATGGCCCAGGCTTTGGTGCTCGTCGGATTGAAGGTGCTGTCGTTACTGCCGTCGTTGAAGTCCTTCAGGCACAGATCCATACTGCCTGGGCTTGGGGCATGCAGCACCACGGGACCCAGGAGCGGATTGGACGTCCGCGCGGGAGTGGGCGCACCGTCGGCACAGGGATAGTTGAGAAACGTAACATTGGCCTGGGCCTGAACACCGGCGCCGTCGGCGCGCCGGCAGATGTGCACCTTGTCGTCGGATAGGTCCCCTGCTCCCGCGTATGTGGTCAGGGGAGCCGAGCCGCCGTTCTTGGAGACCACCTGGAACTCGCTCCATTTGCCGATGCTGCCGGTAAACAGGCTTGCGATCTGCTGCTTGCTCAGGCTGGGCATGCAAGGCTCGGTATCCTGGGTCTCGCACTCCGGCGCCAGTTCGCCGCTGTCGATCTGGGCGCGTTGCAAGGCGTCGCGCAGAGATTTGGTCACCGGCACATTGAACAGGATGGAGCCGCCGGATTTGACCTCCATGCGCTCTATTACCTTCCCTGGATTCACCGGGGCAACGCCATCCGGCGTGTTGGTCCCCCAGAAAATTTCCGGGCCGGGATTGGATATTCCGGCATCGGAAACCACCGGGGCCAAATCGCCGGGCTGCGAAATCCGGCAGCGGTAGAAGCCGTCGCTGCCTTCCTTTGCGCAATTGCCGTTGTTGATGACCAACTGGTCGATGGGCTGCGCGTCGAGAACCGGGTTGACGCCCATGGCGGCAGCGCCGGCGGTGCGCTTGTGGAAGAGCACTTTCGGATTGTTCACGGACAGGCCCGGAACCTTCGCGGAGTCCAGGGTGCAGAAGATGGCGGTATAGAGGGCGCCGGGACTGGCGGGACTCGCATTGTCGAAGTACGTGTCCAGGGTACCGGCGACGCAAAGTTCCTCGAACAACCGGCGCAGGTTGTTATCCTGCGCCCCGGCGCCGGACACGTAGATCCGGATATCCGGGGTGACCGACGGCTCATGGGCCTGTGCCTGTCCCCAGTGTATCAACGCGCCGGCCGTGATTGCCGCAGCGATTTTTTTGAGTTGCATGAGTTAACTCCTATCTGTATGTCTACTTGAGAGAAATTGGGTGGTTATGTCTGGCGGCCCGGCCTGAGCGGGCGGGCCGCCTCGCGGTTTCGTGCCGGATTCAGGGCGACACTATGACGTCGATCTGATCGCAGACGAATGCGGACTTCTTGTCCGGCTTCGCGCAGATCCGGAGTACGCCTTGCTCAGTGACGTGCTTCTTGGTGGGTTTCCACAGCGCCTGCCCCTTCTTGTTGGCGACGCTCCCCAATCGCTTGAAGTTGGAGCCGCCATCCTTCGAAAAGTCGATGTTGACGAGCTTCTTGGCAGGGATGCCGGTGGAGGACCAGGCGATCGCCTGTTTCTCCTTCACCCTCCAGGCCGCAGGCGCGCTGAGTTTGATGAGCGCACCCGTCGTCCCCCCCGCCTGGACGGTGATGCTGACCTGAGCCTCGGCGCTGGCCTGACCGTCGCTGACAGTGAGCTTAAAGACGTAAACGCCCGGCTCGGTCGGGGTGAAGGTGGCGATTGACCCTTTGGCACCGGCCAAAGTCACTGGAGGCCCGGATATCTGGGTCCAGGTATAGGTCAACTGGTCGTTTTCCGGATCGCTGCTGGCGGAACCGTCGAGGGTGACCGGCGCGTTGACGCCCGCCGTCCGGTCAGTGCCCGCGTTGGCTATCGGCGGGCCGTTTTGGGGGCAGGACTCTCCCGGTGCGGAATAGGTCAGCTGCCCACTCTCCGTCAGCAGCCACGTGCCGAGCTTGGTAGCTTTACCCGCATCATCGGCGCCCGTGGGGTTGTTCACGAAATAGAACTCCAGTTCCGCCCCGGGCTTACCCTGGGTGCTGCCCCTGACGGTTTGGCCGATGCTCGGCCCCCAGGTACCCTTGCCGTGGTAGCCCGCGTCACTTGGCCCGAATACGCCGGATAGATTTTTAGCCTCCTGTCCCGACGCGTTCGTGAAGGGGACGACGTTGAGCGCCCCGATGTAGACCTGGATCTTTTGCAGGGTGTTGTCGATGAAATTCCAGCCCGTGTTGAAGATCCCAGCCCCCTGGCCGGATGTCGCCACATAACCCCAGGCCGTCACATTGCCGGAATCCTTGGCCAGCGGATTGACCGCGGCGACGTTGTAGACCAAGCCGGGCTTGCCGGCGAATCCGGCGTAGTTCGGATCCTGGCTAAGGTTGGTATTGACGCAGCCCTGGTTATTCACGAATTGCACTAGGGTCCGGCCCAGGTCCTTGTAGTAGGACTTCTCGCCAGCCTCGTCGAAAACCGAGACGAACACTTCACCCGGTGCGCCGAACTTGCCGTCGTTTATCAGTGCGTGCGCCTGGTAGCTTCCGGCCAGGAAAGTACCGAGAAAAATCGCTTGCAGTTTCTTCATAGTGGTATTGTTCTCGAAAGTGGAGAAATCGTTGTTCTGCCGCGCCCCTTATCAGGAGCGCGCTAAGATCGCGCCTTACCTCGGACGAATCGTTCCGGTTTAGCAAGGCGGGGAGTGCGGCGGGCGGTGGCCCCGGTTTTTTGGAAGGTGTTTTGCCGACTCGAACTTGCGCGGGTGCGCTTCCACGAGGCCGTGGTGGGGAGGGAGATTCGGAGCGTTGAGGCTGGTCAACGTCGTCTTTGCAAGCCTCGGGGCTTTCTTCTTGGACATGGGAAGTCTCTCCGTTCGTCGGTTCGGAGAACTTCCGGTGTTCCGGTCAGTTCCGTAGCGAATTCATGTTTTAGTTATACTGATACGCCTCCGGAAGGCCGGTTGGCTTGGCGATCGAGGGAACGTCCGCGGTTCGCTCAGGTTGCGGTTTGGGGGCGGAATTTTTCCCGCCTTTCGATTTGCACGATGCGTCCTTCATGCACGGTGATCTCGACGGAGCCGAACCGTATGCCGGTCAGCGCCTCAATGATCCGGGCGGCCTGAGCCTCCGGCGTTGCGGCGGCCGGTTCGGATGGCGGTGTTTTCTGCGAATGCTGCGTCATTGTGGATCCCCCCCGTTGCTTGTGCAGGCGCAAACGCTTGTTGCTTGAACGCCTACAAGTGTACGCACGCCAAAACATGACGAGAAAGAATAAAAAGAAATAGATATATATCCGTAAATTTGGCGGCCGCTGTTCTTCCGACTCTCGTTTGATTCGTCTTTCAATGCTTGTCCTGTCTTCTATCGCCGGTTTCTTGGGCGTATTCGCCTTGTCTATGGGTCTTACGGGCGCCGTTCGGCGTTATGCGCGACGGCGCCTGCTGGATGTTCCGAACGCCCGCAGCTCCCACCGGGTGCCGACGCCGCGGGGCGGCGGTCTCGCCATCGTGGTCGCGTTGTTGGCGGGGGAGGTCTACTGGCGCTGCGTCGTCGGCGACGTCGTCGCCGGCTTCGCCGTCTTGGCCGGGGGTGTGTTGGTCGCGGCGGTCGGGTTCTGGGACGACCATGGCCATTTGTCCGCCCGCTGGCGCCTGCTCGCCCATCTGGCGGCGGCTGCCTTGGCGGTGGCGAACCTGCCGGGCGACATGCCTTTGCGGTTGGGGGCCGTTTCGTTCGGATCCGGAGCCTTCGCCGATTTCATCGGCGTGCTGGTCATCGCCTGGATGCTGAACCTTTTCAATTTCATGGACGGCATCGACGGTCTGGCTGGGCTGGAAGTGGTCAGCGTGGGGGCCGGTGGCTCCCTCCTGCTTTTGTTATCATTGCCGCCAAGCGTTTCTCCGCCTCTCGCGCCCGGACTGCTGGCCGCCGCAACGCTGGGCTTTCTGGTCTGGAACTGGCCGCCGGCGAAGATTTTCATGGGCGACGTCGGCAGCGGCTTCGTGGGCTATCTACTGGGCTGCGAGGCGATCGCGACGGCCAAGGCCGGGATGCTGAGCCTCACGGTCTGGTTGATTCTGGCCGGGGTATTTGTGGTGGATGCGAGCTTCACCTTGGCCCGCCGCATTGCCGGCGGCGAACGCTGGTACGAGGCGCACAACTCGCATGCTTATCAGCACGCGGCGCGGCGGCTGGGCGGTCACGCGCCGGTCGACCATCACGTCCTTGCGCTCAACCTGCTGTGGCTTTTTCCGCTGGCCGGCCTGGCGGCCTGGAAACCGGCCTGGGAACTGCCCTTGCTGATGCTGGCTTATCTGCCGCTGCTCTATCTGGCGATCCGCCTGCGAGCCGGCCAACCCGAGCTTTAGTCCGTGATTCGAGCACACTTCGACAAGCTGCGTTCGCGCACCGTCATTTTTCTGCATGATCTGCTGATGGTGCCTCTGGCATGGTTCGGCGCCTATTGGCTGCGCTTCAATCTGTCGGAAGTGCCGGAGCCGCACCTCAGCGTCGCCATCAAATGGCTGCCGCTGGTGGTGGTGATTCAAGGTGTGGTGTTCCGGCTGTTCGGCCTGTACCGGGGTATCTGGCGCTTCGCCTCCATGCCGGACCTCCTGCGGATCGCCAAGGCATCGGCCAGCGGGATCATCCTGATCGTCGCAGCGTTATTCTTCCTCGACCGGCTGGACGCCGTGCCGCGCTCGGTCATCCCGCTCTATACCCTGTTGCTGGTGCTGTTTCTGTCTGCGCCACGGGCCTTGTACCGGATATGGAAGGATCGCTCGGTGCAGCTGATGAACGGTCGGCGGGCCTTGATCGTCGGCGCCGGCAAGGCCGGTGAAACCCTGGTGAGGGACCTGTTGCGCAGCAACGAATCGGCGTTCGCGCCGGTGGCCTTCGTCGACGACGATCCTCACAAGCGCGGCTGGGAAATTCACAGCCTGCGCGTGTGCGGCGCCTGCGACCGCATCCCCCCGCTGGTCGAGAAGCTCGATATCGAGGCTATCCTGATCGCGATGCCATCGGCCGGCGACCAGGAAATGCGCCGCATCGTGGAAATCTGCGAGACCACAGGTCTGCCGTTCCTGACCCTGCCGTCGGTGCGGGACATGTGGAGCGGGCGCCTGTCCGACGCCCTGCGTGACGTGTCCATCGAAGACCTGCTCGGGCGGGCGCCGGTGCGGCTGGACTCCACCGAACTGGCCGGTTACCTCGACGGCAAGTGCATCATGGTGACGGGCGGAGGGGGCTCCATCGGGTCGGAACTGTGCAAGCAGATTGCGCAATTCTCATTGGGAAGTCTCGTAGTCTTCGAACACAGTGAATTCAACCTCTATCGTATCGAACTCGAATTGCGGCAAGCCTTTCCCGACATGGAGATCCACGCCGTATTGGGAGATGTCACCGATGCCGCTTCGGTGAGAAGGGCGATCGATGCCCACAAGCCGGCGGTCATCTTCCATGCCGCGGCCTACAAGCATGTGCCCTTGCTACAACAGCAGGTCCGGGAAGCCGTCTTCAACAACGTCATTGGCACCCGCACGGTGGCGGAGGCTGCCGTCGAGCGCGGGGTCGGCGAATTCGTACTGATCTCCACGGACAAGGCCGTCAATCCCACCAACGTGATGGGCGCCACCAAGCGCGCCGCCGAATTGGTGGTTCAGAGCTACAACGGCGAGGCGGCGACGCGGTTCATCACCGTGCGGTTCGGCAATGTGCTCGGCTCCGCCGGCAGCGTCGTGCCGCTGTTCCGCGAACAGATCCGCAACGGTGGACCGGTCACTGTGACGCATCCGGAAGTCACGCGGTTTTTCATGACCATTCCCGAAGCCTGCCAGCTCATCATGAAGGCGGCGGCGACCGGGCAGGGCGGGGAAGTGTTCGTGCTGGACATGGGGGAGCCCATCCGCATCGGCTATCTGGCCGAACAGATGATCCGCCTCAGCGGCAAGCGCCCTGGCGAAGATATTGCCATCGAACATATTGGTCTCCGGCCCGGTGAGAAAATGCACGAGGAACTGTTTCTGAGTACGGAGCAGCTCCAGCCGACTGGCTACGCCAAGCTGATGCTGGCCCAGGCGACCCCTTGCGACCGTTCTCTCGTCGCCGCCCGGATCGCCGCGATGGATGCCGCTTGCCGCAGTTTCGACCAGAACACGGTTTCTCAGGAGCTGTGCCATCTGGTGCCGGAATACCGTGATGCAGGGATCGCAAGCTGAAATAAGCTTGTATTCGGCCGGCCATTTCGGTAGACTTCCGCGCTTTGAATTGGGACGCCAGAACGGAGCGTACAAGAATGAAAACCTTTAGCGCAAAGCCGGCTGAGGTTAAACGCGACTGGTATGTCGTCGATGCCGAAGGCAAGACGCTGGGTCGTCTGAGCACGGAAATCGCACGCCGCCTGCGTGGCAAGCATAAACCCGAGTATACGCCGCACGTCGATACCGGCGACTACATCGTCGTCGTCAATGCCGAGAAAGTGCGCGTGACCGGCAACAAGGAACAGGATAAGATTTACTACAAGCACACCGGCTACATCGGCAACATGAAGTCGATCAGCCTGGGCAAGCTGCGTGATCGTTGTCCTGAGCTCATCATCGAGACCGCGGTGAAGGGCATGCTGCCGAAGAACCCTCTGGGCCGGGCCATGTTCCGCAAACTCAAGGTCTACGCGGGGCCGAGCCATCAGCACCAGGCGCAGCAACCGAAACCTCTCGAAATCTAACGAATAAATCAGGCACATGGCACAGACGCAGTACTACGGCACGGGCCGCCGCAAGAGCGCGATCGCCCGCGTCTATACCCGGACCGGCACCGGTCAGATCCGTATCAACGACAAGTCGCTGGAAGAATACTTCGGCCGTAAGACCGATCGCATGATAGTCATGCAGGCGCTGGAAGCGGTCGAAATGACTGACAAGCTTGATGTCAACGTCAAAGTCGTCGGCGGTGGACCTTCCGGTCAGGCGGGCGCCATCCGCCATGGCCTGTCACGCGCGCTCATCGAGCTGGACGAGACCATGCGTCCCGTGCTGCGCAAAGCCGGCTACGTGACCCGCGACGCTCGTGAGGTCGAACGTAAGAAGGTTGGCCTCCATAAGGCGCGCCGTCGTCCGCAGTACTCCAAGCGTTAACCGAGTTCTGCTGGGGGATCGTCTAGCGGTAGGACAGCGGACTCTGACTCCGCCAACCGTGGTTCGAATCCACGTCCCCCAGCCAATAAAATCAAGCCCTTACGCAAACGCGAAGGGCTTTTTTATTGCCCGGTGTCAACCAAGTGTCAACGCACTTAAAGGATTGAACCGCTTGGCCTGTTCCAGATATTCGGGCGCAAGGTGGGCATAGCGCATCGTGACGGTAATGCTGTGATGCCCGAGTATGCGTTGCAGCGTCAGAATGTCTCCGCCTTTCATTACGAAGTGGGAGGCGAAGGTATGACGGAGGACATGCGCCAACTGGCCGTCAGGCAACTCGATGCCGGAGCGCTCAACCGCTTTTCGGAATGCTCCGTAACAAGGACGAAAAGGTCCTGAACGGAGCCGCGACGCCAACAACGCGGCTAGCGAATCTTCGAGGGGCACTGAGCGGTTTTTTCGGCTTTTGGTGTCGGTAAACGTCACGAGGCCGGGTTTCTCCCGTACATTGTCGAACCGCAGCCCCTCAGCTTCCGACCACCTGGCCCCGGTCGACAACGCCAGAACGGCCACCAAGTAGACGTCGGCGTTCCTGGATTCGCGGAGGGCGGACAGAAGCCGCTCGATCTGTTCGGCTGTAAGGAACGACAGTTCCGGCTGGTTAATGCGGATCGGGCGGACTCGAGATAGCGGATTCTCCCCTTTCCAATGGCCAAGCCGCTTGAGTTCGCCGAAAACGCCGGCAAGATAAGAGCGTTCCCGGTTAAGCGTCGAGGCTGACACGCCGGCTTTCAGCCGCTCGGCCCGGTAGTCGGCGAAAACCTGGGCGCTGAAACGATAGGCGTAAGGGTCGCCGACCGCGTCACACAGGGCAATCAGCCGCCGGTAGGTGTCCACAGCGCTTTTCAGATTGACGCCGTGCAGGTCGAACCAGAGCTTGACCAGCTCGGAGAGCTTGCGGGTGTCCTTTTGCGGAACGACGAATTGCGGATCAGCCGCCACCTTCGCCTTCAGCGTTTGTTCCCACCGCTCGGCATCCACTTTACGCCTGAATGTCTTGCGGTAGCGCTTGCATCCCCTTCCGCCCGGTTGAACGTCCGCCTGCCAGCCGTCCGGCACCTTCTTGATCGCCATGGCTGCCCACTACGCGGCTCTCCCCAAGGTTCGCCGCTTCCATAGCCCTTCGCGGATAAAGTCCATCAGATCCTGCTCCACCTGGTCCTTGGCCTGGCCCCGGCGGGCGAGGTGTTCCAGCAGCTTGGGGTAGATCGACAGCCGCTTAATCTGGATCAGGATGTAATCGGCATTCCTGCCCTCACGGGCATAGAGCGAAATGAGATTGCCGAGCACGTTGCCGAAGTTGCGGGCGACTGCGGACACGTCCTCTTTTTTTTTACGCACGATCTTGTAGCCCTGGGCCGGGACCCGGAACTCGGGATCGTCGCGGAGCAACTGCCAGATGGGATCGATGTAGGTGCCGTCCTTGGCGCGGTTGATGGTCAGGGCATAGCGCCACATGTCGGTGAGGTGCGGCACGACGTCCAGCCAGCGCTTGAGGGTTTTGCCCAGGCCTTCGCCGATCTCGTTCACCACCGAGTGATGGAACCTGGCTTCCACCCGCCAGACCGGCTGGGTCGGATCGAACTCCCCTTCGGTGAACTCGCCCCATTGCCCCTGCATGAAGTCCACCTTGTCGGCGTGGACGATCTGCTTGGACTTGTCGTAGAGGCAGAGCTGGAGGGAAGCGGCTTTGCCGAAGGTGAGGCTTTCGGCGGCCTGCTTGCCGTAGCAGACGGAGACATCGGACAGGCCCTCGAACTCGGCGTCCGAGATGCCGTCATAGCGCCTTGCGATACGGGCACGGGTGATGAACCTGTCCTGGAAGTGCGGATCGGGGGACCAGTGCTGGACGTCCACCGCCAGATGAATGGCAACCCCGGCGGGTTCGGGGGCGGTCATCAGGTGATGGGCGAAGCTGTCGAGTTCGGTCTGGATCGCGTGGACGTTGCAGGCCGCCAAGAGATGGGGCGAGAGTTCAATCTTCAGATGATGGCCGGGCTTGCCCTCGAGCAGATCGGCTTCGGCCTGGTAATAGCTGCCGATCAGCAGGATGACACCGCGGGTGTTGTCCTGGAGGGCGTAGCGGTAACCGCAGACCTTGCCCATTCTTCGGGCCGCCCAGGGATGTTGCCCCTCGAGGAAGCGAAATTCCCCGGTGCCTTCGGCCGCTTCCTTCACTGCCCGGTAAAGGTCGGGTTTCAATTGGCCGTGGTAGTTCTGCCGCACGGTGTCCACGAAGGTGCCGCAGATCAGGATATGGGACAGGTCCCAGGTGATGCGGGGGGTTTTGAAGATACGCCCCTTGGGGTCCTGGTCGGTGCCCTTGGACAGACTCGACACCGAGTAGCGTTCGAACGTTTTCAGATCAGCCATCGCATTGACTCCCTTTTCAAATCAAACTTTCAACGAAATCCAAACAACACAACCACTTTCACTTTCACCGTTTAATGCTCCGGTATAGCGGCTTTGTATCCCCCTAGATCAGACGTGTTACAAGGACGTCTGCTCACGGCGCTGCCGGCCTTCCCGGCGGCGCCGCTCCGCCTACGTCGTCGCGGCTGGCCGGCTCGGCCGTGAGCTTCGGTTTACGTTTGCTGTGCGGCACGCAGGAGGCGGTGCGGACCAGGGCGCCGAAGGCGACCCGTGCGAAGCAGGTGGTGACCAGGTCGACCTTGGCGCCGATCTGGACCAGTTCGCGGTCGGTGAGGTGGATCGTGTCCTGCTCCGACTCGGCCACGAACAGGTAACGCAGATCCTCGATGGGGCCATAACGGCCGGCGATGTAGAGCCTTCTTCCGTCTAACGGGTCAGCAGCCCGAGCAGCCGCAAGAGCGCCATCCCCACCAGCAGCAGGGCCGCCAGGCGCAGCACCACCCGGTGCAGGACCCATAGCAGCAATGATCCCGCCGCCCGGCCCAGGTGCCGGCCCAGGAACACCAGGCCCTGGTCCAGCAGCACCAGGTACGGAAGACTTAATCGGGCCGCCCAGTACAGCGGGCCGATCACCCGAGAAAAACCAGTACAGGCAACCGGCGAGCACGCCCACCAGAAAGAGAACGCGAGGGCTCGCAAGGAGAGACAAGCCCGCGATAGTGTCACGGACGGTGCCGGTGGCGGTGCTGTCATAGAGTTTCCAGACCTCGGGTTTGATGCGGCGGTTGCGCAGAATCAGGAAATCCGACGCCGCCTTACCGTTGTCGTCGGCCATGTGGAAGGCTTCGAGGTAGAAGCCCTTAAGGCCGATGATGGCCTGGTTCTTGTGCTTGTAAGCCCCTTCGGCGCATTGGCGGACATCCGGCCGCAGCCGGTCGATGTTGGGCGTGGTCAGGACCATGTCCCAGCCGTAATGCCGGTGCATCTCGAAGGCGGTCTGCCAGTTGAAGGGGCGGTTGGCGGCATTGGCGGCGTCCAGCCCGCCGGGGTAGTCGAGTTCCCTTAAGTCCCCGTCCTTCCAGGTCTTGGGCCAGATCATCTGGGCTTCGTCCAGCAGCATGAAGGCCCCGTGCGGGAGCCAGTGCCACCAGCGCGACAGCAGTTGGCGGTTCTTCGCCGCGTCCGGGTGTTCGGTGGTGGGGAGGTGGATCAGCTCGAAGCTGTCGGGGACGGTGTCATCGCCCAAGGCGTCCCGGACCCGCTCGACCGAATCCAGCCCCCGGACATTGGTGACCACCACCCGGCCGGCGCGGGCGGCCGGGATGAAGTCGTCCATGACCGCGCCCGAGGTCTTGTAGCTGCCCGGTGGGCCGTGATGAATTTTGATGCTCATGTCGCCCCCGGAATGAAGCGCAGCAGGAACCGGGTGAGTGCCGCCGTCACCACCAAGGTGATGCACTGCGGCACCCCCAAGGCGTTGAGAATCGCCACCGAGGACGCCGGCAACAGATCGAAGGCGGATTGCATGCGGTTGGCGAAATCCAGGTCCGCGAGCATCACCTTGGCCGCATCCCAGCCGAAATCCAAGGCCCAGAGCTTGAACTCCAGGCTCTTCCAGACCAGGTACTCCACCAGCTTAGCGAACGCCCAGACCCCGAAGTCATAAATGCCGGTCGTGATCCAGTCCCAGATACCCTGGAAGAAGGTCAGGACCGCATCGTAGACCCGCTGAATGGCTTCAATCATGAGAACAGCACGTAGAAGGCGTAGACCACGGCGATGAACAACAGGCCCGGCCCGAGCAGGTTGAGGGCGGCAATCACCGAGTCATTGCACAGGCTCACGTACGAACCCAGGAACGAGAATCCCCAGTCGGCGCCGCAGACCAAGGCGCCACTCCCGTTGCCGAAAGTCACCATGGCGTTCAATTCGGCCTTGATGGCGGCAATGCGGGCAGACAGATCGGACCGCAGCTGTTCGATTTCGGCTTGCTTGCCGCCGGACGACGGCGGCTCGGCGGGGGCGGCCGTAAACCCGTTGCCGGTGAGACTGCCGCCGATGCCGTCCTTGATGGTGTTGAGCGAGCCGAGGATACCGGACAGGGTGGTCTCCTTGGCCAGCCCGGACGTGTCCAGACAGTTCGACCCGGTACAGTTTCCGCCCCCATTCCCATCGGGCTGACCGGAGCCGTTATCGCCGCCGGGGTAGTTGCCGAAGTTGCCGTCCTGGTCGCCGTCGCCGCCGGGACCGTCGCCGACCGGGTTGCCGTCGCCGTCGGCATCGCCGCCGCCGGGCTGGCCGGTGTTGTTGCCGGGCAGCTTGATGTCGCCGCCTTTCTGCGCCGGCGGATCGGAAGGATTGGGCGGGGGCGGCGGGGTCTGGTTGCCGCCGCAGACATAGCCGGACTTGCCGATGAAGAAACACTCCCCGTTGGTCGGCAGCTGATCGCCGCAGAACTTGTTGCCGTTATAGACGCCGCAGCCGGGGCGCTGGCGGTCGATGCACATGGATTTACCGGTCGCATCGTTGACGCAGTTGACCGGGGGATTGGTGCCGGGCTTGGGGGGATCGACCTCTTTACTCACCGAGGCGATCACGGCGCCGGCCGGGGCCGAACACAGGCCGCCGGTCTGGACGAAGCTGCCGGTGTAGGTCGTGCCGGGCTGGTTGTTCTTGGTGGCGGAGACGCCGATCAGGATCAGCTGGTCCTTGTCGCTGGAGCGGATCGCGCAGCCGTTGACGCACAACAGCCCGGAATAGCTGGCGGCCTGCCAGACCGAACCCTCGCCGATGGGGGCGCCGGCTTCGCACAGCCCGGCCGCGGCACAGGAACAATCGGCCTGGCGGTTCTGGCCGGCGGGGCAGTCGGGGACGTTGTAGCAGTAGCTGGTGGTGTTGTCGTAGGTGCCGCCATTCGGGCAGGAAGACCCAGGCGAACATTTAGGCGGATTGCTACCGGCGATCAGGTTATAACCGTCGGGGCATTGGTAGCCCGGATCATCCGGGCGGCATTCCACTGGGCTGCCTTCCAAGTGATAACCCGCATCGCAGGTGTTACGCGACGAGCAATCAACGGCTTTATTGTCAATGTTGCAATAAACGATCATCGGCCCGTCATTCGACGCACGGACCCCGCCATAAGAGGCGCAAGCCGTGATTTTGCATGCGTCATAGCTGGAATCGCAGCCGCTGCCATAACACACACGAGGAACCTTGTTTTGTAAAAAGATGACGTCCCTGGGTTGGTTCGCGGCACAGTTCAACGCGAAGGCGCAGGGGCGGAGAAGGCCGATGACGATAAGCGTGACGAGATACAGGGATAGCGCCCGAGCCGGTAGAGGCCACAGGCCTACCCGAGCCAGAGAAGAAACCGGGGAAACCCGGGCCGCCGTCGTCACGGTGCCCGGGTGTCGAAGGTCAGAAGGAACGGCTAGCACGTTCATTCCAGCGTAAGCGCCAAGCGGCTTAGATGGCGGTGGTGCGGATGCCGGCCACGAAGACCAGGATCCAGCAGACGCCAATCAGACAAGAGACGGCGGTGACCATGGCTTCCGTCTCGAGTCCCGCTTTACGCTTTCTTGATGAGGGCGATGACGACACCGACCACGACCAGGGCGGCGACCATGGCGACCACGCCGGTGCCGGCGGTGATGCCTTCGGTTTGAGCGCTGGTGAGCGCCGCAGCGGCATCGGCCCCCATGCCGGCGAACGCATTGCCGGAGACCGCCAGGGTGCCGGCACCGGCTGCCAGGGCTTTGCCGCCGTGGCTCTGCGCCAGGTCGCCGACCTTTTCCCAGGCGCCCTGGACGAACTCGTAGGTGGCGCCTGCGGCTTGCTTCATTGCACGTATCATGATGAATACCTCTTTGGTTACTGTTGGGATTGCGGCGGGAGGCCCTTAGGGGTTGCGGGCTTTCCTCACCGTGTGGATGACGCCACCGATGCCTGCACCGGTGGCGAACAGGATCAGACCGCTGCCGAAGATCCATTCGACGGTGGTCCAATCCACTCCGCCCGTATCCAGCACGGCGCCAAGCGTGGCTTGGTTGGCCGGATCGAGGGCGAGAGTCTGGATCGTCCGCCACACGCCGCTGCAGACCGGGGCGTTGGTCTGGGGGTCTTGCGACAGCACGCCGTCGCAATACGGCAGGGTGACGGACTGGGAGATCATGGGAACTCAGCTCCTGGGCTGGGTTGGAGTTCGTTCAGGGTTTGCCGTCCCGGCCTTCAGGCTTTGGCCGCCGCGGCGAGCGGGTCGAGGCCGGGCGGGGCCATGACCGGGGCGGGTTTGGCCGAGGCGGCGGAAGCCGAAGCGGAACCGGAAACTGAAGCGGAGCCGGAAGCCGAACCGGAACCGCTGCTGCTGACGTTCCCGGCCTGGCCGGGCTGGAGCGGCTGGCCGTCCTTGCCGAGCTTGAACAGTTCATGCAGCCGGGCTTTGTCGAGCAGGTTGTCGGGACGCAGGCCGGTGACCCGCAGTTGGGCTTTGTCGCCGGCGCCGCGGCCGAGCTGGACGTCGATGAGGTATTCGCCGGGGACCTGGAGGGCTTGGAGCTGGGCGAATATCTCGTAGGGCATGCGCAGCCGGATGAGTTCGAGGCCGAACTGGTTGGGGTTGCGGCCACTGGTGGGCTGGAGGATGTAGAGCCTTCCGCCTTTGCCGCCGCCGTCGTCGGTCATGTCGTAGCGGGTGGCGCTGACGACGAGGCCGCGCAGTGCCCCGGCCAGGGGGCGCTGGCTGTCGGGGTGGGGTTTGCTGACCGGGGCTTGGGGGTCGAGGTGGAACAGTTCGTAGAGCGCGGGGACTTCGAATTGGCCGCTGCCGGCGAGGGAGAGGACGCTTTCTTTGTCGCTGTCCTGGCTGCCGCGTTCGATGTCGACCAGCAGGTCGTAATGGCCGGGCAGGGGCTTTTGGCTGAGCTGTTCGACCAGGTCGTAAGGGGCGTTGAACTTCTGGACCTGCAGGCCTAAGTGATTCTGGGCGTCGTCCTGGGCGGGCTGGAGGACGTAGACGCTGCCGCCTTTGCTGCCGTCGATGTGGTAGCGGTTGGCGCCGATGACGGGGGCGCTGATGACGATTTGCATGGGTTTTCTCCGTTTGGGGTTCACGCGCTTGGGGGTACAGCCGGTCTGTCCGGTGTGCGCGTAGGGGCACCGGGCCGGCGGAAGGGGTGGCGGTTCATCGAGGCCGGCGCTGCTACCGGCGCGGGCGCTGAAGCTGAAGCTGAAGCTGAAGCCGGGAGCGGCATGGCGCCTTTGGCTTCGGCCTGGGCCTGGAGACTGCGGTCGTAGTCCTGGAACCAGGCGAGGGCTTCGACGTAGTCGGGGCGGAGTTCGCCGGTGTCGCGGTCGATCCCGTCGCGCAGGGCGTCGATGTGCGGGAACAGCGGTTCGCAGCGGTCGCTGTCGGCCTGGATGACGAGGTTTTCGCCCGGTCCCCAGTACCAGCGCTGGCGACGCTTAAGCCGGCAGCTGTGGGCGGGGTTCTTTTCGACTTCGCCACGGTAGTAGGGGCAGTCCCAGCATTGCGGCGGGGTGCGGGTGAAGGCTACGCGGCGGGGTCTGTCGCTGGCCGGGAGGCCGGCGGTTTCGGGGGCGATCTGTTCGCTTTCGGTGGAGTAGCGGCCGCCGCCGATGGGGTAGGCGCAGGCGGCGGGCGGGGTGCGGTAGTCGAAGCGGGCGGCGCTGTTGAGCAGCTCGAGCGCGGGGCCGGTGAGGCGGAAGCCGCAGACGGTCCAGCCGTTGGGTAAGGCTTGGAGGTAGTCGCAGTCGGGGCAGTGGCGGAGGTTAGTACGCACAGGCGAGCTCCCGGTTGAGACGCCAGAGCCAGAGGGCGCTGGCGAGGACTTCGGCGACGGCGTAGAGGCAGACGGCCAGGAGGGCGAGGCCGGCCAGGCTGGCCAGGAGGGCAGTGCGTTCGGCCGCAAGGCGGTGCTGGCTGCGGGTGGCGTAGCTGGCGTCGAGGGTGGGTCTCATGCCAGGACCTCGACGTGGATCAGGGGGAGGGCGAGGCGTGCGGCGGTGAAGGCGTCGGGCACAACCGGCTTGGGCATTCCCAAGCCGGGGTGACGTCGAGGGCTGCGGGAGAATTCGGGCCGTGCGCTGGGAAAAGGTGCCCGCCCGGTAGCAAGGGGATGAGAACTAACGGACGAATCTACCGAGCGGGCGAACAAGGTCCCGGTGAAAGCGGTCACACCGGGCCGGGAAGACTGACCATGCAAGTACAGCCTTTCCGGAATGACACGGACTACGGGCCAGGGCAAAGCGTCTGGCGCGTGCCTGGGAGTGTACTGGGCTTGGGGGTTGCAGGAGAACCCGAGTACGCTACAAAGGGAATATTTCCCGATATCGGGTGGCGGGTTATTTAGGCCGACGATCAGGCCGGCAACCCCCCGGAACGCCCATTGCATCCGGGGCCGCGGATTTCCCGGCAGCCGGACCGGGCAGTTCTCCACAGGCACCCCCCGCCTCTGGGGGATACGCTGCGCAACCCCCGGCGGGTCCCCCCTATGGATAACTGCCCGATCCGACTGCTTGACCTCAGATAAACCGGCAAGGTCGCCGAGAGCCAAATTCCGGCAAACCGAAACTTGAGCTGCCGTGTCGGCTTCAGCGGAACCTACAAGGCCGAGGCCATTGGGCATCGCCGCTGCGCACGGCACAACCGGCTTGGGAACTCCCAAGCCGGGCCGGTTTCGACGATCGCGGGAGAATTCTGCGCAGAAAGAAACCCGCCCGATTCCGTGGGCGGGTAGGACTGCGCGTCGCTCACAAGCGTATTCGCAGGATGGTATTCGGTCTTCGCGGGCACTGAGGCGGAAGGAGCCGGACGGCTTGGCCTCAGGGGCGGAAGAAGACCCGGCGCGAAAGAAGAACGCGCCGGACCGAAGTAGGGAGATGACAATCGAAACACCAACTCGCAACGCTGCTTGACGTTGCGGGTCAGTTTCAGTGTAGTCGGGTTCCCGGTTTTTCCTAGGGCCGGGAACTGTGAGGGCGAGCCGGCGGGCAGGCGGGGCGGGCTTGAACCGGCCGGCGATAAGCCGTTCCGAGCCGACAGCGCGAGAGGCGTTCAACACGCTCAACGCAAAGACATAGGTTTCAGCTCCGCTGCTCATAGAGTCCGGGCCTCGCCCCCAGCCGAGGGGACCGGAAAGGTTGCAGGTGGGAGACGCGAAGGGAGGGCGCGTCCTGGGGGATTTGAGGAACATGGCTAGACGACCTCAACCAGGTTGAGGGCCGACGGGTAGACGAAGGCGCTGTACCGTTCGTGCCGCCGGTGAGCGGTGGCGCGGGCGACTACACTTTTTAGTTGCGCCATTCCACTTGACCGGAGCGGGGTCACTTTCATGAATAACGAAACCAAACTCGAACTAATCAAGACCGCGGCGAAGCTGACGGGGGCTTTGATCCAGGAGCGGAACGGCCACACGGAGCGGCTGATCGTGAAGTCGTCATTGCCGGACGATGCGTCTGTCATCGACATTTTCGATTGCATCTATGCTCACCTTTCACACAAGGCCGCCGAGGCGTAGCGGAGGACTTTGGCGGTTCGATCGGGGCGCAAGCCACGCATGTCAGGGTGCCTCCTGGGGTTTAACCGATTCAGTTCCAGCCGCAGCCTGCCTTGGCGCGGGGATGAATCGAAGATCGAAGCCCCGCCCCGAGCGCCAAACATGGAGATCGCAAATTTGCACCCGGCGACCGTCCGCGATTTCCCGAGACGAGGTACCGGGCATGGCGCAGCGCGTGCCTTCTCGGGTGAGGCATTCGCATTGCAGCGTGCGGTGGTCGGTGCGCATGTCAGGTTTCCTCTCGCGGGTTGAATGCCTGGGCTTGAGCTTCGGCGTGGTCATCCACCAGGAACTGGAAGCGGTCGCGGACGTGGGTCAGGCGGCGCAGGGTGCCTTTCAGGTGCACTTGGCTGATCAGCAGCGTGGTTTCCAGCGGGAATTCCGTGGCGAGCTGGGTGACCCGCTGCAGCACACCGGCGAGGTCTTGGCTGATGAGGTCGACACGGTCGACCAGGCCGCCGACGGTCTCGCGGTTCGGGGTCTCGGGGATGTCGTGACCCATGGGCGACAGGGGCAACAGGGGCGGCGGGTGCGGGGTCATGTCAGGCCGCCTCGTAGTCGTCGACTTGCCGGCCATTGGCATTCGGCGCGGGCGCTTCGGCCGGCGCGGCTTCCGGGGCGCTGGCGCCGGTAAGGCGCTCGACTTCGGCGCGGTAGCGCTGGCGCGTGGCGAAGTCTTCCGGGCTCGGCCCGACAACGCCACAAAGCTCCTTCCAAAGGGTTCGGACATAGCCGCTGGCGAGTTCCGCGAACGCATACAGCTGCCGGTCCGGGTCGTTGGCTTCGCGAAGATAAGGCAACACCATGCCGTGGATCAGGGTGGCGCTGTGATCGCAGGCTTGCAAAGCTCGGGAAAACCCGTCCGACGGGCCGACGCAGTGCCCGGAGCGGCAATAACGCTCGGTGTCGGCCACTTCCGACAGGATGCAGTCGAACACTCTGCGGCGATAACCGGTCGTCGGCCCGGCGAGAGACTGGGGAACGGTTTGCGTGTTCATCGAAAGGTGTCCTTCTGCACGGCGTCGCGCCATTGCGCGGCGATGTTGACGAGCAGGTACTTGCCGATCTTTTCCGAAGGGACATGGCCCCGCTCCACCCAGGCATCCACCACCCCGATAGGCAAGCCGACGTATTGCGCATACAGCTCGCGCGTCATGTAGGGCACCGGGTACACAAACGGGAAAGGCAACACCGCTTGACTGCTTTGGTCGTCCGTCATAGTCTCGAACTCCAGCTATAAGCCGCTTTGTTGGGGCATTACTTCTTTGCTGCAATGCTATTATCGCAAGCGTCTATAGCAAGTGCAATAATCGCAAGCATCAGATTTATTGATATGGACCTTCAGGACAGACTGAATTTGCTTATACAAACGACCAAGCTTTCCCCAACCGACTTGGAACGGGAAAGCGGGATCGACCGAATGCGCTGGTCGAATATCAAGCGAAGGTCAGTACGAGCAGGAGCGCCGGAGATCGAAGCGGTAGCGAAAATATGGCCCCAATACGCCTATTGGCTAACCACGGGGAACACGATCCCGGAAGCCGGGCAGATCAGCCCGGACATGGAACGGGTAGAAGAAAGAAAAGTCGTCAACGGCACCCCCTAGCGCCGTCGGGCGACGGAGCAGAGAGCGAAGGGACGCAGACGGACAAAGCGGGGCGAAAGCGCAAGCCACCCATCAACCCACCACAGGGGTAGGCAACATGAACGCTCAAATCCGAGGACTACGCGTCGCCAGCGCGGTGTTTGCCCTCATGGCCGTCGCTCAATTCATGCGACTGGTGATCCGCCCCGAAATCCTCGTCGCCGGCCATCAAATGCCCATCTGGCCCAGCGTCCTAGCCACGGTGATCCTAGGAGGCATGAGCTTCTGGCTTTGGAACCTTTTCCGCACTCCACGTCACCGAAGCATTCAGCTCAGATGCTTAATAGATTACATCTAGTATGCAAATTAGGGGTTGTGTCTAGTAACAATTAGGCTTCTTTACACAATATCTATTAGAAATCGTAACTTTTAATATTGTGCCAGCCATGTAAGTAGGCAGACTGTTTCGCCCACCAACCCTGTAAGATTTTTAACCTGGAAAAAATAAAACAATGAAGACCACGCATCACGGTGGCTGCCCCCACGATTGTCCCGACACTTGCTCTATGATTTATCAAGTGGAAGACGATAAGTTAACCGGAGTCAAAGGCAATCCCGATCATCCCATGACACGCGGTGGGCTTTGCGTCAAATTGAAGGATTATGAAAAACGCCATTATCACCCGGACCGCCTCTTATACCCGATGCGTCGTAGCGGCCCGAAAGGAAGTAAACAGTTTACCCGCATCAGTTGGGATGAGGCTTTGGATGAAATCGTCAGCCGCTGGCAAGCTATTATTGCTGAACACGGGCCACAAGCGATTGTGCCGTATAGCTATTTGGGCAACCAAGGTTTGGTGCATGGCCTGAATGGCGGCGATGCATTTTTCAACCGCTTGGGGGCGACCGTCACCGAACGCACCTTTTGCGGCGAAGGCTCTAGCACCGCGTGGTTGTTAACCGTGGGGCCGACTGCCGGCGTTGATCCCGAAAGCTTCATCCATGCCAACTACATCATCATTTGGGCTTGCAATTCTGTCAGCACCAACTTACATCATTGGCATATCGTTAAAGAAGCACAGAAGAAAGGTGCGAAACTGGTGGTAATTGATGCATATGCCTCCAAAACCGCGAAAGAGGCAGATTGGCATATCGCCCCCAAACCCGGCACCGACGGCGCATTGGCAATGGCGATGATCCATACCATTATAGAAGAAGGTTTGGTCGATCAGGACTATATCGATAATTACACCGTCGGGTTTGACGAGTTGAAAGACCGCGCCAAAACCCGCAATCCTGAATGGGCAGAAGCTATCACCGGTATCCCCGCCGACATCATCCGCACTTTAGCGCGTGAATATGCCACGACCCAGCCAGCAGCAATCCGGCTAGGGGTAGCATTGGAACGCCATAAAGGCGGAGGGCAAGCCATTCGTGCCGTCAGTTGCCTGCCAGCGTTGACGGGTGCGTGGCGATATGTTGGCGGCGGCGCGTTGCAGTTCCCGGTTTGGGAGCATCCATATAGATTTGACGTGATCTGCCGCCCTGATTTGATTCCCGAAGGCACTCGCGTCATCAATGCCTTACAACTAGGCCGCGTCCTTACTGATGAGCCTCCCGCCGGCACGCCGATCAAATCGCTAATGTGCTGGAACGCTAACCCCGTCACCCAAGCACCGGAAACCGAGAAAATAGTTCAAGGCTTGCTTAACGAAAGTTTGTTCATGATATCGGCGGAGCATTTCATTTCCGACACCGCCGTGTATGCTGACATCCTGCTTCCCGCCGCGATGGGCGCGGAACAGGAAGACATAATTTTATCGTGGGGACATTTATATCTGACTTACAATGCCAAATGCGTGAATGCTCCTGGCGAAGCGATACCCAATAACGAAATTTTCCGCCGTTTGGCGGCACGGCTGGGTTTTCAGGAGGAAAATTTCCAGTGGTCGGACGGCGAATGTCTCGAGCACTATGTCGATTGGGACGCTCCGGCATGTGAAGGCATTGATCTGGCGTATCTTCGCACACATGGTTTTGCTCGGCTGAAAGTCGGCACAAAGGACGACCGCGCGCCGCATAAACAAGGGGATTTCCTTACCCCGTCCGGCAAATGTCAATTGAAATCCGAGGGCGCGATTAATTTTGTACCTGGGCCATTCCGGCAGATGTATGGCGACTTCCAATCTGGCGAGCTGCTTGATCCCTTGCCAGATTATGTGCCATCCAGGGAATCTACCGCGACCAACCCTGAACTGGGGAAAAAATACCCATTAAGCATTATCTCGCCCAAAAGCCACGGTTTCCTGAATTCCTGTTACGCGAACATGGAACAGAAAATAAAAGGCCAAGGCGAACAGTTTGTGTTGATAAATGCAGTTGATGCTGAGGAACGCGGCATTAAAGATGGCGATAAAGTGAGAGTATTCAATGATCGGGGGGCATTTGAAGGCGATGCCCGTATCACCGCTGATGTTAATGCGGGCTTAGTTGTCGCCACACTAGGCTATTGGCGGCAACTGAATACTGGCACGGTCAACAGTATCAGTTCATCGGAGTTCGCCGGCATGGGCAACGCGCCGTCGTTTTCGGACAATTTGGTACAAGTGGTGGCCGCGCACGCCTAAAATTATGAAATTCCTGGGGGGCGGGGTAACGTTAAATGCCTAATATCGCGATCAACGTGAGCCCGCGTAGGATGCGCTGACGAAGGAAGCGCATCGTCAATAACTAGGAGAACCTATGCCAGCGGCAAGCGGATTGATCGCAATGGGGATGGCAGCCGCGACCGGCTTTTTCTTGGGCCGGTGGCGGCGGATCGAGCATGAGCTGGAAGGGGAAGCGGCGGTTCGGCAGATTCTCACCGCCAACCTGAAGCCGCCCCACTACCACGTGATGAATAACCTGACGCTGCGGAGCGGCGACGGGACGACACAGGTGGATCATGTGGTGGTGTCGCGGTTCGGAGTGTTCGTGATCGAGTCGAAGCATTATCAAAAGTGCTGGATTTACGGGGACGAAAAGTCACCCACCTGGACGGCGGTTTACTTCAAGCGCAAGCACTCTTTCCAGAACCCTCTACGGCAGAACTACAAACACGAAAAGACGCTAACAGAGCTGCTGAAAGATATCCTGCCACCGGAGCACCTGCATTCATTCGTCACGTTCACCGGAAGCGCGGAGTTCAAGACGAAGGTTCCGGAGAATGTGACGCATGCATTTCAATTGGCGCGGAAGATTCAGGCTCACAGCCGGGAGCGGCTTTCGCAGTCGCAGCTAGAGCAGTGCGTGGGCCGTCTGGAATGCCAGCGGTTGGCGATCTCGAAGAAGACGGATGTGGAGCATGTGGCTTACCTGAACCGGAAGTTCGGGAAGCTGTACAAGAATGATCGATGACAGCGATGATTAAGTTGCGTAAGGCGGGACGCTTGGCGCGGTCACATGAGCAGGAGATTCGGGATGCTTGGCACAGACATTTCGGCGGTTGAGGTTTCTCGCATTTGGAAGCATGGCTTTTGGCTACTCCTTGACGATGAGGAGGAGCTGTTCGTGGCGTTCGCGGATTTTCCGTGGTTTTCCAAGGCGCCGGTGGAGCAGTTGTTTCGTGTCGAACGGCCGCAACCGCATCATCTTTACTGGCCGGATTTGGACGTCGATTTGCACGTGGATTCGATCCGTCATCCGGAGCGGTTTCCTTTGGTCTCTGGGATGACATCCTGAACCGGCAGACACGGCTGCTATGATCCGAGAACGTTTAAAGAAACGTCTGGCCAAAGACCGGCCGATGACTTCGATTACGCTGCGGATTCCGGTGGACGTGGTGGAGTCCTTGAAAGAGATTGCGCCGCGGAAGGGTTTTTCCGGCTATCAGCCTTTGCTGAAGAGCTACATCACCGAGGGTGATGATTCGGGATGTCCGTGGTGATTCCCTAAAATCTCCGCGCCTCCAGGGAGTTACAAGATGTTGGACCCAATAGCGGCGCGGCATTAAAGAGGCAATTAACCTGGACTGAATGGGTTAATTCTGCATAGTCGGACAGCAATATGCGCTCGTAGTTGGATTTCCACTACTAGATGGCCCGCTGAACGTGAAGGTGCCGGGTAGCGTATTGCTATATTTTTGGAACGTGCATTGCGTATTTTTGTAAACAGTAGCCGCTGACCAACAGCTTACAGGCGGTTCGGGGCCGTTACATACGACGCCACAATTTGGGCATTCGCAAAACTTACATTGGTAAACCGCGCCGAAGGTGTAGTTGGCGTTGATTATGCCTATTGCATAGTTGGGGGCGCATAGCGGATTTTGACCGTTCTGTTCCGACCAAGTATAGCTCACAAAGGCATCTTTCGTATTTTTTGAGTTGGTATACGTCGGGAAGATAAGGTAGCTTAGTGATACTGGTCCGCCAACCGGGTCAGGCGATGAGCTTGGATTGGGCGGGATACAGCCCGACGATTGAAAAGAAACCAGAACCTGCTCTAAATTGACGGTTCCGGATAAATAGACGGACGACGAAATATTTTCTGCCTGCTTTTGAATGCTGGTGGTAAAGCTCCATCCTTGGTTCAATAGCGGTATTGGGGGTGAATTTGGGCCTTGGCCATATGTGCCAGTCGTTTTAATCGTAGTCCCGTTAGACGTATATAGTGGGAACTGAAACATGACTGTGGCTATTTTTCCGGGCTTGAGGGCTTTTTTTGACGTCCAGACATAAAGACCGTTATTATTGATTTTTCCGCTTCCCTTTGTGCCGCTCACTTTTACTGCCTTCATAAAGGCGGAAGTGCTCGCGTAACCTGCAGGGATTGTACTCCAGTAAATCTGAATGTTTCCAGATTTATATCCAAAGGAAGATTGACCGTTATATATGGTGAACTTCAGGTTGACTTGGTTATTGACTGGATCCACGATGTACCCGTCAGCGGGTGTATTGGAGCCGGGAGATATGCCGATTGGTTGAGCGAAATCGTTCTGATTGTTTCCTGATCCGTCCGTAAATGTGGCTGTCGCGTAAAACAGGCTGGCAGGTGAGCTATTGGCTGATTCATCCTGCTTGCTGTAATCTTCGGACCGCGATGCGCTAGACCATGCCCCCAGCATAAAGGCTAATGTGGCAACGGTGATGATTTTTATTAGTTTCATGAGTTTATCCTTTAGGTGACAAACTTGGTTCCGGAATCCGCGCTCTTTGTCGCGTGACGACTTCCTTGTCGATGGATACGAAAAACAGCAGGTGCGGCTAGAGATATAGGTAGCTATAGGCTACGTTTTTCGATCGTGTCCATTGTCACTGGATTTTTAGGCTGATGCCGGTGGACTACTTTTTGATCGTTTCAATTTGCCCACGGGTTTCACCGGCCGGATACTGCACTGTGTGAACATTCGTATAGGCGTTACCGGCAAGGATGTTCTTTACTGCCTCTTCAAAGTTTCTTACCCCCTGGCTCGGATCGGGGTCGAAGTCGGCAGCAGTCAATACACCGGATATCTGGCCTGTAAACGGGCCATCGTTCCGCGGAAATTGGTTGGGAGGAACGGGGCTATTTGGCGGATCGAGATTAGGGTCACCGTAAAGCCAGAACAGAACCGGACCATTTGCCCCTACCGGACCCAAATGGATATGCGCCATGAAGATCGCGGTTGCTGGCATGACCGAAACCTTCAGGGTATATGCCAATGCGCGGCGGTCAGGTGAAAGCAGAAATTCGGCTGTTCCCAATGAGCCGGTTACGAGTCCGGTTACCGGAAGTGTGGCGGTTCCAACTGTGGTGTCGGTAACGGTCTGGGCGCCGCTTAAGGTGCTCTTTAGGAGCGGTCCTGCCTGAGCAGCCTGGAGGGGCAGGAGGGTTAATGCCAATAGGGAAACCGCAAGATTCTTGATCACGAGCAAACTCCTTTCTAGATGATGTAGAAATTCGCCAAGATGCCTTCAGCGCAAAGCACTCAATGCAGATCAAATCTTTCACTCTTCATGCCTTGCGGCATTCGAAGAATCATCTCGACCTCTCTTTGCCGAGGGGTTTTCCGATGGCTACCGGATTTTGCATAACCTCGGCGTGCATGCTTGCCGATGTCAACCGAATAGGACGCCCTCATTAGGGCGGGCCGGTCAACACAAGGGAGCAACGCAAACACTCAATTGAACGCATAATTATTTTTGTTACATTAGCAAAATGCGTTAAGGTTATTCTTTGCTCTTGCTAACGGCCCTTATCCTACTACAGAGCTCAAGATTGGTTCTATCGTGGTACATGGAAAAGTGACGATAGGCTTTCAACACTCTGTTTGGCCCACGAGGATATGCTGACGACGGAAGCGCGTTGTCTCGGAACAGGGCGACACACGGTGGGAAGCGCAGTGATCGCGCTAGGAATGACGGCCGCGACCGGCTTTCTCTTGGGCCGATGGCGACGGTTCGCGAGTGCGCTGGAAGGGGATGCGGTGATTCGGCAGATTCTCGCGGTATTACGGAGATCTCCGCAATCTCTCAAGGGCCTTCGTTGTCATCCACTGGCTGTAGAAGGCTGGGGGCGTTGTTCTTTGGATCGTTGACCGCTTTGCTCACCGGCCAGGCTTGCATGAGGAAGGCGGGGTAAGGCTGGTAGAGGTGGGTTAGCTTGGAGGGGTCGGTCTCTTTGGGGTCCATCCAGAGCCCGCGTAGCTCCGATTAGCGAAGCGTAATCGGAGGAATAAAACCCGGAACTTGCGGGTTTCCCTCCGGCCGGGCTTGTCCTAACGGGGCGCTGGGCCGGACTCCGCTTCGTCAATGCGCGTCATCGTTAGAGCGCTCAGTAGTGGTACCGAAGCTGGGCAATCAGGAGTGCGTCCTCCTCCGGTTTGTAGACCATTCGATGCTCGTCCGTGATGCGCCGAGACCAGAAACCCGACAACGCATGCTTCAACGGCTCGGGCTTTCCTATTCCCGTGAAGGGGTCTCGCATGGTGTGCTCGATGAGTTCATTGATACGCTTCACCATGCGCTTGTCTTGCTGCTGCCAGTAGACGTAGTCTTCCCAGGCTTGCTCGGCAAAGATCAGTTTCACTCGGCGAGCTTTCGTTCCTGGCCCTTGCCGGCCTGCAAGGCCTCTATGGCAGCCAGCAGGCGCTTTGCATTGGCGGGGCTGCGCAGCAGGTACGCCGTTTCTTCCAGCGACTTGAAGTCTTCAAGCGAGAGCATCACAACCGATTGTTCGCCGTTGCGGGTGATGATCAACGGTTCATGGTCATTGCATACGCGATCCATGGTCTTTGCCAAGTTGGCACGAGCTGCGGTGTAGGTAATGGCGTCCATGATCTTGAGCCTTTGCAATATGTACGCGTTATTGTACATCTTTCTCACAACGCTTGCTCCACGACGCCAGCGCAAGCTGCCGGACAACTCGGGCGACCGATTAAAGACAATGCTCAGTGATTCGCCAGCCCTGCCAGCAGAGCGGCCACTGTTGTGGCGTCGGTAAGCATCATGTCATGCCCGGTGGCAATTCGAAGATGTTCGAAACCTTCGGCAAGAGCCGTTACTAAAGACTGCCGCAGCGCGGGTAATCGCGGTTCGGTATGTTCAATGTAAACTCGCCTAACGGACCGGAGCCTGGAGACATCATAGGATACGGGATCGGTCTGACATTTGAACGGAAAAGGGGTAAGGCGAGCGCCAACGTAAGCTTGCAGCGTCCGATCGGTGATCGCCCAACGGACAAGGAGGTCCGGGCTGGGAGGAACGAACCATCCTTGTCCTCGCTGTGCCACCAATTCCCGGTAGTAATAGGCCGTGTCCGCTGGCTCTACATCCAGCAAACACTGTCCCGATTGCACGTGAAATCCACCCGCCAGGACGATGCAACTCAGCCGATCAGCAGAAGCTTCCGCTATCGGCCCGGCAAGAACCCCAGCGTAGGAATGCAGAACGAGTATGACGTCACGAAGATTTTCAAACCAGAGAAGAGCGGCAATGTCCTTGACGTGCGTCGCGACGCCTATTGAGCGCGTCAACGAATGCAGGCGCTCCCCTTGCCCTGTAAGCGTGGGCGTGAACACCTGATGTCCGGCACTTTGCAATTGGTCGCGCACCAAATTCCATACCCAGCCACCGTGCATAGCGCCGTGTACCAGAACGAAGGTCGTCATGCCTGCCCTTTCTTAATTGACAATCGGAGCGGATATTACGTGTACGTCGCACTCGGGACAAACGGTCTGTCACCGACCTGTGGTAGGAAGGATGAGGCGGAATATCTGTTTGGACACACGGCGCGGTTGATCGAGGCGCTGAGGAAACGGGGGTGCCGGAGGAGATTATCAAGGGGGCTGAGGAGGAGGCGGCTTAAGCTCAGCCGTCACGAAGCGTCAACGGCAATGCAGGAAATAGCCGGTTTATAGCGGGTAGTTCAGCGCGCATCGATGCGCTGATGACGGAAGCGCATCGTCCTTTGTACGAGTAATAAAGGTAAGGATAGGAGAATAGGAGTTGACACTTTCAGGATTGCCGGAGGGCAGCACGGAACGGGAGCGGATGCAGGCGGCTTGGGTTGCGGAGTTGGTTTTGCAGTTGGTGGGGAAGCGGAAGAAGAAAGAGAAAATTCGAATTTTGGATATCGGCTGCGGTGATGGGCTGGTTACGGTCGCGCTCATCGAGGCATCACCGCAAGTGTTCGTTATCAGTGTGATGCCTGAGGAGGCAGTACCGCTGGTTTATGCGTTGCTGAACCCTTACGCGGAATCGAATCGTTGCTGTCCGGCACCTTTGGATATTATGGAATATCTGCCCGGAACGGATAGAGATGTAATTGACGCTGCGGTCGCGATATTTTCACTCCATCGGCTGAAGGCGGAAGAACGGGCTTTCGCGCTGAATGAGCTGATTGGCTTTTTGAAGCCGGGCGCGGGCATCGTGGTCGATGGCGGTGCGGAGGTCGCCGAGGAGCTGACGAAAGCGGGTTTCGTGGATGTCGCTCAGCAGACGAGAGGTGATCTAGCACCAGTGGTGTCGGCGCGTAAGCCGGTGTGATTGTTTGGCCGAGTGGCTTCCAGTCGGCAGCCCTTGGCGGGAAAAAGATGGCGACCAGCTTTGAAGGGAGAGAGGGAGGGTGCCGGTCGCCGGAGAATGGGGAGATGATGAACCGTGAATAGTCACCAGCGTCAAGGGTAAGGTGACTCATCCACGGTGAGTAGTTGAACACCTGGTTGTATCTGGAATATGTTCCGAATGTCAGTGTTTTGTAAGCTCCCATTTTCTCCGTGCAGCCGTCGGCGTGACGCCGGAATCTGGGGCTTAAGTGGAGCATTTCAAGCTATCGCGGCTCCGTCATCGTTGGAGTTGGCAACGCCCTGCTTTTCAAAAAGCTGGGGATGGCTTGCGCGAAGCTGTTCCTTCAATGCCGGGTCCAAGTCGACGATGCCGTGGAGCGTCTTCACCGTGCGAAGCTGGCTAATGGTTAGGTTGTTTGCTCCCCGTAAGCAGGCTCCTTCGAGTTGGGCTCCCTCGAGGTAGGCTCCGTCGAAGTTGGCGCTCACGGCGGAGGCGTGCGAGAGGTGGGTGTGGGTCAGGTCGGTTTCCCTTAGGTTGGCTCGCTCAAGGTGGGCTCCTGTGAGATGGGCATGCGTTAGATCGGCCTCCCGCAGATTGGCGCCCTCGAGGTTGGCTCCCGTGAGATGCGCGTGCGTGAGGTCGGCTTCTCTGAGATAGGCATGTGCCAAGTCGGCTTTCCTGAGATGAGCCTCGGTAAGATTTGCTTCTCTTAGCTGTGTTTCCGCGAGATGGGCTTCTCGGAGGTGCGCCCCTTCAAGGTTGGCGCCTTCGAGGTCCGCGTGGGTAAGGTCGGCTCTCCGAAGGTGGGCGTCTGCCAGGTTTGCTTCGGTGAGGTGGGCTTTTACGAGATGCGCTTCTTTGAGGTTGGCTCCGCAAAGGTTGGCTCCTTCGAGGTGAGCGCCTTCAAGGTTGGTTTCGTGCACTCCCGGGTCATAGAAGCTGGCGTTCTTGAGGTTGGCATCTTCAAGGTGTACCCCCGCAAGGTTGGCTCCTTGGAGTTTGGCGCCCTGGAGATTCGCGCCTTCGAGGTAGGCTCTTGCGAGGTTGGCCCCTTGAAGTTGTACCCCGCGGAGGTCGGCCCTTTCGAAGTGGGCTTCCGCCAGGTCGATGTCTACGAAATCCTGGGGGTTGCTTTCTCTCGTCTTATTCCAGATGTCTGGCCCCTTTTTCAGCAAATCAACAAAGTATGGATTAGCCATGACTTGTTCCCTCTGTTTTATGTGCTCTCTAATATATATCGTCGCCAAAAGGGAACGGCGCCAACTGTAATAAAGATTTAATTACGCGCCTGTTGTATCCCTAATAGGCCGAGCATCTTGGTATATGCTCACTTCGTTTACATGGTGATATTACAGTCGAGTAGCTTCCTCATGTTCTTGGACTCGGCTTCTTTTATATCATGATCAGCACGGAAGGGGTTGCAATCCCTTACGTGAAATAGGGAAATGGTTCCTGGGACTATTTCGGTACTTGGGTTTGTGAGGTTTATGAAATCAATAACCTACTGGAAGGATAAGGCAGTCCGATGAGCTATAGCATTCATCAGGAACAGGAGGCAGACGGCCGATGGGTGGCTGAGGTTCCTGAGCTACCCGGAGTCCTGGCCTATGGGATGAGCCGGGAAGAAGCGACAATCAAGGCGAAAATCCTGGCGCTGAGGGTGATCGCGGAGCGCATCGAGAACAATGAAACCTAGCGGTGTTGCCGTTTGTGGCGTACGATTTCACGTACTATTCAGGTCTGCAGTTGTCGGAGGTTGTTCGTGTCTACCGTGTCAGTGAGCGAAGCCCGCGCTAACCTTTACCGCTTGATCGATGAGGCGGCTGTGTCGCATTCACCTGTACTGATTACGGGGAAGCGGAACAATGCGGTGCTGGTTTCGGAGGAGGATTGGTCGGCTATTCAGGAGACGCTTTTCCTGTTGTCGGTTCCAGGGATGAGGGAGTCGATCAAGGAGGGCATGAGGACGCCCGTGAAGGAGTGCAGCCAGGACCTCGATTGGTGACGTGGCGTCTGGTGTTTACGAAGCAGGCCCAGAAGGATGCGGGGAAGCTGGGGGCTGCGGGTTTGAAGCCGAAGGCTCAAGCGCTGTTGGATGTGCTGGCAGAGAATCCTTTTCAGAATCCGCCGCCGTACGAGAAGCTGGTCGGTGATCTTGCCGGCGCATTTTCACGACGGATCAATATTCAACATCGATTGGTGTATCAGGTGTTGAGTGAGGAGAAGACCGTGAAGGTGTTGCGGATGTGGACGCACTACGAATAGCGATCAAGCCGGTGTCAACGAAACGTCAACGGCATTGCAGGAAATAGCCGGTTTATAGCGGGCCATTTGGAGCCAACTTGTTGTTTAACCTTGCTTTGTGCCGCTATGCACCGCATTGCAACGCTCTCTGACTCCGCTAACCGTGGTTCGAATCCACGTCCCCCAGCCAATAAAATCAAGGCCTCCAGCGATGGGGGCCTTTTTCGTTTCCGGCCGTGGCACACTGGCGGCACAGTCGATCGCAACAATTGGCGACAATTGGTATTCCTGCGGACACGTTTCCGCGTCGTGTAACTTGTTAAACAAATTTTGCGCCAAAGATCGAATATTGCGATTTTCGCCAGGATGTCCTGCAGCGACCGGCATTGTCGGCATTTCGATCAGGGAAGAGAGGGGAAAAAGCGGTAAGAGCCTGTTTACGATCTTCAGATGAGCAGGACGAGAAGTGCCAAGTGGATGAACTGCAAGCTGGTGTTGAGCTTGCGCTCGCAGTTCTTCCTCAATCGGCGACATTTTGATCTGGCAAAATTTTTCCGGACACAAAATCAGGCTGCTTTTCGGTGCAGTTTGTCGAACTCGACAGGAGTGACCTGCTCCCCGAGATTAGTCCGGTCGTGATGTAGAGTCTGCCTCGATAGGAGGCAGCATGAAGAAGCGTTTCACCGAAGAACAGATCATTGGCATCCTGAAGGAAGCCGAAGCCGGCCTAAAAGTAGCGGAGCTGTGCCGCAAGCACGGGCTCAGCGAGGCGACGTACTACAACTGGAAAGCGAAATACGGCGGCCTGACAGTGTCGGATGCGCAGCGGCTCAAGGCACTGGAGACCGAGAATGCCCGGCTCAAGCGCCTGCTGGCGGAGGCGATGCTGGACAATGCTGCGTTGAAAGAGGTTGTAGGCCGAAAGTGGTAAGCCCACAAGCCAAGAGGGTGGCGGTCTCCCATCTGATGACAAAGCACCAGATGGGCGTCACGCGGGCTTGTGGGCTGATCGGTATTTCTCGGTCGCTGTATCGCTACGAAGCTAAGCGGCCAGTAGACCAGGAGCTCAAGGAACGACTGTGCGAATTGGCAGCGCAGAAGCGGCGCTATGGGTATCGCCGGCTGCACGTGCTACTTTGCCGAGAGGGTTGGGAAATCAACCGAAAGCGCACCTATCGCGTGTATCACGAGGCCGGCCTGATGGTCCGCAAACGAAAGCGGAAGCGCATTGCCGGCGTGGAGCGCCAAATCAAGGTCGCGCCATCGGCGCCTAACGAGAGTTGGTCTATGGACTATGTTTCGGACGGTTTGGCCGATGGTCGGCGGCTGCGGTGCCTGAATATCGTCGATGACTTCACGAAGCAGTGCTTGGCCATCGAAGTCGATACTTCGCTGCCTGGCAGACGTGTAGTCGGTGTGCTGCAACGGCTGGCAGAGATCCGCGGATTGCCCAAATCAGTCACCGTCGACAACGGCCCCGAGTTTGCCGGCAAGGCTTTGGATGAATGGGCCGATAGCCAAGGACTGTGCTTGAGCTTCATCCAGCCAGGTAAGCCACAGCAGAACGCCTACATCGAAAGCTTCAACGGCAAATTCCGGGATGAATGCCTGAACGAGCATTGGTTCGTCTCGATGCGCCATGCTCGCCAAGTCATTGAGGAGTGGCGTCGGGAATACAATGAGCAACGCCCCCACAGTTCGTTGGCTTACCTGACGCCAGATCAGTTTGCAGACACATTTTTAACCGCAGACTCTATGTCCGTTTCGGACTAAATCGGGGAGCAGGTCAGGATAGCCCTCCCAGGTCACTCAGTAGTGGTACCGGGCCTGGGCAAACAGGTTTCCGAAGCGCCCGCGCCGAAGAATATGCCGCTTAGGGCCAACTGTCGGGCTTTGGTCGTCCTCTGGGCTGTACATCTCCATTTTGGCTCGAGTACCATCGGTATCGGGTAGCTACAAAGACCGCCACGCACCATGACAAGTGAAGGAGAAAGACCATGCGTACCCTATCGTTCGTAGTCGTTTCCGTGTTGATGACGTCTGGACAGGTTCTGGCAGAATCCAATGAGCTTTACGCGCTGGATGATGTCAGCAAACAGCTACTGAAGGATGCTGCCACCAGAGCGGCTCCCAGCGAGGTGGTACAGGGAGCGAAAACCGCGGGGGAGGCGGTCGACACGGCTAAGAAGATGAAGGAAACGGCAAAAGCCGCGCCAGATGCCGTCAAGGGTCAGGTGGAGGCGGCCGCTAAGGAGTCGGCCAAGCAACAGCTTAAGGAAGCGGTGCCTGAGGAGGCCAAAGAAGGGGCGAAGGCTGTAGAGAGCACCGCCAAGTCGGCCAAGTCTATCAAGAAGCAGGTGGAGGCGGCACCGAAGTCCGCCGAGGAGGCGACGAAGGCGGCCAAGGCAAAGGCTAAGGAGGAAGCGACAAAAAAGGCTTTGGAATTGCTGCCTTAAGAATCTCTTTTTGCGGGTTACTGTCTGCGATATTCCTTCCAACCGAGACGCATCAATGCCATGGAAGGCAGCGCCATGCCAACACAATAGAACATCACATCGAACCACTGCGGTCCCTCCAGCAGTTGGAATGTCGATGCGAACAATACTAGCGATGCTCCACTGATCGCGATGCTGACCCAAAACGGGAATGCAACGAAGCCGGTGGCTGCGTCGGCCTTCGGTTCGTACCCTAAGATCATCGCCCCTGTCACTCCGGCGCTGATGAGTCCGTGATCCGAATAGGGATGATCCAGCTGCGCAATGAAGGAAACCATCCAGGCTATCGCCCCGATCTCGATCCCGATGAAGGACCAAAACGTGATCGCCAATAGGCCGGCGGGCATGTGACCGTCGTAGACTCTGGGCAAGAGCATCAGGGAGAACAAGAATAATGCCGCGGCCATGTAGACGTTGACGCTAGCCACCATGTAAAGGCGTCGGGCGCCGAGCATGTCGGCTTCTGGAATGGCGCTGACCTCGGCCATGCCATGTGCGCCTACGAAGCAAACGATCGCTGCGACGGTCAATGCTGCGTTGAGAAAGAGAAAGAGGCGCTGGTCGGCGATTTCCTTACGAAGCGTTAAAACCAATGTTAGAACGGTGATGCTGACACCGCCCAGTGCTGAGAGGAACTGGCCGTAGCTTTTCGCTAATTCGATATTATTGATGTGAACCACGGAATCGCTCCCCGCCATGTTCTCCCCTTGCTCTTGTCGTGGCCGTGGGGCTGCGGCGCGAAATTTGACCAATGCGAGTTCTGGGCATTCTACCTGCTAAACCTCGCACGACACAGCCAATGTCCACGTGGCGTCTACTGCAATGCAGGCGATAGCCGGTATATTGCTGGGGCGCGGAAGCTAAGCTGCTGTTTAGCATCGTTTTAAGTCGCTATGTCCAACACTGCAACGCTCTCCGACTCCGCCAGCGGTGGTTCGAATCCACGTCTCAATCAGATTCGGGGATTCCTCGGCGAATTCGGCCTTGTGTTGCCCCGGGGCATCGGATATATCATCCCGCGGCTCGCCGAGATTCTGGAGGACTGCGAGAACGAACTCCCGGCCACCTTTCGCGCCTTAGTGGAGCGGCTGGGCGAGCACCTCAAGGCGTTGGATCGGCAGGTCGATGAGTTGGAGCAGCAGATCCAGGCCTGGGACCGTGAACAGGCCATGAGTCGGAAACTGGCAGAGATTTCCGGTATCGGTCCCCTCGCAGCGAGCGCGCTGGTGCCTTGGATCGACGATGCCAAAAGTTTCGAGAACGGCCGGCAATTGGCCGCCTGGCTGGGCCCGGTGCCGCGCCCGCATTCGGGCAGCGGCGAGCGGATCCGATTGAAATGTGGCTGCAGCAACTGCCAACGCGGCGGAACAAAAAACTCCCGGATTGTCGGGTTTCAACCACCGATTGCTCGGGCAATCACGCCATGATGGCAACAAAGGTCAGACCGGGATCGAATCACCCTCCTTTTGCCATGGCGCCTTGAGCGCGACCGCTGGTTCAGGAGCCGACCAGCACATTCCATCAGGGACTTTGACTTCGCCCTTGGCGTTAGTGTAGATTCCGCTCACTTTTTTATAGCCAATTTCAAAGGTATAGTATGAGTAATTTTCCGCCGTGCCCACAATGCAATTCTGAATTCACCTATGAAGACGGAGCAATGTTCATCTGTCCAGAATGCGGTTACGAATGGGGAATGTCCGCGGTTCCCGAGAATGTGGAAGCCGATAAAGTGGTGAAAGACGCTTACGGCAACATTCTTAAAGACGGGGACAGCGTGACGGTGATCAAGGATTTGAAAATCAAAGGCTCATCATCGGTGGTTAAGGTTGGTACTAAAGTCAAGAACATTCGTTTGGTCGACGGCGACCACGACATCGATTGTAAGATCGATGGTATTGGCGCTATGGGCCTGAAATCGGAGTTTGTTAAGAAAGCCTGAATCGGTTTTCGGTGACAAGGATGGTTCTATTCTTCCACCAAATCCAGAGAGGCAGATATGAGAGGGAGTAATGTGCGCGAATCATCGATTGTAAACAGCCGTCGCAGCTTTCTCATTGCGTCCGCGGGAACCGTCGCCTGCTTGGCAATGGGCGGATTTCCCAGGGCTTCGAAGGCAGCGTCTCCCCATTCCTTGCCGCCGTTGCCTTACGCCGAGGATGCCCTGGCACCGGTGATTTCAGCCAAGACGATCGGGTTCCATTATGGGAAACATCACAAGGGTTATGTGGATAATTTGAACAAGCTTGTGGCAGGAACGGATTATGCTGATGTTCCCTTGGAGAAAATTATTACAGATACTGCGGGGAAGGCGGACAAAGCTCTGATTTTCAATAACGCAGCTCAGGTCTGGAACCATACGTTCTATTGGAAAAGCCTGCGGGCCAAAGGCGGCGGCGAGCCGCCGGCGTCGCTTAAACGGAAAATCGAGACTTCTTTCGGTAGCGTCGCTGCCTGCAAGCAGGAAATTGCGAACGCGGCGGTTTCACAGTTCGGAAGTGGGTGGGCTTGGCTCGTTCTCAATGGCGACAAGCTAGAGATTATCAAGACGGCCAATGCCGATACTCCATTGGCGTCCGCCACAAAGCCTCTGCTGGCAATCGACGTGTGGGAGCACGCCTATTATCTGGACTATCAGAACCGCCGCGCCGATTATGTCAATGCGGTTCTCGACAAGCTGGTCAATTGGGAGTTTGCTTTGCAAAACGCCGGCTAGAAAGGCGGCGGCGGAAGTCGCCGCGGCGGTGCGTTCGATGCAGGGAGCGGCCAGCTTAGGGCGGCTGGCCGCCGGGTCACCGGCTCCGTGGTCAACTGTCGACGTGGGCCAGGGAGTGCTTTCGGCCCACGGTGCCAAGTAAATCACGGCGTTGTATCGGGAGTATTTCCCAAATGTTGCGGAGCGGACAGAGTCGCGTCGGGGCGACTCGATAGCCTGCCGGTCCCGTTCGTTTGGGCTGGTGGCGGGGCACCGTTTTGCCGGCCATCACGGCTGGCCGGTAGGCGCTGCGGTCGCATCTATGGCATGATACAAGGTTTCTTACATAAAAGCGTCGGAGTCGTTCATGCGCATCATGCTGCTGGGAAGCCCTGGGTCCGGTAAGGGTACGCAAGCCAAGTACATCACGGAGCGTTTCGGCATCCCTCAGATTTCCACCGGCGACATGCTGCGTGCCGCAGTGCGCGAGGGCACGCCGCTCGGGATGGAGGCAAAGAAGATCATGGATGCCGGGCAACTGGTGTCGGATTTGATCATCCTCGGCTTGATCAAGGAGCGGATCGCTGCGCCGGACTGCGCGAACGGGTTCCTCCTGGATGGTTTCCCGCGCACGATCGCCCAGGCCGATGGGCTGGCCGAGATGGGCGTGGCGCTCGACCATGTGGTGGAGATTGCGGTGGACGACGAGGAGATCGTCAAGCGCATGAGCGGCCGGCGGGTGCATCCGGCTTCCGGCCGTACCTATCATGTGGTGTTCAATCCGCCGAAGGCGGAAGGCAAGGATGACGAGACCGGCGAGCCCCTGATCCAGCGCGAGGATGACAAGGAGGAGACCGTCCGCAAGCGCCTGGAGGTCTACCATGCCCAGACCAAGCCGCTGGTCGATTACTACCGGGACAAAGCAGGACAGGGCGGGGCGAAATTCCATACCTTGCCGGGGGTGGGCAGCGTCGAGGCCATCCGCGACGCGGTGCTGACCGTCTTGGCCTGAGAGGCCACCGGATCCATCTTTCCATCTTTAAGCCATGAGCGGAAAAACCCTTTACGACAAACTGTGGGACGACCACGTCGTGCATGCCGATGCGGACGGATCGTGCCTGATCTATATCGACCGCCATCTGATTCACGAGGTGACCTCGCCCCAGGCTTTCGAGGGGCTGCGGATGGCGGGGCGCGAACCGTGGCGGCTGGATGCCAACCTTGCGGTGGCCGACCACAACGTGCCGACCGCCGACCGCGACCGGGGCATCGCCGATCCGGTATCGCGTCTGCAGGTGGAAACCCTGGATAAGAACTGCGCCGATTTCGGCATCACCGAATTCGCGATGGACGACCTGCGCCAGGGCATCGTGCACGTGATCGGTCCCGAGCAGGGCGCGACCCTGCCAGGCATGACCATCGTTTGCGGCGATTCGCATACGTCTACCCACGGTGCCTTCGGGGCGCTCGCCTTCGGGATCGGCACTTCCGAGGTCGAGCACGTGCTGGCCACACAATGCCTGGTGCAGCGCAAGGCGAAGAACATGCTGGTGCGCGTTGACGGCAAGCTGGCGCCGGGCGTGACGGCGAAAGACCTCGTGCTGGCGGTCATCGGGCGTATCGGAACCGCCGGCGGCACCGGCTATACCATCGAATTCGCCGGCGAGGCCATCCGCGGCTTGTCGATGGAAGGCCGGATGACGGTCTGCAACATGGCTATCGAGGCGGGCGCACGCGCCGGCCTGGTGGCGGTGGACGAGGTGACGTTCGACTACCTCAAGGGCCGGCCGTTCGCTCCGGCAGGCGCGCTGTGGGATCAGGCGGTCGATGCCTGGCACAAACTGCACAGCGATCCCGATGCGGTGTTCGACAAGACCGTCGAGATCGACGCGGCCAGCATCAAGCCACAGGTGACCTGGGGAACCTCGCCGGAGCAGGTCGTATCGGTGGATGCCAAGGTACCCGACCCGGCGGTGGAAACGGATCCCGTGCGGCGCGAAAGCATGGAGCGGGCGCTGCAGTACATGGATCTCCAGCCGGGCACGCCGATCGAGGCGATCCGGGTCGACCGGGTGTTCATCGGCTCCTGCACCAACGCGCGGATCGAGGACCTGCGCGCGGCGGCGGAAGTCGCTCGTGGCCATAAGGTCGCCGTCAAGCAGGCGCTGGTGGTGCCGGGTTCCGGTCTGGTCAAGCGCCAGGCGGAGCAGGAGGGGCTGGACAAGGTTTTCACCGATGCCGGATTCGAATGGCGTGAGCCCGGCTGTTCCATGTGCCTGGCGATGAACGCCGACCGGCTGGAACCCGGTGAGCGTTGCGCCTCGACCTCCAACCGGAATTTCGAGGGGCGCCAGGGCTATGGGAGCCGTACGCATCTGGTGAGTCCGGCCATGGCGGCTGCGGCGGCCATTCACGGCCATTTCGTCGACATCACCGAAGGACGGCGTGCATGAAGCCTTTCAAGAAAGTCATTTCGAAGGTCGTACCGCTGGATCGCGCGAACGTCGACACCGACGCCATCATCCCCAAGCAGTTCCTGAAATCCATCCGCCGCAGCGGGTTCGGCCCGTATCTGTTCGACGAATGGCGCTATCTGGACCGGGGCGAGCCGGACATGGATTGCAGCAATCGCCCGCTCAATCCGGATTTCGTGCTCAACCTGCCGTGCTATGCCGGCGCCAGGATATTGCTGGCCCGCAAGAACTTCGGCTGCGGCTCCTCGCGCGAGCATGCGCCGTGGGCGCTGGAGGATTACGGTTTTCGCGCCGTCATCGCGCCGAGCTTCGCCGATATCTTCTACAACAACTGCTTCAAGAACGGCATCCTGCCCATCGTACTCGAGGAGGCCAAAGTGGACCGCTTGTTCGCGGAAGCCGGTCCCGGTTTCGAGCTGACCGTCGACCTGGAGGCGCAGACCGTGGCGACGCCGTTCGGCGAAACCTTCCATTTCGAGGTGGACGCCTCCCGCAAGCATCGCTTGCTCAACGGCCTGGACGACATCGGCCTGACTCTGCAGCATGCCGAGGCTATTCGCGCCTACGAATTGGCCCACCGCGAGTCCGCCCCCTGGCTGTTTGCCGTCCCCTGATTCTTGCGTAAATTTAGGAATTCGCTCCAATGACTGTGAAAATTGCTGTTTTGCCCGGTGACGGCATCGGTCCCGAAATCGTCGCCGAGGCCCTGAAGGTTCTGGATTGCCTGCGCACCGACTTCGGCCTCGCGGTCGAAACCGAACACGCCCTGATCGGCGGCGCGGCCTACGATGCGCACGGCACGCCGTTCCCTCAGGAAACCCTGGACCTGTGCCGGGCTGCCGATTCGATCCTGCTCGGTGCGGTCGGGGGCCCCAAGTGGGAGCCGCTGGACTACGCGCTGCGGCCCGAGCGCGGCCTCTTGGGCCTGCGTTCCGAACTGGAACTGTTTTCCAATCTGCGCCCCGCGGTGCTCTATCCGCAGCTGGTCTCGGCATCGACCCTCAAGCCCGAGGTGGTCTCCGGTCTCGACATCATGATCGTGCGCGAGCTGACCGGCGGCATCTATTTCGGCAAGCCGCGCGGCCGCCGCATCAACGAGCAGGGCGAGCGCGAAGGCTACAACACCCTGGTATACAGCGAATCGGAGATCCGCCGCATCGCCCACAGCGCGTTCCAGATTGCCCAGAAGCGCGACAAGCGCCTGTGCAGCATCGACAAGGCCAACGTGCTGGAGTGCACCGAGCTGTGGCGCGAGGTGGTGATCGAGGTCGGCAGGGAGTATCCGGAGGTCGCCTTGAGCCACATGTACGTCGACAACGCCTCCATGCAGCTGGTGCGCGCACCTAAGCAGTTCGACGTGATGCTGACCGACAACATGTTCGGCGACATCCTGTCGGACTGCGCCGCGATGCTGACCGGTTCGATCGGCATGCTGCCCTCGGCTTCGCTGGACAAGGACGGCAAGGGCATGTACGAGCCCATCCACGGCTCGGCCCCGGACATCGCCGGCCGCGGTATCGCCAATCCGATCGCCACCATTCTGTCGCTGGCCATGATGCTGCGCTACAGCTTGGACGACGCGGCAGCGGCGGAAAGGATCGAGCAGGCCGTGCAGACGGCGCTGGATCAGGGCTGCCGCACCGCCGACATCGCCGCGGAAGGCACCGCCAAGGTCGGCACCGCCGCGATGGGCGATGCCATCGTCGCTGCGCTGCGCGCCGCCTGAACCCCGACGTTTCCCTTCGAGTGTAAGCCATGAGCAAAACCTTTAACGTCGCCGTGCTGGGAGCCACCGGGGCTGTCGGCGAAACCATGCTGTCCATCCTGGAGCAGCGCAATTTCCCGGTGGGCGAGGTGTACGCCTTGGCCAGCAGCCGTTCCGCCGGCAAACGCGTGGAGTTCCAGGGCAGCCAGCTCAAAGTGCTGGACGTCGAGGAGTTCGACTGGTCCAAGGCCCAGATCGGTCTGTTCTCGCCCGGCGCCTCGGTGTCGGACATCCACGCGCCCAAAGCCGCCGCGGCCGGCTGCGTGGTGATCGACAACACCTCCCGGTTCCGCTACGAGGACGACATCCCGTTGGTGGTGCCGGAGGTCAATCCGGAAAAGATCGCCGATTACCGGAACCGCGGCATCATCGCCAACCCGAATTGCTCCACCATCCAGATGCTGGTGGCATTGAAGCCAATCTACGACGCGGTTGGCATCGAGCGCATCAACGTCTGCACCTACCAGGCGGTGTCCGGCACCGGTAAGAAAGCCATCGAGGAGCTGGCGGGGCAGACCGCGCAGCTGCTCAACGGCCGGCCCTGCGAGGCTTCGGTTTACCCCAAGCAGATCGCTTTCAACGTGCTGCCTCAGATCGACGTCTTCCTGGACAACGGCTACACCAAGGAAGAGATGAAGATGGTGTGGGAAACCCGCAAGATCATGGGCGATGATCATATCGAAGTGAACCCGACGGCGGTGCGGGTGCCGGTGTTCTTCGGCCATTCCGAAGCGGTGCACATCGAAACCCGCGACAAAATCACAGCGGATAAGGCGAGGGCGCTGCTGCAGCAGGCGCCGGGTGTGGTGGTGATCGACGAACACCTGCCGGGCGGCTACCCCACCGCCGTCAGTGAGGCGGCCGGGCACGATCCCGTTTATGTCGGCCGTATCCGTGAGGACATCTCGCATCCGCGCGGGCTGAACCTGTGGATCGTGGCGGACAACATCCGTAAGGGCGCTGCGCTCAACAGCGTGCAGATCGCGGAGGCGCTGATCGGCAGCTATCTTTGAAGCGGAGTTTTTTACATTTCTTGCTGAAGACACGCGGTGTACAGAGCGGAAAGGATCAGATTCGCGCGTCGGACCCTGACGCTCATCGGCATATTCATTTCGCCCGGCTCCCATGCGCTGGGGGTCGGGGAGCTCAGGCTGCAGTCTGCTCTCAACCAGACCCTCAAGGCGGAGGTGCCGCTCGTCCTTTCGGATGAAAAGCTCGACGACATCAAGGTAGTCTTGGCTCCGCCGGAGGCTTTTGCCCAGGCCGGCATCGAGCGCCAGCAGTTCCTGTCGAGCCTGCGGTTTCAACCGGAGCGGCAGGCGGACGGACGCTATGCGATCCGGATCAGTTCCCGCGAACCCGTCCGCGATCCGTTCCTGAGTTTTCTCATGGAAGTGAATTGGCCGGACGGGCGGGTCGTCAAGGAATTCACCGTACTGGTCGATCCGCCGGCCCAGGTCCTTCCGGGCCTGAGTTCCGCCGGCCAGTCCGAGCCATCTTCCCAATACCGGTACGACTCCGCCCCGCGGTCGCCTTATTTTGCGGACAATCCGTCTGTCTCCGATGCACGCCGTCCGAAGCCTTCCGACAACGTCTCGGAATACGGCCCCATAAGGCGCCGCGACACGCTGTCTTCCATTGCCAGGGCCGTCAACGCGGACGGCGATCTCACGCCGGAGCAAATCAAGGTCGGCATCTACCACGCCAACCCTGACGCCTTCGCGGGTGGCAAGGTCAACGCCCTCAAGCGCGGAGTCGTATTGAACATCCCTCCGCACGCGGCGCTGGCGGAACGGCAGCCGGCAGAAGCAGCCAGGGAGTGGCGGGAACTGCGGGCGGCGGTGCGCCGCGAAAGTCCGGATGAGGCGGCCGCGGCGGCGTCCGAGCGCGCCCCCGAGACTTCCGCTCCCGTCCCGCGAGTGGCAGGGGAGGAGGCCGCGGTTCGAGGCTCCCGGCTCAGACTTCTGGCTCCCGGCAGCAAGGGACAGGCGGGCAGTGCCGGCGGCAAGGAGGACATCGCCCTGGAAGTCGCCGAAAGCCTTCGCCAGGAAAATGAGGAAATTCGCGCCAGACTGGGAGCGCTCGAACAGCAGCTTTCGACCCTTCAGAAACTTCTCGAACTGAAGGAGCACCAGATTGCGGCGATGCAGCCCCCAGTGCCGGGTGCCGGAACGGCGTCCGCTGGAGTTTTTCCGGCTGCGGCTTCCCCGGCCGCCAGCACCCTGCCGTCGCCGGAGCCGTCTCCTGCCACGGTCACCGGTGCCGGCGCACCGGTGACCGTGGCGATCGAAGCTCCGACGCGGGTGACTGCGCAGCCGGAGGAAGCGCCTGCGAACGGCGCTTGGATTTGGGGGGGCGGTATTGGCACCGTCACTCTCGCGGCGGCGCTGGCCTGGTGGGCGAACCGGAAGCGGCGGTTGTTCACCCTTGGCCTGGTGCTGCCTTCGAGTCTCGATATGCTGAAGGCGGGCAAGAAGCAACCGGCCGGAGCGCGGAGCGTTTCCACCGCCGGTGTCCGCACTCTGGAATCGTACCGCAACGCGGCCGAAGCCGTGGATTCCGGGGAGCCCGTCGACCCAATCGCCGAGGCTGAAGCCTTTCTGGCCAACGGAAAAAATGCTCAGGCCGAACAATTGATGCGGGCCGCCGTTGCGGCACATCCCGAAAGCGACGAATTTCACCTGAAACTGCTCGAAATCCTGTATCTGGGTGAGAAATACCAGGCGTTCGAGGATCTGGCGGAAGATGTGTCGGGATGGCGCGAGACGCGACCGGAACTCTGGGGAGAGGTGGCCCGCATGAGTTTGAAGCTGCGGCTGAAGTCCCCCTCCCAGGCGGATGCTCCGGACGATCTACCGGAGGCGGCATCGGCCGTGCCATTCCCGCTCCAGCCGGGTGTGGGCGAGCCGCTTCCTGAGCCACTGCCACCACCCGCGTTCGTGGAAGAGGCTCCGCCGGATGCATTCGAGGCGGAATCCGCAGACGGCGCCGCGCACCCTGAGGTGGCGGACGTTGCGGCCGACGATATGCCCCCCCTCGAGTTCGACTTCGCTGGACGGGATTCAGCCATGCCGGTCGGGAAGGCGAAGGACGAGCCGAAGGTCGTCCATGACGCCGGCAATCTCATCGCTTACGAACCGGAGCCGTACGCCGGTACGGCGGCTTCCTCAGGCGATTCTCTCGAGTCGTTGTTGGCGGAACTCGAAAGCCTCGGCGATAGTGCCGGGAAACCTCGGGCCGCGGTGGCGGCCGAGGAAAGTTCGGGCCTCGTGTCCGAGCAGCCGATCACCATCGAGATCGAAGCGGTTCCGACCGCGCGGAACGCGGGTACCGCCGGGGAGCCCGGTTTCGGCACACCGGGTCCGGTACGGGAAGATGCGGATCCGTACGCGGACATTACCGACATGGACCCGCTCGAGACCAAGCTTGATCTGAGCAAGGCATACGTCGACATGGGCGATGCCGATTCGGCACGCGAACTGCTCGAGGATATCCTCGCAGCAGGGAACGACCGTCAGAAGGCCGAAGCCCGCGTACTCATGGATCGGGTGGCCGGGCCGCAGGACCCTGCTGGAACGGCGTCTTAAAACCCGTCCCGGCTCCGGTGCGCCAGTTTGAGGCGAGGCGCAGCCGGGGTTTCAGAATTACCGGCTCATCTGGCGCAACGCCGATAAATCGGCAGCGGTTCGTCGACTGCAGCCTGGTAAGTCACGCTGAATTCGCTGAGCAGTGGCAGTGCGGTTTCCAGGTTCGCATCGTGTGTGAATTCAAAGGCGTTGAATCCCACGCGCCGGAGATAGAACACCTGGTCCGGGATGAAGGCCCCGCGCGCCCTGAGTTCGCCCCGGTAGCCGTAGCGCTCCCTCAGCAGCCTGGCGACGGAAAAGCCGCGCCCGTCGACCATGCTGGGGAACTCCACTACGACCAACGGGAACTGGTCGAGTTCTCCGGCGACATCTTCCACTCGGTCGTCTCCCCCGACCCGCAGCCCCAAGGCGCCGCCGTGGGCCGCCAGCTCGTTTTTCTCCCGGTTCCAGCGTGCGAGCGAGACGGTGCACGGGGCTGCACTCACCGGCTCGTCGTCGGCCAAGTGGTGCCAAGTATCGGTGACGATGAATCCGTCCTTAATGATGGGCATAGACGCGCTCCTGAAACGGGTTGATGCCGAGACGCCGCACGGTGTCGAGGAAGGATTCCTCGTCCTGGCGGAGTTCGATGTAGGCTTGCAGGATGGTTTCCACGGCCTGGGCTACGTTGGCCTTGTCGATGGCGGGGCCGAGGCGCTCGCCGAGGGATGCGTCGTTGCTGGAACTGCCGCCGAGGGTGAGCTGGTACCACTCCTCGCCTTTCTTGTCGACGCCCAGGATGCCGATGTGGCCGACGCTCTGATGGGCGCAGCCGTTCATGCAGCCGGAGATGTTGATGCGCAGGTCGCCGAGGTCGTGCAGATAGTCGATGTCGTCGATGCGCGAATAGATGTCTTCTGCCACCGGGATCGAACTGGCGTTGGCGAGCGAGCAGTAATCCAGGCCGGGGCAGCAGATCATGTCGGTGGCCTTGCCGATGTTGGGTGTGGCCAGTCCGATGGCGGCTAGCCTCCGCCACAGATCGAACAGGTCGTCCTGGTTCACGTCTGCGAGCACCAGGTTCTGGGTGTGAGTGGCGCGGACCTCGCCGAAGCTGTAGCGGTCGGCGACGTCGGCAATGGCTTCCATCTGCGCGTCGGTGACGTCGCCCGGCGGTACGCCGCGAGGTTTGAGCGATAGGAAAACCGAACGGTAGCCGGCGTTCTTGTGGGCAGCGGTGTTGTTCCTGAGCCAGGCATCGAAGCGGGGATCGGCTGCGGCTTGAGTGTCCAGAGTTCCCGCGCTTGCGGGTTGGTAATCCGGCGCGGTGAAATGCCGTTTGACCCGCTCGATCTCAGCCGTGTCGAGGACCAATTGGCCGCGGACATGCGCCCATTCGGCTTCGACCTGGCGGGTGAAATCCTCGATGCCGGTTTCCTTGAGCAGTATCTTGATCCGGGCCTTGTACTTGTTGTCGCGCCGCCCGAAGCGGTTGTAAACGCGCAGGATGGCCTCCAGGTAGGACAGCAGGTCGGCCTTGGCGAGGAAGGGGCGGATGATCTGGCCGATGATCGGCGTGCGTCCGAGGCCGCCGCCGACCAGGACCTCGAAGCCGGTTTCGCCTGCCTCATTCCGGACCATTTGCAGGCCGATGTCGTGCACCTGGGTCGCGGCGCGGTCCTTCGCCGCTCCGCTGACGGCGACCTTGAACTTGCGCGGCAGGTAGCTGAATTCCGGGTGCAGGGTCGACCACTGGCGGACGATCTCGCAGTACGGGCGCGGGTCTTCGATCTCGTCGGGGCAGACGCCGGCCAGCGGGTCGCTGGTCACGTTGCGGATGCAGGCGCCGCTGGTTTGGATGGCGTGCATCTGAACCGTCGCCAGTTCCGCCAGGATATCCGGCACGTCTTCCAGGCGCGGCCAGTTGAACTGGATGTTCTGGCGGGTGGTGAAATGGGCAACGGATTTGTCGTAGCGGCGGGCGATCTCGGCCAGCTTGCGCAGCTGCCGGGACGAGAGCAGGCCGTAGGGAATGGCCACGCGCAGCATCGGGGCGTGGCGCTGGATGTACAGCCCGTTCATCAGGCGCAAGGGTCGGAACTGGTCTTCGGTCAGTTCGCCCTGGAGGAATCGGCGGGTCTGGCTGCGGAACTGGGCAACCCGTTCGTCGACCAGCCGCTGGTCGTATTGGTCGTATTGATACATGGCGTCTTCGCTGTCGGGTGTTCGCTTCGGCGATATCCTGAGTTTTTTACTATGAAATCGACGATAACACCATGGCATGTCGGAGTCGACGCCTGCAGCCGGTGCGTGGTGGTGGGGCTGGGACAGCGTGCGCGCCGCCGGTGCGCTTGGCGCCGGGGCCCGGTGGATTCGTCAGTCCGGATGTTCTTCTTATATAATCGCGGGTCAGATTTGGGAACAGGCGGGCCGCTCATGTAGCGGCCACGTTTTTATTTAATTCATAACAATTTGAGAGGACATGGCCTTGTTACGCGCATTCGCATTACTGTCGCTCTTCTTAGGGCTGCCCGAGCTTGCCCTGGCGGAGGAAACCCAGAACCTTGATCTGACCGCGACTCACCGCGGATTATACTGTGTTCTGATCTTCATCGTGGCCTATGCCTTCGTGATGACCGAAGAATTCACTCATCTTCGGAAGTCCAAGCCGGTCATTCTGGCTGCAGGCATCATCTGGGCGCAGGTCGCTTACATGGCCAGCACTGCCGGCGTCGCGGCCGAAGAGGTGCACCGGGCGTTCGAGCACGATCTCAAGGAATACGCGGAGCTGATGCTGTTCCTGCTGGTTGCGATGACCTACATCAACGCCATGGCCGAGCGTAATGTGTTCGAGACACTGCGTTCCTGGCTGGTGACCCGCAAGTTCGGTTACCGCAAACTGTTCTGGATCACCGGAGTCATCACCTTCTTCCTGTCCTCGGTGGCGGACAACCTGACCTCGGCTCTGCTGGTCGGCGCGGTGGTGATGGCGGTCGGCGCCAAGAGCCCCAAGTTCGTGAGCTTAGGTTTCATCAACCTGGTGATCGCGGCCAATGCGGGCGGGGCGTTCAGCCCTTTCGGCGACATCACCACCCTGATGGTGTGGCAGGCCGGCAAGGCGGAGTTCTTCGACTTCTTCGAGCTGTTCATTCCTTCAGTGGTGAACTTCGTCGTCCCGGCCGCATTCATGCACTTCGCCATTCCCAACGAATTGCCGGAATTCCCCGAGGAAGAAGTCGTCACCATGAAGCCCGGTGCCCTGCTGATCTGCGGCCTGTTCGTGCTGACCATCGGCATCGCAGTCAGCTTCAAGCAGTTCCTCCACCTGCCGCCGTTTCTGGGCATGATGGTGGGCTTGTCCATCCTGATGTTCTACGGTTACCGCCTCAAGCTGTATTTCCCCGGCGTCAACGGCGACAAGTTCGATGTGTTCGCCAACGTCCGCGATGCCGAATGGGACACGCTGCTGTTCTTCTTCGGCGTGGTGTTCGCGGTTGGCGGCCTGGGTTACATCGGCTACCTGGAACTGGCTTCCGTCGCCATGTATGACGGCCTCGGCGCGACCGCGGCCAACATCATCGTCGGTATCCTGTCCGCCGTGGTCGACAACATTCCGGTGATGTTCGCTGTGCTGAACATGAACCCGGACATGGACATCTACCAGTGGATGCTGGTCACCCTGACCGCGGGCGTGGGCGGCTCCATGCTGTCGGTGGGGTCGGCGGCCGGTGTCGCACTGATGGGGACCTCCCGCGGCATGTACACCTTCTTCAGCCATCTGAAGTGGACGCCCGCGGTGGCTGCCGGCTACGTGGCCAGCATCGTGACGCACTATTTCATCAACGGCTGATCCCAACCGTTCGGGCCGTCCGAAGCGTCGGTCCGGATGACGGACAAAAAGCCCGCGGTTTCGGCCCCGGGCTTTTTTGTGTCCTGAATCCAGTGTCCGTTATGCGTTGCAGCAGGCGGGCTGCTTCTGCTGCGGCGACATTTTCTCGACGTCGAAGTAACAGCCGGACAAGGCATCGTGGATTTCGCCCAGCTTGACCTGCAGATCGTCGATGAAGCGGCGCAACTCGGTGCGTCGGCGGGCTTCCTCGTCCTGGACCAGGGCGGTGGCTTCCGACAGCTTCTCACGGACGCAGTTGCCTTGCGGCAGATGGTTGAGCGCATCCTGCATGTCGCGCAGGCAGTAATGGCAAGAACGGGGAAACAGCCTGTCTTCCATGAGGAACTTCACCACCGAGTCGCGTCCGACCGCGGTCTGGCAGTGGCGCCGGTACATGTGGTAGGCGGTCATCGACTTCAGCACGCTCATCCACAGGAGGTTTTCAAAGGGCTTCAGGCTTTCCTTGGCATCGGGCGAGAGATCGCCCCAGCGGACGTCGAGAATGCGTGTGGTCATGTCGGCGCGCTCCAGGTCGCAGCCGAGGCGGACGAATTCATAAGCCTCGTCGTGGCTCATCGTACCGGCAATCAACCCGGCGATGCCTTGTACGCTGAGGATGATATCGTCGAGGTAGGCAAAGCGGCGTTTCGGCGACTCGCTGTCCGGGATGCGCGCCATCGCCTTGAGGTACAACTCGTTGATGTGTTCCCACCCTTCCCGCTGGAGGATGTCCCGGATGCTGCGGGCATTCTCGCGGGCGGCGCGCAGCGAGCTGAGGATGGAGCCGGGGTTGCCTGCGTCCGAAATCAGGAAACGGGTGACTTGGCCCTCGTTCGGGCTGGAATAACGTGTGCCGAACGTTTCCTCGCTGCCGGTGATGGTAAGCAGAGAATCCCAGCTGGGGCGGATATCCCTGGGCAGGTCCAGCATCATGTTGGCGTTGGCGTTGATCATGCGGGCGGTGTTTTCCGCCCGCTCCAGATAGCGCGACATCCAGTAGAGGCTTTCCGCGACTCGTGACAGCATCGCCATATCAGGCTCCTTTTCCGTCGATGATCCAGGTGTCCTTGCTGCCGCCGCCCTGGGACGAGTTCACCACGGTGGAGCCCTTCTTGAGGGCGACGCGCGTCAGTCCGCCGTTGGTCACGTAGGTGTCCCGGCCGCTCAGGATGAAGGGGCGCAGGTCAAGATGGCGCGGTTCGGCCCGATGGTCGACCAGGGTGGGGGCGGTGGAAAGCGTTAGCATGGGCTGCGCCATGTAGTTGCGGGGATCCTGGCGAATGCGTTCGGCGAACTCCGCGCGTTCTTCCTCGCTGGCCTTGGGGCCGATCAGCATGCCGTAGCCGCCCGATTCGTTGGCCGGTTTGACCACGAGCTGGTCGAGGTGGTCCAGCACGTAGCGGCATTCTTCGGGATCGACGCAGCGGTAGGAAGGTACGTTGGGCAGGATGGGCTCCTCGTTCAAGTAATAGCGGATGATGTCGGGAACATAGGTATAAACCACTTTGTCGTCCGCCACCCCGGCGCCGGGAGCGTTGGCAAGCGCCACATTGCCTTTCTTCCAGGCGCGCATGAGGCCCGGCACACCGAGTACCGATTCCGGATGGAAGGCTTCCGGGTCGAGAAACAGGTCGTCGATCCGCCGGTAAACCACGTCGACCTTGTGCAGGCCTTCGATGGTGCGCATGTAGACGCGGTCGTCGCTGCCGACCACCAGGTCGCGTCCTTCCACCAGTTCGGCGCCCATCTGCTGGGCGAGGTAGGCGTGTTCGAAGTAGGCGGAATTGTAGATGCCGGGCGTCAGCACCACGATCTGCGGGTTGGCGACGGGCGCCAGTGACGCCAGGCATTGGCGGAGCTGGGCCGGATAGTCGTCGACCGGGGCGATGGCGTAGGATTCGAACAGCTCCGGCAGCACCCGCTTCATCACCAGGCGGTTCTCCAGCATGTAGGACACGCCCGATGGCACCCGCAGATTGTCCTCCAGCACGTAGAACCGGCCGTCCTTGTCCTTGACCAGATCGGTGCCGCAGACATGGGCCCATACGCCGAGCGGCGGGTCGATGCCCACGCATTCCGGCCGGAAATTCCTGGAGTCGGCCAGTAGTTCACGGGGGAACACGCCGTCCCGGACGATGTTCTGGCCGTGGTAAACGTCGTCGATGAACAGGTTGAGTGCCCTTGTACGCTGTTTCAGGCCCCGTTCGACGGTCCGCCACTCCTCGGCTCGAATCAGCCGCGGGATGACGTCGAACGGCCAGGCGCGATCGATGGAGCCCTCGTTCTCGCAGTACACGGTGAAAGTGATGCCCATGCTCAGGATTTCGGCTTCGGTGGCGGCCTTGCGTTCCTGGATGTCCGTTTCGGAGAAACTGTCGAGATGGTCGAACAGAGCGCGGGCATGGGGCCGGGGGGCGCCGTCATCGTCGATCAGTTCATCGAAACAGTCCGGGTTGGGGTAGTCTTGCAGGGCTAAGCTCATGATCGTGCTTCGATCCTTGGAGGCGAAAGTGTTATGAACGCGGATTATCCATCGCGATGCCGGAGGCTCGTGTCCTTCAAGGGGATGCTAGCGATTTCCGGGCCACCCGAAGTGCCGTGCCGTCTTTTGGCGTTTGCCGGAGCCGGACTTCCGGCGGCACGGGTTCTGGGGCTGGTTTGGGGCACACCGGAAACGTGATGCGCCGATTCGGTGCAAGTACCGAAGCCACCCGGCTCTTGCCGGACGGCTTGAGATCGAGGGCCGTTTCGAGCTAGAGTCCTTTGGCTCTACCGCGCAGATCCTACGGAAGGAAACCCGATGACTTACTGCCTTGCCATCAAGGTCGACGAAGGGCTGGTATTCGCCTCCGATTCACGCACCCATGCCGGCGTCGATTACGCCAGCGTTTACAGCAAGATGTACCGCTTCGATTTGCACGGCGACCGTATGATGGTCATCCTGGCCGCCGGCAATCTGGCGACTACGCAGGCGCTGATCAATCTCATACGACGCGATCTGGAAAATCCGGGAGCGCTCTACAATCTGAATACTGCAGCCTACTTATACGACGCCGCGTCCTACATAGGCGGAACCAGCGTGCGGGTTCAGGAGCAACATGCCGCGGCGATGCAACGCTGCGGCATCTCCGGCGAGGCGAGCTTCATCCTGGGCGGCCAGATCCAGGGTCAGCTGCCCGAAATCTATCTCATCTATCCTCAGGGCAACTACATCACGGCCTCACCCGACAATCCCTATCTGCAGGTCGGCGAGACCAAGTACGGCAAGCCGATTCTCGACCGGATGATCGCCCCGGCCACGACGCTCGAGGACGCGGCGCGCTGTGCTCTGGTCTCCATCGATTCCACCATGCGAAGCAATATTTCGGTCGGTCCGCCCGTAGAGATCGCCATATATCGGCGGGACTCCTTCGCCATCGGCCATTATCTCCACCTGGATTATTCCAGCCCCCTCTATGCTTCGATCCAGAAGCAATGGGCGGAAGGCATACGCAATGCGTTCACCCTGTTGCCCCGGTTCGAATGGGAGCCTACCGAGTTTGCCCCATCAGAACAGGGTCAATAAGGCCAGCAGGCAGATTGCCGTACCGATCAGGATGATTTTCAGGCGGTTACGCAGGTACCAGGCCTTGGTCTCGCCGACCGTTTGGTGCCAGTAATCCTCGATCTGCCGGATGCGATCGTCCCACTCTCGGGCGATCTTGCCGGCTGCCAGGGACCCGAGCCATACCAGAACGCCGACTGCGAGCCATGCCGTCAGGACCTGCGCGCCGCGCGGGGTCAGGCCGAGCACGGCTTCGAATACCGTGTCCAGCAGCATCTCCAGGGCCTCGAGAAGCAGCTCGGCGGTATGCGAAAGGATTTCCACGACGAGTTCGCCTTCTATGGCGATGACGAGCAGAACCACGAAAGTGACGAAGAGATAGAATTTGCCCGCGCGCATGAGTCCGAACTTATGCCGTCTGGTTGATGGATGAGTGGGAAATCGGCCGACCGCTCCGTGCAGAAACGAGTAGATCCACAACGCCCGGATTTTAACCGTAAAATGGAATTTTTTCCGTTCAGGTTTACGGGGGATTCGATGAACCGGCGACCGCATGAGGCTGGTCAGGCAACAAGGAGGGCGGGAGATGGCGGCTGTCTTGCCGACGCCATCCGGCCGTTCCACGTCATGGAGATCCTGGCGCGCGCCAGGCAATTGGAGGCATCCGGGCGTTCCATTGTCCACCTGGAGATCGGTGAGCCGGATTTCCCGACGCCCGAGCCTGTGAGCGCGGCGGCGGTCCGCTTCCTGGCCGGCGGGCAGGTGCGCTACACGCCGGCCGCCGGATTGCCCGAGCTTCGGGAGCGGCTTGCGGGATACTACGCCGAACGCTACGGTGTCGCAGTCGCGCCGCAGCGGATTTTCCTTACGCCGGGCGCGTCGGGCGCGTTTTCCCTGGCACTGGCCGTTGCCTTGTCACCCGGCCGGCGTGTCATGCTGGCCGATCCCGGCTATCCCTGTTATGCCAATTTCGTGCGGCTGTATTCGGGTGAACCGCACGCCGTGCCGGTGGGGCCGGAGCAGGATTTCCACCTGAACGCCGCCTTGTGCCGGGCGCATCGCAGGGGAGACGTACCGGTGGCGATCAGCGCTTCGCCCTCCAACCCGACCGGCACGGTCATGAACGCCGCGATTTTGCGGGACCTGGTGGAATGGTTCGAGGCTGAGGGAGGGATGTTCATCTCGGACGAGATTTACCATGGGCTGGAATACGGCCAACGCTCGGTCAGCGCCCTGGCGTTCGGCGAGAATGCCTTCGTCGTCAACAGCTTTTCGAAATTTTTCGGCATGACCGGCTGGCGGCTGGGCTGGCTGATCGTGCCGGAGGCATACACGGCGGCCGCAGAGCGGGTGGCCCAGAATATCTTCATCTCGGCGCCCACGCTCTCGCAGTACGCGGCCTTGGCGGCATTTTCGGACCAAAGCTTCGCCGAACTGGAACGCCGCCGCCGGGCTTTCGAGGTGCGCAGGGATTTCCTGTGGGGGGAGTTGGTGAAACTGGGGTTCCGGGTGCCGGTCCAGCCGTCCGGAGCGTTCTACATCTATGCCGACTGCTCGGCGTTTACCGAAGACAGCGCAGAGTTCGCTGCAAGCCTCCTGGAGCGGGCCGGCGTTGCGGTAACACCGGGCAAGGATTTCGGCGTCCAGGCGCCAGAACGGTACCTGCGCTTTGCCTACACGGCCGACGTTCCGGTGCTGCGGGAGGCGGTCGAGCGGATTCACCGCTTCGTCGCCGGCCGAAAGGCCGGTATCAGTGTGCCCGGCTGATTTCCTGCATCTGGGCTTCGATCCAGCGCTCGGCCTGGGCGGTGATTGCTGCCGCGTCGAACTTGGCTGCATCGATCGGCGGTCCGACACGTACCTGAATGGTGCCGGGGTACTTCAGGAAGGCGCGGCGGCTCCAGTACTCGCCGGCGTTGTGCGCCACCGGCACCACCGGGCAGCCGGCGCGGTGCGCCAGCATGGCGCCGCTGGCGCCGTAGTGCCCCTTCTTGCCGGGAGCGACGCGGGTGCCTTCCGGAAACACCACGACCCACAGACCTTCCCTCAGCCGTTTCACCCCGTCGTTCAGCACCTGCTTGAGGGCCGCCGTCTTATGCGCGCGGTTGATCGCGATGGGCTTGAGTGTCGCCATCGCCCAACCCCAGACCGGCAGTCTCAGCAGTTCCTGCTTGAGGATGAAGACCAGGGGCGGGAAGATCACCTGCAGCGCGATGGTCTCCCAGGCCGACTGGTGCTTGCAGAGGATGACACCGGGCTGGACCGGAATGTTTTCCCGCCCCTGGACCTGGAAGTCCAGCCGGCACACGGTTTTCAGCATCCAGAGATTGAACCGGACCCAGCGGTTGGCCAGTGCCCAGCGCACGCCGAACGAGAAGGGGCGGGCGGCGACCATGCACGGGCTGATCACGAAGGTGGACAAGGTCATGCCGGCGAAGAACACCGCCGAACGCAGGATGATCTCAAGCTTGGCTGAAAACGATATTTTGTGCGGCTGCATACAGGTCGGGGAAGGTGGGGACGTCGAGTTCGGGATTCCGCTCCAGCGTGCGCGTGCCCTTGCCGGTTTCGACCAGCATCGGTGCCGCGCCCGCCGCCGCCGCCGCTTCGATGTCGCGCAGCGAGTCGCCGACGGCAGGCACGCCGGCGAGTTCCACGCCGTATTTTTCGGCGAAGGCGCGGAACAGGCCGGGCCTGGGCTTGCGGCAGCCACACATGTCTTCAGGGCCATGTGGGCACAGGAAAACGTCGAAGATTTCGCCGCCGGCCTCCCGGACCGCCGTCCGCATCTTGTCGTGGATCGCTTCCAGCATGGCGGGGCTGAACAATCGGCGTGCAATGCCTGACTGGTTGGTCAGCACCACCACCCGGAAGCCGTGGCGGGTCAGCAGCGCGATGGCGTCGAGGCTGCCGGGGATCGGGCGCCATTCTTCCGGCGACTTGATGTAGTTGTCGGAGTCTTCGTTGATGACGCCGTCCCGGTCCAGGATCACATAGCGCATGTCACTGGGCCGGCTGCAGGGCGGAGATGTCGGCGATGTTCAGGAACAATCCTTCCACCAGGGCCAGCAGGCCGAGCCGGTTGAGGCGCAGGGATTCGTCCTCGCTCATCACCATCACCTTGTCGAAGAAGGTGTCGACGCTGTCGCGCAGCTGCGCCAGCCGACACAGCGCCGTGGTGTAGTCGCGGGCGTGCAGCAGCGGCAGGATGTCGGCATGGGCCTGCCGGGCCGCTGCCAGCAGTGCTTTCTCCGAGGGTTCGACCAGGATTTGCTCGTCGGCGTTCGCAACCACCGTTTCGCCGGACTTGCGCAGGATGTTGCGGATGCGCTTGTTGGCCGCCGCAAGGCTTTCGGCGGCGGTGAGGCCGCGGAATTCGCGTACCGCGGCGAGCCGGCCCAGGAAATCCACCAGACTGGTCGGACGTATCGCCAGGACCGCCTCGAACTCGTCGTGGCGGTAGCCCTGCTCGAGGCAGTAGCCGCGCAGGCGCTCATAGAGGAAATCGAGCAGCGCCGACCGGGTCGCGTCCGGATCGAAGCCGTGGGGGAGGCGCCCTAAGGCCTTTTCCAGCAGGACTTCGATATCCAGGTCGAGATTTTTTTCGATGAGGATGCGGATGACGCCCAGCGCGGCGCGGCGCAGCGCATAAGGATCGCGGTCGCCGCTGGGGACCAGGCCGATGCTGAAGATGCCGGCCAGGGTGTCGATCTTTTCCGCCAGCGCCACAATCTCTCCTGTACGAGATACGGGCAGCGGGCCCCCGGACACTTTGGGCAGGTACTGCTCCTCGATGGCCCGGGCGACTTCCTCGGGCTCGCCTTCGGCCAGGGCGTAATAACGGCCCATCAAGCCCTGCAGTTCGGTGAATTCTCCGACCATGTGGGTCAGGAGGTCGGCCTTCGCCAGCAGGGCGGCGCGTTCGGCGAAGCTCGGGTCCAGGTTCAATGATTCGGCGACGAAAGCGGCCAGGTGCTGCACCCGCCGGGTCTTGTCGAGCACAGAGCCGAGCTTGTTCTGGAAAGTCACCTGGCCCAGCTCTTCCACCCGCTCTTCCAGCGTGCGCTTGCGGTCCTGGTTCCAGAAGAATTCGGCGTCGGCCAGACGCGGCCGGACCACGCGCTCGTTGCCCTCGCGCACGAACTCGGGCCGGCGGCTGTCGATGTTGCTGAAGGTGATGAAATGGGGGAGCAGCTTGCGGTCCGCGTCGACCACCGGGAAATACTTCTGGTTGTCCTGCATGGTGGTGATCAGGACTTCCGGCGGAAGGCTCAGATAGCGCGCCTCGAAGCCGCCCAGCACCGGCACCGGCCACTCGACCAGGGCGGTGATTTCGTCCAAGAGATCGGGGTCGATCAGCGGCTTGCCATTCACCGTCGCGGCCGCTTCCACGGCGAGCCGTTCGATCCGGGCGCGGCGTTCGGCGAAGTCCGGCAGCACGTGGCCCTGGGTCGTCAGCAGGCTGGCGTATTCGCCAGGGTTCGTGACCTCGATCGGATCGGGCGCATGGCAGCGGTGGCCTCGGGTGGTCCGGCCGGCGGCGACGCCGAGGATTTCGCATTCGATCACGCCATTGCCGTATATCACCACCACCCACTGCACCGGCCGGACGAATTCGGCCAGTCCCGCGCCCCAGCGCATGCGCTTGGCGATCGGCAGGGCGGCCAGGCTTTGGCGGATGATGTCCGGGATCAGGGCTTCGGTGGGTTTGCCGCGAACCTCCTGTATCAGGCCCACCCATTCGCCCTTGTCAGTCTTCAGCGTGATGAGCTGGTCGGCCGTGACGCCGCAGCTGCGGGCGAAGCCCTCGGTGGCTTTGGTAGGGGCGCCGTTGGCGTCGTAGGCGGCGTTCAGCGCCGGGCCGCGCCGCTCGACGGTCTGGTCCGGCTGGGCCGCCGCCAGTCCGCGGACCAGCAGGGCGAGCCGGCGCGGCGTGGCGTAGGCTTCGATGGCGGCATACGACAGGCCGGTTTTTTCCAGTCCGGCAGCCATGTTGTCTTTGAGCGCTTCGCTCAGCTTGAGCAGGGATTTCGGCGGCAGCTCCTCGGTGCCAAGCTCGAACAGCAGGTCGCGGATCTCAGCCATGAACGTGCTCCTCCTTGGCGTTGAGCATCGGGAATCCCAAGGCTTCCCGGCGCTGGTAATAGGCTTCGGCCACGGCCTTGGCGAGTTCGCGCACCCGCAGGATGAAGCGTTGGCGCTCGGTGACCGAGATGGCTCGGCGGGCATCGAGCAGGTTGAAGGCGTGCGAGGCTTTCAGCACCATCTCATAGGCGGGCAGGGGCAGTCCCAGCGCGATGAGCTGGCGGCATTCGCGCTCGTAGGTGTCGAAGGCGCCGAACAGGAATTCGGTGTTGGCGTGCTCGAAGTTGAAGGCCGACATCTCGACCTCGTTCTGATGGAACACGTCGCCGTAACGGACAATGCCCTGCGGCCCCCGCGTCCAGACCAGGTCGTAGACGTTCTCCACGCCCTGCACGTACATGGCGATGCGCTCCAGGCCGTAGGTGATCTCGCCGCTGACCGGCCGGCAATCGAGGCCGCCGACCTGCTGGAAATAGGTGAACTGGGTCACTTCCATGCCATTCAGCCAGACTTCCCAGCCCAGGCCCCAGGCGCCGAGCGTGGGCGATTCCCAGTTGTCCTCGACGAAGCGGACGTCGTGTTCGAGGAGGTCGAAGCCGAGCAGGCGCAGCGAGCCGAGATAGAGTTCCTGGATGTCGGGCGGCGAAGGTTTCAGCACCACCTGGAACTGGTAGTAATGCTGCAGCCGGTTGGGGTTGTCGCCATAGCGGCCGTCGGTGGGGCGGCGCGAGGGCTGAACGTAGGCGGTGTTCCACGGTTCCGGGCCGATGGCGCGGAGGAAGGTCGCCGGGTGAAAGGTTCCGGCGCCGACCTCCAGATCCAGCGGTTGGAGGATCACGCAGCCTTGCTCGGCCCAATAGCGTTGAAGGGTCAGGATCAAATCCTGGAAGCTCAAGGTTTCGGCGGCGGGGGAGTTCGATGTAGGCACAAGCGATCCGGCAGGTTTTCGTGCGGGCGGGAATTATATCTGAAAGTATAGGGTCAGCCCTTGGGGGGAGCGGCCGATTTCAGCCGGAATAGGCCGGAAATGTCGTCCTCGCCGTGGTCGCGGGCCATGAGTTCGGCATAGTCGTCCCGGGTCTGGGCGCTCAGCGGCAGGGAGATGCCTAATCTTTCCGCCATCTCCAGGCAGATGTTCAGGTCCTTGTGGTGCAAGGCCAGCTTGAAGCCGGGCTGGAAGCTGCCGCGGATCATGGTTTTGCCGCGTTTGTCCAGGAACCAGTTTCCGGCGGCGCCGCCGGAAACCACGTCGATGACCTTGTCCAGGTCCAGGTCCAAGGCTTGCCCGAATGCCATGGCCTCGGTGACGGCTTGGTTGATACCGGCGCACATCACCTGGTTCACCGCCTTGGTGGCCTGGCCGGCGCCGGTGTCGCCCATGTGCATGATGCGGTTGCCCATTGCTTCCAGCACCGGCCGGACTTTTTCCACGGTTTCGGCCCGGCCGCCGATCATCAGGGCCAAGGTGCCGTTGCGGGCGCCCTCGACGCCGCCGCTGACGGGGGCATCGAGAAAATCGCCGCTCGCCTGGCGGACGACCTCGGCGGCGCGGCGGGCGGTGGCTACGCCAACCGTCGAGCAGTCGACGATGACCGCGCCCGGCCGGAGTCCGGGTGTGAGGGCTGCGATGACCTCCAGCACATCGGCATCCGCCGAAACGCATGTCACGACCACATCGCAGGCCGTGGCCAGGTCAGCGAGGCTGGTGTAGGCCATGGTCCCGGTTTCGGCGGCGAATGCCCTGGCTTTTTCCGGCGTACGGTTCCAGACGCCGGCCAGCAGGCCCGCACGCTGGAGGTTGCGGGCCATGCCCAGTCCCATGGCCCCGAGCCCGACGAAGCCGGTCTTCATGCTCATTCCTCCAGGTAGGTGTAGTTGCTGAGTCCCGCGATCAGCTCGCTTTCGTATTGCTTGCGCTGGTGCATCGGGATGTCGGCTTCGATCAGCTTCTTGCGGTAGGAACGCTCCAGCTCGTCCGGGTCGATGTGGACGTAGCGCAGCAGGTCGTCGGCGCCGTCACCGCGACGGGTTTGACTGAAGGTATAGCCGCCCGCCCCGTCCAGTTCGACGTTCACCGAGTGGGTGTCCCCGAACAGGTTGTGCATGTCGCCCAGGATTTCCTGATAGGCGCCGACCAGGAAGAAGCCGATCAGATAGGGCTCGCCCGGTACCTGCGCGTGCATCCGGAGGGTGTTCTCGATGCTCTGGCGGTCGATGTAGGCGTTGATCCGGCCGTCGGAATCGCAGGTCATGTCCTGGATCACGGCACGGCGGGTCGGCTCTTCGCCAAGCCGTTGCAGCGGCATGACCGGAAAGATCTGGTCGATCGCCCAGGCATCGGGAATCGACTGGAAGACCGAGAAGTTGCAGAACAGCTTGTCGGCCAGGCGTTCGTTGAGTTCATCCAGCACGGCACGGTGGGCTCTCAGCCGGATGTCGAGACGCTGCTGCACTTCGTGGCATAGGGTGGCGTGGAGCCGCTCGGCTTCCGCCAACTGGTCCAGGCCGATCTTGCCCTGGACGTACATGGTCCGGGCTTCGGACAGGTCGAACTCGGCGTCGTGGTAGATGCCCAGTACCGATTCGCTGTCCACCCGGCGGAGCAGGTCTTCCAGATCCTTCAATGGCTGAGCCACCGAGGCGGAGACCGGGCTGGCGTCATAGGTGGCCGCTTCGATATCGACGACGTTGGTCACCAGCACGGCATGGTGCGCGCTCATCGCCCGCCCGGCTTCGGTGATCAGGTTGGGCTGGGGCAGTCCCTGTTCGGTACAGAGTTCGGAGAAGGCCCGGACGATGCTGTGAGCGTATTCGTCCACGCTGTAGTTGATCGAGCAGTCGCTGACCGAATGCGTGCCCTCGTAGTCGATGCCGAGGCCCCCACCGACGTCGACATGATCCACCGGCGCGCCCAGCCGCCGCAGTTCCGCGTAGTAGCGGCCGGCTTCGCGCAGGGCGGTCTTGACGTCGTTGATGTTGGCCACTTGCGATCCCATGTGGAAGTGCATCAGCCGGACCCAGCCGAGCCCACCGGCGCCCTCGAGCCGTTTGAGGAACTTCAGGATTTCGCCCGCATGCAGGCCGAATTTGGATTTCTCGCCCCCGCTGTTCTGCCATTTGCCGGTGCTGATGCTGGAGAGTCGCACGCGGACGCCGAGCTGCGGGGCGATGCCGAGGGCGTCGGATTCGCTCAGCACCAGTTCGAGCTCGGACAGCTTTTCGACCACGATGAAGACGCGCAGCCCCAGTTGGCTGCCGATCAGGGCCAGCCGGATGTAGGCACGGTCCTTGTAGCCGTTGCAGACGATGGTGCCGGATTCCGCCAGGGCGAGGATGGCGAGCAGCTCCGATTTGCTGCCGGCTTCCAGGCCGACACCGCCGGCGCGGAGAATGTTCTCGACGACGTTGCGTTGCTGGTTGACCTTGATCGGGTAGACCGGCGTGTAACCCGCCTTGTACTGGTATGCGGCCCGCGCCCTGCCGAACGCGGATGTCAGGAGTCCTACCCGGTCGCGCAGGATATGGGGAAAGCGCATCAGCACAGGCAGGGACAGGCCCTCGGCACGGACGCTGCGGGCGATGGCGGCGATGCTAACGCCTCCCTCGACGCTCCCCCGCAGCGGGCAGACTACGGCTTCGCCGTCGGGTGCGATGTTGAAATAGCCGTCGCTCCAGTGCTCGATCGCGTAAGTATCGCGCGCTTCGCTCAGCGTCCAGTTCACCTTGGTCATGGGGCCCGTCTTTCAAAAACTTCCAATTATGGGGAGAATGCAACATTTTTTCCACGCAGGAGGACTTCCATGCGCGACGCACAGGACTGGTTTACCGAATCCTATCCACAGCACGGCAGTGCGCTGTCCCTGAAAATCACGGCGAAGCTGCACGAGGAGCAGACCCCGTTCCAGCGCATCGAGATCTACGACACTGAATGGTTCGGCAAGCTCATGGTGATCGACGGCTGCACCATGGTGAGCGACCGCGACAACTTCCTCTATCACGAAATGATGACGCATCCCGTGCTGTATACCCACCCCGCGCCGAAGACCGTGTGGATCATCGGCGGCGGCGACTGCGGTAGCCTGCGGGAGGTGTTGAGGCACGCGGAAGTCGAGAAGGCGGTGCAGATCGACATCGACGAGCGGGTGACGCGGCTGGCGGAACGGTATTTTCCCGAACTCTGCGAATCCAACGAAGATCCCCGCGCGGAGCTGCTGTTCATCGACGGCATCCGGTGGGTGAAAGATGCGCCAGATGCGTGCGTCGACGTCATCATCGTCGACAGCACCGACCCGGTCGGTCCGGCGGAGGGGCTGTTCAACGAGGCGTTTTTCCGCGAGTGCCACCGCTGCCTGCGTGCCGATGGCATCCTGGTGCAACAGAGCGAATCGCCGCTGTTCCACCTGCCGCTCATCACCTCGATGCATCGGATCATGCGGCAGGCGGGCTTTTCGCAAACACGCACGCTGTTCTTCCCGCAATTCATCTATCCCTCGGGCTGGTGGAGCGCCACGATGGCCGGCAAAGGGGACCTGAGCCGGTTCCGAGCGGACGCCGCAGCGGCGAAGCCGTTCCCTACACAGTATTACAACGCGGACATCCATCGGGCCGCGTTCGCCGTGCCTGAGTTCTTTCGCAACGCCCTGCGGCAGCTGGACTGAACCGATGCTCGGCGGCGATTTGTCAAGATGCCATCGGTCCGATACTATTGATTGCCATGGAAGCTGATCGCGTATACGACTATCTGGAGCGGATTTCGAACCTGATCCGCATGGATGCGCGCCGGTCCGAAAGCTTCAAAGGGTTGCAGCCGGTGCAACTCGAGGCCCTCCATTATCTGGCCAGTTGCAACCGTTACAGCAACACGCCGCTGGCCGTCGCCGAATATCTCGGTTTGACCAAGGGGACGGTCTCGCAGACCTTGGCCGTCCTTGAAAACAACGGCTTGATCGTCAAGGAGAGCGATGTGCGCGACCGGCGCGTGGTGCACATGCTGTTGACCGAGGCGGGCAGACGGCTGCTGGATGCGTCGATTCCGCCCCGCGTGCTGCGCACCGCGCTGCGCGCGATCCCGAAAGACCAGCGTCCGTTGCTGGAATCAGTGCTCGCCAATGTGCTCCAGGCGATGCAGGTCGCCAATCAGCTCAAGACCTTCGGTGCCTGCAAGAGCTGCCGCCATCACATTGTGTTGGAAGACGCCAGCCGCCGATGTGGATTGACCGGCGAACAATTGTTCGAGAAGGACGCCGAGATGATCTGCCGAGAACATCAGCTGCCCGCCGGGGATTGAGGGGGCGGACAGCCGGGGAACTCGTCCGCGGGAGTGCGCCATTACAGCGCCTGGTCTCCGGTTTCCCCCGTGCGAATGCGGATCGCCTGGTCGATGGCGGTGATGAAGATCTTGCCGTCGCCGATCTTTCCGGTATTGGCCGCTTTGACGATCGCATCGACCGCCGTGTCCACCAGATTGTCGGCGACTGCGATTTCCAACTTCACTTTCGGCAGGAAATCCACGACGTATTCGGCTCCGCGATAGAGTTCGGTATGGCCTTTTTGCCGCCCAAACCCCTTGACTTCGGTGACCGTCAGTCCACTCACGCCGATATCGGAAAGCGCTTCGCGCACATCGTCGAGCTTGAAGGGTTTGATGATTGCAGTGATGAGTTTCATGATCGTCTCCGCGGATCGTTGTTTTTTCAAGTGGGTGAAGCGTGATAACAGCCACTAGGCCGGTTTGTTCCGGATGATGTCGTCGACGACCGCAGGGTCGGCCAGCGTCGAGGTATCCCCCAGTTGATCCAGGTCGTTGGCGGCGATTTTCCTCAGGATTCGCCGCATGATTTTACCCGATCTCGTCTTCGGCAGGGCCGGTGTCCACTGGATGATGTCCGGGGTCGCAATCGCGCCGATTTCCTGCTTGACCAAGTCGATCAGTTCGCGCTTCAGCGCTTCGCTCGGAGCCGCATCGGCAACCAGGGTGACATAGGCATAGATGCCCTGGCCCTTGATGTTGTGCGGGTAGCCGACCACCGCAGCTTCCGCCACGCTGTCGTGCAGCACCAGTGCGCTCTCGATCTCGGCGGTCCCCATCCGGTGCCCCGAGACGTTGATGACGTCGTCTACCCGGCCGGTGATCCAGTAAAAGCCGTCCGTGTCCCGGCGCGCCCCGTCGCCCGTGAAGTATTTCCCCGGATAGAGGGCGAAATAAGTCTCGCGGAAACGGTCGTGATTGCGGAATACGGTGCGCGCCTGGCCCGGCCAGGAAGCGGTGATGGCGAGGACGCCTTCGGCCGGGCCGGCCAGTTCGTTGCCCTGGGCGTCCAGGATCGCGGGGACGATGCCGAAGAAGGGACGGGTGGCGGACCCGGGTTTGAGCGGCGTGGCGCCTGGAAGCGGCGTGATCATGATGCCTCCGGTCTCGGTTTGCCACCAAGTGTCGAGCACCGGGCAGCGCTTTTCGCCGATTTCCTGGTAGTACCACTCCCAGGCTTCCGGATTGATGGGTTCGCCGACCGAGCCCAGTATTCGCAGGCTGCTCCGTTCGGCCTGCTTCACCCAGTCTTCGCCCAGCCCCATGAGTGCCCGGATGACGGTGGGCGCCGTGTAAAAAATGCTGACTTTGTACTTGTCGATGACCTGCCAGAGCCGCGCCGGCGTGGGGTAGGTCGGCACGCCCTCGAACATCAGGGTGGTTGCGCCGTTGCACAAGGGGCCGTAGACCACGTAGCTGTGGCCGGTGATCCAGCCGATGTCCGCGGTGCACCAGTACACTTCACCATCGCGGTAGTCGAACACGTACTTATGCGTGACCGCGGCGTACAGCAGATAGCCGCCGGTCGTGTGGACCACACCTTTCGGTTTGCCGGTCGAACCGGAGGTATAGAGAATGAACAGCGGGTCTTCCGCGTCCATGTCTTCGGGGGGGCAGGCGGGCGATGCGGATTCCAAGGCCTCGTGAAACCAGTGGTCGCGTCCTTCGGTCCAGTCTACCGGGCGGGCAGTATGGCGCACCACAAGCACGGTTTCGACATTGGGGCATTCGGTCAGCGCAACGTCGACGTTATGCTTGAGCGGCACGAACTTGCCGCCCCGCCGGCCCTCGTCGGCGCAGACGACGACGTGGCAGTCGGCGTCCAGGATGCGGTCCTTCAACGCCTCGGAGGAGAATCCGCCGAATACTATCGAATGTATGGCGCCTATGCGGGCACAGGCCAGCATGGCCACGGCGGCTTCGGGGATCATCGGCAGATAGATGCAGACCCGGTCGCCTTTGCCTACGCCGTGGGATTTGAGCACATTGGCAAACCGGCAGACCCGGTCGTGCAACTCCCTGTAGGTCAGGCTGCGCTGATCGCCGGGCTGGTCGCCTTCCCACAGAATGGCCGTCTGAGTGCCCCGATGGTCCAGATGGCGGTCCAGACAGTTGTAAGACACGTTCAAGCGGGCGCCGGAGAACCATTCGATGGCTGGCGTATCGAAGTTCCATCGCGCCACCCGGTTCCACGGAGCGCTCCAACTGACGAATTCCTGAGCTAAGCGGGCCCAGAACCCTTCCGGGTCCTTTATGGACCTGTCATACATTTCCCGATAATTTCCGTCGGTTATTGTGGCGGATGCCGCGATATCCGCAGGCACGGGGTAGACATGTTCTGTTTTCATTTAATTGTCGCTTGTCCGTCGGCTCCGAATTGAGAATTATACTCATGAAACGGTAATCGAATCTGGTGAATTTTAGGACGGCTTCGGCGACAATGAAACCAGAAGACTCAGGTATCTGGACCATTCCAGATGCGGTACGAGCATAAGCATGATCGTAACTGTCGATACCCCTGCTTTGGTGCTGGGATCGCGGCCAACTTGACCGCTTCTTCAGCGGGCGGGGCGCCCGCGCGCGCCAAGGCCTGGACCGACACAAATGATCTGCTTGTTTCCTTCGAAAGAATAGGGTTTTTCTTTGCCGGAAAGGTATACAATTAGGTCCAAGGTTTACGGAAGGGGCGTTATTGCGAAAGTCGCAATAACGTGGAGTGCGAATGCTGCCTCCGGCTCAAAAGGCCGCTGGCGGCGTGTCTGTTGAGGGTGAAACTGATGTCGTCTGAAGTCGTTTTTGAGTTGGACGGGGGCCTCGTTGAAGGTTTGGGTTGCGTCGATGAGACAGCGGCGATCGAAATAAACGCCGGTTGTGATATCGAAGGAGATGCCATGGATGGCTGCGGTCCCCAAGTCTGGTGCGATGAAGTTCCCGAAGAAGGCAGAGAAAGGGCCGAGGTTGGCTCAGAGCTCGATGCGACACGCATCTATCTGAACCAATTGGGAAGATGGAGGCTGCTGACGGCTGAAGAGGAAAAGCATTTCGGGCGTCTCGCCCTCGAAGGCGACGATGATGCCCGCCGCATCATGATCGAAAGCAATCTGCGCCTTGTCGTCAAGATCGCGCGCCGCTATCTGAACCGCGGCCTGCCTTTGCTCGACCTGATCGAGGAGGGGAATCTCGGTCTGATCCGGGCCGTCGAGAAGTTCGAACCGGAGCGCGGATTCCGATTCTCCACCTATGCAACGTGGTGGATAAGGCAGACGATCGAGCGGGCTCTGATGAGCCAGGTCCGGACCATCCGGCTGCCGGTCCATGTCGCCAAGGAAATGAACGCCGTATTGAAAGCCTATCGGAGCCTTTCGGTAAAAATGCAGGGAACGCCAACGGCCCAGGACGTGGCTCGGTTGCTCGATAAATCGTCCGAGCGAGTCGAGCAACTTCTGCGGCTGAGCGAAAAGGATTTGTCGGCCGATGCGCCGATGACCGCCGACTCCTCCAAGTCCCTGCTCGATATGGCGCCGGATGACGGTCAGAGTCCGGTCACGGATGTGCTGCTTACCGAACGGATCGAGCAGAGAATCGATGAATGGCTGGGCCGGCTGAACTCGCGCCAGCGGGAGGTTCTCCAGCGCCGCTTCGGGCTCGGCGGGCATGAGGTTGCGACGCTCGAGGAGGTAGCCGCGGATATGGGTGTGACACGGGAAAGGGTGCGTCAGATTCAACGGGAGGCGCAGCTCAAGCTCCGTTGTATCCTGGAGGCGGAAGGTTACACCGCAGACGCTGTCTTGCTGAATTGAGCTCCCTGTCGACGCCCCGTCCGATCCGCGTTAAATTAACCGGAACGCAACGGACTCAAGAGAGAATCATGACGCTTCGTAGACTCGGAATCCTGTGGCTCGCTTCCCAAGTGGCGGCGTGTGCTTCTCTGGAGGAGAAGGTTCAGGATACGGAACAATTGCTGGCGGCTGCCGGATTCAAGATCAACTATGCCCAGACCGCGGAGCAGCAGGCCAACGTCAAGGGGATGACGCAGCAGAAGCTTGTGGCACACCCGAAGGGCGACAAAGTGATGTACGTCTATGCGGATGCCAACATCTGTCAGTGCGTTTACGTAGGCGATGCGGATGCCTACGCCCGTTTCCAGAAGCTCGCCGTTGAAAAAGAAATCGCCGACGAGCAGAGGCAGGCGGCGGAGACCAACCTCGACGCCACCATGAACTGGGGCATGTGGGGGCCTGGATTATGGTGGCCCTGACCGGCTACCGCTTGTAGTAGCCGTTTCCTCGCACTAATTGGTATTACGAAGCGCCCTTTTTCGGGGCGCTTTTTTGTGCAAGTCACTTGCGCCAGAATGCAGGCGTGAAGATGATCAGGGCGGTGAAGACCTCAATGCGGCCCAGGAACATCGCAATGGTGCACGTCCAGGTCTGGAAATCGGAAAGGGACGCGTAATTGCCGGCAGGTCCCACCACGTTGAGACCGGGGCCTGCATTGTTGATGCTGGCGATGATGGCAGAGAACGAGGACACCATGTCCAGCCCGCTGACCACCAACAGCATCGTCAGGATGACGATGCTCATGAAGTAGACGAAGATAAATCCGAGCACCGACAGGATGATGTTCGACGGAATCACCATGTGTCCGATCTTGAGCGGATTGACCGCTGTCGGATGGGTCAGCAGCAGCATCTGCAATTGACTCTGCTTCATCAGGATCAGGGTGCGCATCATCTTGATACCGCCGCCGGTCGAACCCGTGCACACCAGGACGCTACTCAGGAACAGCATCCACAGCGGTGCGAACAAGGGCCACTGATTATAGTCCACGGAGGCGAAACCACAGTCGGTGGCGATCGACACCAAGTTGAAGCTCGCATGCCGCAAAGCGGTCCAGAGATCCGGATAAGTGCGGTGCGCGACCAGGAACAGGGCGATGCCCACGCTGCTTCCGAGCGCCAGAACCAGGTAGGGAATTGCCTCGACGTCGTGCTGGTATGCCTTGAGGCTCCTGGTGCGGATTGCCAGGAAATGGGTGGCGAAGTTCATTCCAGCGATCAGCATGAAGACCATCAGAATCGCTTCTATCACCGGCGAGTCGAAATAACCGACACTGGCGTCATGGGTTGAAAACCCGCCCAGGCTCATGGCGGCGAAAGCATGACAGACGGCGTCAAGCCAACTCATGCCGGCCGCCTTGAGACACAGAATGCAGGCCAGCGTGATATAGGCGTAAACCAGCCAAAGATTTTTTGCGGTTTCGGTGATCCGCGGCGTCAGCTTATTTTCCTTCATGGGGCCGGGTGTTTCCGCCATGAACAGCTGGCGTCCGCCGATGCCGAGGACGGGAAGAATAGCCACCGCCAATACGATGATTCCCATGCCGCCCAGCCAGTTCAACTCGTGACGCCAAAGGTTGATTGCGGGCGGCAACTGATCCAGACCTGCCAGGACGGTGGATCCTGTAGTCGTCAGCCCCGACATGGCTTCGAAATAGGCATCGGTGAACGACAGTCCGTCGATGTACGACATCAGCGGGAACGTAGCGAAGGCGGCCATCCCGGTCCAGGCCAGCACCACGAGGATGAAGCCGTCTTTGGACTTCAGGTCGTACCGGTACTGTCTGGTCGCGATCCAGAGTAGTGCGCCGGCGCCGACGGTGAAGAGCATGTCTTCGATGAAAAGGAGCGCGGTGCCGTCGGCTGCTAGCAGTGAAGTCGTGATCGGTAGCAGGTAGGTCAGACTGAAGACTACCAGCATCAGCCCGAATACGCGGGCAAGAGACAGCAGGCGCTTCACGGTGCTGCGGGACGCAAACTGGGGCATGGTCAGCGGCGGAGGTGGTGGACGCCGGGCATCGAAGGGGGGCGCCGCATCTGCCGGCGCCGGCAGACGTGCCACCAGACGGTATCGGGCACCCAGCCCCGATTCGCCGACGATGTTGGGCGATTCATGGCGTCGCCGCGGTTACCGCGGCAAGTCGGAGCGGCCCATCAGGAACTCGTCGACGGCGCGAGCCGCCTGGCGTCCCTCGCGTATGGCCCAGACGACCAGCGATTGTCCCCGCCTCATGTCTCCGGCCGCGAATATCTTGTCCACGGAAGTCCGGTAGCTCTGGATATCCGCCTGGACATTGCCGCGCTCGTCCAGCCGCACGCCGGCTTCTTGCAGCAGCCCTTCCTGCACCGGGTGTACGAAGCCCATGGCGAGGAGGACCAGATCCGCCTTGAGTGTGAATTCGCTTCCGGGGATTTCCTCCATGACCCAGCGCCCGCCTTCCTGCTTCCAGCTCACTTCGATGCAATGGATCTCGGTCACAGCGCCGTTTTCGCCGCTGAAACTCTTGGTCGCGACGCTCCAGCGCCGTTCGCAGCCTTCCTCCTGCGACGAGGAGGTGCGCAACCGGTTGGGCCAGTTCGGCCAGGTGAGGCCTTTGTCTTCCTTGGCCGGAGGCCGGGGCAGGATTTCCAACTGCACCACTGAGGCGGCTCCCTGGCGAATCGAGGTACCGATGCAGTCGGAACCGGTATCGCCGCCGCCGATGACGATGACGTGCTTATCCGTTGCCAGGATGCCTTCCGCTTCGTCGAGCGGATCGCCGGCGACGCGCTGGTTCTGCTGCTTCAGGAATGCCATGGCGAAATGGATGCCGCCCAATTCGCGGCCGGGGACGGGCAGGTCGCGCGGCTTTTCCGATCCGCCCGCCAGCACGATGGCGTCGAAATCGGCCATCAGCCGGCTTATCGGAATATTGGCTCCGATGTGGCTGTTGGGACGGAAGATCACGCCTTCGGCCTGCATCTGTGCGATGCGGCGGTCGATCAGGTGTTTCTCCATCTTGAAATCGGGAATGCCATAGCGTAGCAGGCCGCCGATGCGGTCGGCCTTCTCATAGACCACCACCCCATGACCGGCGCGCGCCAGTTGCTGGGCACAGGCCAGACCGGCTGGCCCGGAGCCGACGACCGCGACCCGCTTGTCGGTCCGCTTGAGCGGAATCTGCGGCCGGATCCGGTGCTCCTCCCACGCTTTGTCCACGATCGAGCATTCGATGGTCTTGATGGTGACCGGCTCGTCGTTCAGATTCAGTGTGCATGCCGCCTCGCAAGGGGCCGGGCAGATACGGCCGGTGAATTCCGGGAAGTTGTTGGTGCTGTGGAGCACCTCGATCGCTTCCTCCCAGTTGCCCTGGTACACCAGATCGTTCCAGTCCGGAATGATATTGTTGATCGGGCAGCCTTGGTGGCAATAGGGAATTCCGCAATCCATGCAGCGAGCGCCCTGGCGGCTGATTTCGTCCTCGCTGAGCGGTACGACGAATTCGCGGTAGTGCTGGATCCGGTCGGCGACCAGGGTGTAGCGCCGGTCCTGCCGCGCAATCTCCATGAAACCGGTGGGTTTTCCCATCTTTCTCAATACCTCGTTCTTGTTTTGTGGGCCGGGTTCAATGATGCGCGGCCGCACCGGTCCGGGTCTGCTGCATCTTTTCCAGCGCCTTGCGGTAATCGACCGGCATGATCTTGACGAACTTGGGTGCGTAAACCGCCCAGTTATCCAGGATCAGCCCGGCGCGCTCGCTGCCGGTATAGCGGCGGTGCTTCTCGATCAGGAAACGCAGGCGGCGCATATCGTTGCGGGTCATGTCGTGCATGATGTCGACCCTGCCGTGGGTCTCCAGATCGCCACCCTGGTGCTCGAAATGCTCCAGCGCATCGTCTTCCGCCGGCACCGGCTCGAGTTCCACCATGGCCAGGTTGCAGCGCTGGTCGAAGTCGCCGGATTCGTCCAGCACATAGGCGACGCCGCCGGACATGCCGGCCGCGAAGTTGCGTCCGGTCGCGCCCAGCACCACCACCACGCCGCCGGTCATGTACTCGCAGCCGTGATCGCCGACGCCTTCCACCACCGCGATCGCGCCGGAGTTGCGGACCGCGAAGCGCTCCCCGGCCACGCCGCGGAAATAGCATTCGCCGCTGATGGCGCCGTACAGCACGGTGTTGCCGACGATGATGTTCTGTTCCGGCGTGATGGGGCAGTCGGCCGGCGGGTAGATCGCCAGACGGCCGCCGGACAGCCCCTTGCCGACATAGTCGTTGGCCTCGCCTTCCAGTTCCAGCGTCACGCCTGCCGCGAGGAAGGCGCCGAAGCTTTGGCCGGCGGTGCCGTGGGCCTTGATGTAGATCGTGTCTTCCGGCAGGCCGGCATGGCCGTAGCGTTTGGCAACCTCGCCCGAGAGCATGGCGCCCAGGGTGCGGTTGTAGTTGCGCACGCCGATGTCGATATGGACCGGCTTCTTCTCTTCCAGCGCAGGCCGGGCGAATTCGATCAGCTTGCGGTCCAGTGCCTTGTCCAGGCCGTGGTCCTGCTGCTCGCAGTTGGAGATGGCGACGCCGGGGCCGGCTTGCGGCTTGTACAGGATCTTCGACAGGTCGATTCGGGAGGCTTTCCAGTGGTCGACGGCCTTGCGCATGTCGAGCCGTTCGGAGCGGCCGACCATGTCCTCGTAGCGCCGGAAGCCGAGCCGGGCCATGAGCTGGCGGACTTCCTCGGCGACGAAGAAGAAATAGTTCACCACGTGTTCCGGCTGGCCGGTGAAGCGCTTGCGCAACTCCGGATCCTGCGTCGCCACGCCCACCGGGCAGGTGTTGAGGTGGCATTTGCGCATCATGATGCAGCCCTCGACGATCAGCGGAGCAGTGGCGAAGCCGACCTCGTCCGCACCGAGCAGGGCGGCGATCACCACGTCGCGGCCGGTGCGCATGCCGCCGTCGGCCTGGACACAGATGCGTCCGCGCAGGCGGTTCAGCACCAGGGTCTGGTGGGTTTCAGCCAGGCCGATTTCCCAAGGCAGGCCGGCGTGCTTGATCGAAGTGATTGGGCTGGCGCCGGTGCCGCCGTCGTAGCCGGAGATGGTGACGTGGTCTGCGTGGGCTTTGGCGACGCCCGCCGCCACCGTGCCGACGCCGACTTCCGACACCAGCTTGACGCTGATGCGGGCCGCCGGATTCACGTTCTTCAGGTCGTGGATCAGCTGGGCCAAATCTTCGATCGAATAGATGTCGTGATGCGGCGGCGGCGAAATCAGGCCGACGCCGGGAGTCGAATGGCGCACCTTGGCGATGACCGCGTCGACCTTGTGGCCGGGCAGCTGGCCGCCCTCGCCGGGCTTGGCACCCTGTGAGATTTTGATCTGGATGTCGTCGGCGTTGACCAGGTATTCGGCGGTGACGCCGAAGCGCCCGGACGCGACCTGTTTGATCGCCGAGCGCAGGGAGTCGCCGTTCGCCAGCGGCACGAAGCGCTCCGGCAGCTCGCCGCCTTCGCCGGTGTTCGACTTGCCGCCGATCCGGTTCATGGCGATCGCCAGGGTGGTGTGCGCCTCGTAGGAGATCGATCCGAACGACATGGCGCCGGTGACGAAGCGCTTGACGATGTCCTTCGCCGGCTCGACCTCGTCCAGCGGCACCGGCTCGGCGGCGAAGCGGAAATCCATCAGGCCGCGCAGGGTCAGCAGGTGCTCGTTCTGCTCGTTGACCAGCCTGGCGTATTCGGCATAGGTCTTGGCGTCGTTCGCGCGGGTCGCGTGCTGCAGCTTGGAGATCGTTTCCGGCGTCCACATGTGATCCTCGCCGCGCACCCGGAAGGCGTATTCGCCGCCGACGTCGAGCGCACTCCGGTACAGCGGCGCATTGCCGAAGGCCTGGCGGTGGCGGCGGACGGTTTCCTCCGCGACTTCCTTGAGTTCGATGCCGCCCGTGGTGCATTCGGTGCCGTGGAAATAGCGGTCGAGGAAGCTCTCGCCCAGCCCCACGGCATTGAATATCTGTGCGCCGCAATAGGACTGGTAGGTGGAGATGCCCATCTTCGACATGATCTTGAGCAAGGCCTTGCCCACGGCCTTGATGTAGCGCTTATGGGCTTCCTCTTCGCCGAGCTTTTCCGGCAGCGAGTCGAGCAGGTCCGACAAGGTGTCGAAGGCGAGGTAGGGGTTGACGGCCTCGGCGCCGTAGCCGGCGAGCAGGGCGAAATGATGAACCTCGCGCGCTTCGCCGGTTTCCACCACCAGGCCCGAATGCGTGCGCAGGCCGGCGCGGATCAGGTGGTGATGAACCGCCGAGGTGGCGAGCAGGGCGGGGATGGCGATATGGCCCGCATCCATGCCGCGGTCGGACAGGATCAGAATGTTGTTGCCTTCCAGCACCGCCTGTTCGGCGCGGCGGCACACGGCGTCGAGCGCCGGCTCCATCCCCGGTGCGCCGGCATCGGCCGGAAAGCAGATGCTCAGGGTCTTGGTCTTGAACGCGCCCTGGGTCCGTGCCTCGATGCGGCGGATTTTTTCAAGATCGCTGTTGCTGAGGATCGGCTGGTGCACCTCGAGCCGCTTGTTGTTGCCGCCGTTGTCCAGCGCCAGCAGGTTGGGGCGCGGACCGATGTGCGACACCAGCGACATCACCAGCTCTTCGCGGATCGGGTCGATCGCCGGGTTGGTCACCTGGGCGAAACCCTGCTTGAAGTAGTCGTAAAGCATCCGCGGCCGGTTCGACAGCACGGCCAGGGCGGCGTCGGTCCCCATGGAACCCACCGGTTCCTGCCCGCTCAGGGCGATCGGCTTGAAGAAGACCTTGATGTCTTCCTGGGTGTAGCCGAACGCCTGCTGCCGGTCGAGCAGGGTGCCGTGATCCGGCGCCATCGCGGCGACTTCCGGAGGCAGGTTCTCGACGTTGATCTGAGTCTTGTCCAGCCATTCCTGGTACGGATTGCGCCGGGCCAGTTCGTCCTTGATTTCCTGGTCCTCGATGATGCGGCCTTGCTCCAGGTCGATCAGGAACATCCTGCCGGGCTGCAGGCGCCACTTCTTGACGATCTTGTGCTGCGGGACGTTCAGGACGCCCATTTCCGAGCCCATGATGACGTAGTCGTCGTCGGTGATCAGGTAGCGTGCCGGGCGCAATCCGTTGCGGTCGAGCGTCGCGCCGATCTGGCGTCCGTCGGTGAACGCCACGGCGGCGGGGCCGTCCCAGGGTTCCATCAGCGCTGAGTAATACTCGTAGAACGCGCGGCGCTTGGGGTCCATCAGCGGGTTGCCGGCCCAGGCTTCGGGAATCAGCAGCATCATGGCATGGACCAGCGAGTAGCCCCCGGCTACCAGCAGCTCCAGCGCATTGTCGAAGCAGGCCGAGTCGGACTGGCCTTCGGCGATCAGTGGCCAGATTTTGTCCAGGTCTTCGCCCAGCAGCGCGGACTTCATCGACTGGCGGCGCGCGGCCATCCAGTTGATGTTGCCGCGAATCGTGTTGATCTCGCCGTTATGGGCGATCATCCGGAACGGGTGGGCGAGGTCCCAAGTCGGGAAGGTGTTGGTCGAAAAGCGCTGGTGAACCAGGGCCAGGGCCGAAACCAGGCTCTCGTCGCGGAGGTCGAGGTAATACGAGCCAACCTGGTCGGCCAGCAGCATACCTTTATAGACGATGGTGCGCGACGACAGGGAGGGCAGATAGAACATCTCACCGGCGGCGATTCTCCCATCGCGGACGGTGTTTTCGGCCTGTTTGCGGATGATGAACAGCTTGCGCTCGAAGGCGTTTTGGTCGGCGCAGCCGGTGCCGCGGCCGATAAACACCTGGCGGACGACCGGTTCCACGGCCTTGACCGTTTCGCCGATGCCTGTGTTATCCACGGGGACGTCGCGCCAGCCGAGGACCGTCTGTCCCTCGGCAGTCACATGGCGGGTCAGTATCTCTTCGCAGCGGCGCCGCTTTTCCGCATCGCGCGGCATGAACAGCATTCCCACCCCATAGTGTCCAGGTTCGGGAAGCGTGATGCCGAGTCCCGCACACTGTCTGCGCAGGAATGCATCGGGCAGCTGCAGCAGGAGGCCGGCGCCGTCGCCTGCCAGAGGATCGGCCCCCACCGCGCCCCGATGCGTGAGGTTTTTCAGTATTTCCAGCCCCTGGAGAACGATGTCGTGGCTTTTCCTGCCCTTGATGTGGGCGATGAAGCCGACGCCGCAGGCGTCGTGTTCGTGGCGTGGATCGTACAAACCCTGCTTGTGGGGCAATGTATGGTGGCTCATTGGGGTTACCTCTTGGGGAGCGCGCCGGGTCAACGAGCGAACGCGTCTGGATTGGCGCCCCATCCGTTGCGATACCTGATTCCCTCCCGCATCGGACGGTCGCGGTTTGCCGGGGCTCGGTGATCGACGGATGGGGACAGTTTCATCGCATAGGGACGTGGGTCCGCCCGCAAAAAAATGGCTGGACACTATATGGAATCGGGCATGTATTTGCAACATCATACGCCCCTCGCCACCCGGCAGGGCCGATCGGCGACAGGGCGTCATATTGTTCGGGACCCGCTAAAGGGGTATAGTGCACCGTTTTTTGGCGGGGCATCGGTCCCTTCTCCTTGCTTTACCGCTTGGCGGAAAGCTGACTCAAACCGAAAGGAGCATTGCTATGCGACATTACGAAATAGTGTTCATGGTCCATCCGGACCAGAGCGGACAGGTGCCGGCGATGATCGAACGGTATCGTTCCATCATCGAGGGCGCGGCTGGGAGCATCCATCGCCTGGAAGACTGGGGGCGCCGTCAACTGGCCTATCCCATCGCCAAGCTGCATAAGGCACATTATGTGTTGATGAACATCGAATGTGATCAGGCGACCCTGGAGGAACTGGAAAGTGGTTTCCGGTTCAACGACGCTGTCTTGCGCAACCTGACGATCAAGCGCGACGAGGCGGTGACCGAGCCGTCCGCGCTGGCGAGGTCCGGAGGCGAGGCCGAGACCGAGCGCACGTCGACGGAGGACGGTGGGGATGAAGCCGCCGCTGGCGCCGAGCCGAGCAACGAGGCGGAAGCAGAGGCTTGACCCCGCTGCCGGCCAACCGAAAGACATAGTCGCCAATCAGATTTTGGAGTTCATCGATGGTTCGTCAATTTAAACGTAGAAGGTATTGCCGCTTTACTGCGGAAGACACCAAGGAAATCGATTACAAGGATTTGGACACCCTGCGGGAATACGTTTCGGAGACGGGAAAGATCGTTCCCAGCCGCATTACAGGGACCAGCGCGAAGTATCAGCGCCAGTTGGCTACGGCCATCAAGCGCGCGCGCTTCCTCGCGCTGCTCCCGTTCTGCGACGCGCACGAGCAATAAGCGTCCTTAGGCCGTTCTCGCTGAAGGGCTGAGGGTTCGTGAAGGGGCTTGCGGCTTTCGCCATGAAGGGCCGATGGCAGGCAGTGCTGGTCATCGGCGGCCTTGTTTGTCTCTCTTTCATGATCCCGCTGGTCGGTTTGCTGAGCTCCGCCGCTCTCGGACTTGTCGTGTTGCGGCAGGGTTTACCGGCTGCATCCACGGTGCTGGTTCTGTCGGCGGTCGCGGTTGCTGTTTTTGGCAGCGTGGTTCTAGGCAGTGTGGCGGCGCCTTTGATGTATGCGCTGCTGCTCTGGCTTCCTACGTCCGCCGTGGCGTGGGTGCTGCGGATTTCCCGCCGGATCGACTGGGCGCTGGCATCCGTCGTCGTAACCGCGCTATTGGCGGTGCTGGCGGTTTACGGTCTGGTCGGTGATCCGGCGGAGTTCTGGACCGACAAACTCACGCTGATGGTTCAGCCGCTGCTGGATCAGGCCCCGGCCGGTTTCGACGCGGACGGCGCGCGGTCGGGACTGCGTGTGGCGGCGCACTACGCGACGGGGTTCGTGACCGCGGGTTCTGCCCTGAGCGTTTTCATGACGCTGGTGTTGGCGCGATGGTGGCAATCCCTGTTGTATAACCCCGGTGGGTTTCGTGCCGAGTTTCTCGAACTGCGGCCAAGCCCTGCGTTTGCGTATGCAGCGTTGGCCAGCATTGGCGTCGCCATGTTATTGCCGTCGCCAGCACTGGCCGAATTGATGTGGAATCTCGGGCTCGTGTTTTTCGTGCTGTACCTCATGGTGGGAATTGCCGTGATCCACGCGCTGCTGTCCCGTCGTCCCGCCGGAAAGTTCTGGCTGGTAGGGGTTTATCTGCTGCTGTTCGTAATTCCCCAGGTCGCCATCCCCGTGGTGCTGATGGGGTTTACCGACGTCTGGATGGACTGGCGCCACAGGCGGATTGCAGGCGCCTGAATCGCGCATGGGCCGGCAATAATTCATTTCTTAAATCAGTTTTTTCGAGGTCTGGAAGATGGATGTGATTCTTCTTGAAAAGGTGCCGAATCTCGGCAACTTGGGTGACAAGGTTTCGGTGCGTCCGGGATACGGCCGCAATTTCCTCATTCCGAAAGGGAAGGCGGTTGCAGCAACGGCGGTTAAGCTGGCCGAGTTCGAGCAGCGCCGGGCGGAGTTGGAGAAAAAGGCGTCCGATGAGCTTGCAGCCGCGCAGGCCCGCGCCGAGGCCATCTCGGGGCTGAGCGTTTCCATCGCTCAGAAGGCCGGCGAGGAAGGCAAGCTGTACGGCTCGGTCGGCACCAAGGACATCGCCGAAGCGGTGACCGCGGCCGGCGTGGCGGTCGAACGGCACGAAGTGCGGCTGCCTCACGGCCCGATCCGTCTCGCCGGAGATTACGAAGTCACTTTGCATCTGCACAGCGACGTGAACGCGACGCTGAACCTGAAGGTCGTCGCGGAGTAGTCAGACCAAGCGCCGGGGGCGGAGCGTGAGGTCCGTTTATACGAGCCTGTTTTACGCGTCCCTCCCTTTGGTGCTGGCGCGCCTGTTCTGGCGCAGCCGGGCGAATCCCGGCTATCGGGAGCGGGTAGCCGAGCGGTTTGCGTTATATCCCGGCCCGCCCAGGCCGGTAGACGTCTGGATTCATGCGGTTTCCGTGGGTGAAGCGGAAGCCGCATTTTCGTTGGTCGCCACCATCCGGCGGCATGCGCCGGCGTCCATTCTGGTCACTACTACCACGCCGACCGGCTCGGCGCGAGTGCGCAAACTACTCGGCGACACGGTCGAGCATGTTTTTCTGCCCTACGACCTGCCGGACGGTGTCGGTCGTTTTCTGGGTCATTTCTCTCCGCGTATGGCCATCATCATGGAAACGGAAATCTGGCCTAATCTGTTCACTGCCTGCCGGAGACAGGGTATTCCGCTTCTCATCGCCAACGCCCGCTTGTCGGAGCGCTCGGCCCGCCGGTACGCCCGTGTCCGCGGTACGCTGAGAAACCTCCTGGCCGGGGTCGACATCGCCGCACAGACGGAGGCCGACGCACAGCGCTTCCTTGCCATCGGCGCAGATGCCTCCGCCATTACCGTCACCGGCAATCTAAAATTCGATACGGAACTGGACGCTTCGGTCCGGGCGGGCGGTGATGCCATCAAGCAGCGCTTGTTTCAGGAGCGACCGGTTTGGCTGGCGGCGAGCACCCATTCAGGGGAGGAAAAGGCGGTGCTGGAGGCTTTCGCCGGGGTCCGATCGCGGCATCCGGAATTGCTGCTGGTGATCGCGCCGCGTCATCCCGAGCGTTTCGAAGACGTCGCGCGCCTGGTGTTGGGGGGCGGCTACCGTCTCGCACGGCAAACGCAAGCCGGGGAGGCTGCGCCCGGGAGTTTCGACGTTTTTCTGCTCGACACGCTGGGGGACCTCATGCGTTTCTATGTCGCGAGCGACGTCGCATTCGTCGGCGGCAGCCTGGTCGACGTCGGCGGCCACAACGTATTGGAACCCGCCTTGGCGGAGACGGCCATTGTGTTCGGGCCGCATACGCGGAATTTCAAGCAGATATGTGATGATCTCGAGCTTGGGGAGGCTGCTGTTCGGGTCCATGGCATCGAGCAACTGGCCGCTGCGGTCGACCGGCTGGCTGCGGACGGAACGATGCGCGGTGATCTTGGGCGGCGGGCTCTTGCCTTCGTGGAACGCAACCGAGGGGCGTCGGAGCTCCATTGGCGACTCGTCGCACCTCATCTTGGGGAATCTCTCCAGTCTCATTGATTTTTTGGGAGGCGCGCACCATGGGTAGCGTAACGATCAAGCCGCTCATTCTCTCGGGCGGGGTGGGGTCCCGCCTCTGGCCCCATTCCCGCGAAGCCTATCCCAAGCAGTTTCTTCCGTTGCTGGGCGAGCGCACCTTGTTTCAGGAAACCGCCGACCGCATCGGCGGAATGACGGAGCCCCGCTTCGACATCCGCTCACCACTGGTCGTGTGCAACGAACAGCATCGTTTCCTGGTGGCCGAGCAGCTTCGGCAGATGGGGTATGAAAACGCCGATATTCTCCTCGAGCCGAGCGGCCGCAACACGGCTCCTGCGTTGACGATTGCGGCGCTGCACGTTCGCGAGCACCTCGGGGAGGAATGCATTCTGGCGGTGATGCCGGCGGATCACCACATCGCCGACGTGGAGGGCTTCCGTGCCGGCTTGGCGAGGGCGCTGGGGCTTGCGGGGCGTGGACTGATCGGGACGTTCGGCATCGTACCGGACCGGCCGGAGACGGGTTACGGCTATATCCGCAAGGGAAGGGTTCTGGAGGACGGCGCGGTTTTCGATCTGGAAGCCTTCGTTGAAAAGCCGGATGCCGAAACCGCCTCGCGTTACCTGAGTTCCGGCGACTACCTTTGGAACAGCGGGCTGTTCGTGCTGCGTACAAGCGTCTGGCTGGAGCGGATTGGTTTGTATCGGCCCGACATCCTGGAGTCCTGTGCCGCAGCGTACGAAAAATCCTGCAGGGACGGCAATTTCATCCGGGTCGACCGGACCGGTTTCCTGCGCTGCCCGTCCGATTCCATCGACTACGCCGTGATGGAAAAGCTGAATGGCACGGGACAGGCGGCCGTCATCCCGATCGACGTGGGCTGGTGCGATCTGGGTTCCTGGGCATCGCTATCCGAAGTCAAGCCGAGGGACGACAACGGCAACGTGGTCGAAGGCGACGTTTATGCCCGCGACACGGCGAATTCCCTGTTGTATTCCGACAGCCGGTTCCTCGCGGCCATCGGGGTACGCGACCTGCTGGTGGTGGATACCGCGGACGCGGTGCTGGTCGCCCACAAGTCAAAGGCTCAGGACATCAAGCAGATTGCCGAACATCTCAAAGCAGCGAACCGCACGGAACACAAGGTCCATCGCCGGGTGCACCGCCCCTGGGGAACCTACGAGTCGATCGACACCGGCCAGCGTTATCAGGTCAAGCGGATCACGGTGACGCCGGGCTCGGCCCTTTCGCTGCAGATGCATCACCACCGGGCGGAGCACTGGATCGTCGTACGGGGCACCGCGCGTGTCGTCCGAGGGGAAGAGTCGTTTCTGCTGACCGAGAACCAATCCACTTACATCCCCATCGGGGTCCACCATCGCCTGGAAAATCCAGGAACCATTCCGTTGGAAATCATCGAGGTGCAATCCGGCAGTTACCTCGGCGAGGACGACATCGTCCGCTTCCAGGATCAGTATCACCGTACCGAAGAACGCTAGGAACATTCCCACATGGCATTACACGTCGGCATCGTCGGCTTGCCCAACGTCGGCAAGTCCACGCTTTTCAATGCGCTCACCAAGGCCGCCATTGCGGCCGAGAATTATCCGTTCTGCACCATTGATCCCAACGTGGGCGTGGTGCCCGTGCCCGATCCGCGGCTTGACGTGCTGGCCGGGATCGTGAAACCCGAGCGGGTGGTCCCGACTGCTATCGAGTTCGTCGACATTGCGGGCCTGGTAGCCGGTGCGTCGAAGGGAGAGGGTCTGGGCAACCAGTTTCTCGCCCACATCCGCGAGACCGACGCGATCGCGCACGTCGTCCGTTGCTTCGAGAATGACGACATCGTGCACGTCGCCGGAAAGGTCGATCCGCTTTCCGACATCGAAGTGATCGGGATGGAACTCATCCTCGCCGACATGGCGACCGTTGAGAGAGTCCTGCAGCGGGCCCAGAAGGCCGCAAAGTCCGGGAACAAGGACGAGATCGAGCGGGTTCGGGTGCTGGAGCTCGTCATCAAGGGTCTGAACTCGGGGACGCCGGTGCGGGCGATTCCGCTGCCTCCGGAGGACGTGGCCCTGTTGCGGGAACTGCACCTGCTTACCGCCAAGCCGACGATGTACATCGCCAACGTCCAGGAAGGCGGCTTTGAGAACAATCCGTTATTGGAGCAGGTCGAAGCCTTCGCGCGCGATGAAGGTTCGGTGGTCGTGCCGGTCTGTGCCGCCTTCGAGGCCGAACTATCCCAACTCGAAGACGAGGACAAGGCGGATTTCCTTGCGGAAATCGGCTTCGACGAACCGGGACTCAACCGGGTGGTGCGGGCAGGGTACCGCCTGCTGAACCTCTTCACTTACTTTACCGCCGGCGTCAAGGAAGTCCGCGCCTGGACCATTCCCGCGGGCGCGACCGCTCCCCAGGCGGCCGGCGTCATCCATACCGACTTCGAAAAAGGGTTCATCCGCGCGGAAGTGATTGCCTACGAAGACTTCGTCGTCTGCAATGGCGAGCAGGGCGCGAAAGACGCCGGGAAATGGCGTCTGGAAGGCAAGGATTACGTCATGCGCGATGGGGACGTCGTGCATTTCCGCTTCAATGTCTAAGCGTCTGCCTGCCGAACCAGTTTGGGGGCGAGCGATACCGGAAGGAACTCGCCGGTCGCTTGCCCGCAGTAAGGCCGCCGTCCGGTTCGCTGCATAGAGGTGGAGCGAACGCAAGGGGAGCGAGGCGTGGGGTCGGAAAATTTTTTTAAAGTTTGATCCAGGTCAACTATTGTTTTTCATTATTTTGTAGAGGTAAACTTGCTATCAATGAAGCGGCACATCGAGATCAATCCCGCTTCAGAGTGTAACAATCAACTATACGATGGGGAGGCGGGCAGCCTGAGGCTCGAAGCATAATCCCTGCAACATCGGCAACGATAGGAGGATAGAATGGAAAATCAAGAAAAAGACAACTTCTGGTTGTGGATCGGTGCGCTGATCGTTGGAACCATTGTCCTGGTCGTCTTGTTCAAGGCAAGGGAGAACGAAGTGAGTGGTTGGCAGAGCGGTGCTGCTCAAGAAGCAAATAAGGAAGTCGACGCTCAAATTACGAAGCAAAAAGGCAAGTAGAACTTTCGCAATTCCTTGAATGGGATTGTTTTTACAATACGGATCGTTCATTCCCGGTATTAAGACCGCTTGAACGAGGGCAGGAAAGCCTATTAGGAGCAAATGCTCGCTGTTTGTTTGGTGCGTAGAAAGGATGAGTTCTTAGGCTGAGGTCCGGGAACTTCATCTTTTCTGCGCATCAAATCCCACCCGATCGCAGCTTCCGCCTTCGGAAGCGCCGCTTATCTTTGCGAAGATTTTACCTTCCTTGCCGCCATCTACGTACCGCTTCGCTTGCGTAGTGTCCAGTGGCCCGATTTCAAGTCTTCAAGCATGCGGAAAGCAGTTTCGATTGAGCCGCAGCCGCCGATCAATTCGGGAATCGAAGACCAGGATGATGCAGTTGGAATCAGCCGCTGGCGACGTTTGATCGCTCGAACCGCATAGGCCGCCGCTAAATGGGCGCGGGAACGGCTTAATAGAGAACCGCTGTTGGGCAGGCAGCATTCGGGGGTCAGGCTGAAGCCGGCGACCAGACAGGTGTCCAGGTTGAGGTTTTTCAGCCAGGCAATCACGCGGGCCGGCGTGATGAGGCTGATCTCGGCGCTTTTCAGAAGCATGGGGACACAACGCGGCAGGTTCTTCGGATTCCATGGGTTCAGCGCGAGAACGTGAAGTTGTCCCTGAGGCTTGAGAATACGCTCACACTCTTTCAAGATCCAACACGGCTCCGGCGAAAACTCGAGGACGTGGACGAGGTAGACGATGTCGACGCTCTGGGCGCCGAACGGAATTTCGTCAGGCGCGGCAAAAAGCGGGGTGGGCGCCCGATTGGCCGCCTTCAGGCCAGCAGTGACGAGGCATGAGGTGCCATGCGGCAAGCCTTCGAGCGGGGGGGCGTCGCCAGGGCAGCCAACTTGTAATGTAATCTGATTGTAAGTAAGCTTTAGCCCACTCGACAAATAATGGAATTCCAATCGCTTGAGTGCCTGCCCCGGCGTCGTGCCTCGATACCATTCAGAGAATATCTCGTGAGGGTGTTGAGCAAAGCCTTTATTCGTACTCATAGAGTTGAGCGGCCTGTTGTAGCTAGCCTCAGCCAGCTGCCTAACTGAGGGAGTATTTTATGAAGCGTTTTCCGCCCCGTCCGCGATTACTTGTCACCATGTCCCTGGTGGCGCTGCTTCTTCCCGCCTGTACCAGTAAGCCGAATAACCTCAAAGCGTCGATTCCGGAGCCCCGCCTTGGGGCCGTTTCCGAAGACCCTGGCAAGCCCAAGAAGGGGAAGCAGGCATCGCCGGGTTCCCAGTACGACACCTTGTGGGAGCGAATGTTCTCGCTCTACGCCTTGCCCAAGGTGGAACACCGTTCCGTGGACCGTGAGGTGTCGTGGTTCATCAACCACCCCGAATACCTGAAGCGCGCTCAGAGGCGCGCTGAACCCTTCCTATATACCATCGTTCGGCAGCTCGAGAAACACAAGATGCCGGGAGAGTTGGCGCTGTTGCCCATCGTCGAAAGCGCATTTCAGCCGCATGCGGTTTCTCCCGCCCGGGCCGCCGGGATATGGCAGTTCATCCCGGAAACCGGACGCCGGTACGGCTTGAAACGGAGCCGTTCCTACGATGGACGCCGCGATGTTTACGCCTCGACGCGGGCTGCAATCAAGTACTTGAAAAAACTCAACAATGACTTCGATGGCGACTGGCTTCTGGCGGTAGCTGCTTACAACTGCGGCGAAGGAGCGGTTGCCAAAGCGATACAGCGCAACGAGGCACGGAATCTGCCTACCGACTTCTGGTCGTTGGACCTGCCGGAAGAGACGAAGGCCTATGTGCCCCGGTTGTTGGCCGTATCGAAGGTTTTCGCGAATGCCGACAGATATGCGGTCGACCTGCATTACATTCCGAACGAAGCCATTTTCAAGCCGGTGAAAGTGAGCTCTCAGCTGGATCTTGCGCTGGCGGCGGATGCGGCTGACATGAGTCTGGAACGGATGCTCGAATTGAATCCCGGCTTCAAGCATCAGCATACCGATATCGAAGGCTCCTATCGTCTTTTCGTGCCCGCGGACAAATCGCGCAAATTCAAGAAGGAACTGGCTAGGTTGGCTATGGGCGGACAATTCGATTCCCGTCCCTCTGGTTATGATGAGACTGGACGACGCGAATTCGGCAATCGGAATTCACCCGACGCAGCCGTCTCGGAAGATGTTTTGGACTCGGCTCGCGGCGGGTCCGAGCGAAAGCCGGCTACCTTTCGTTACGGGTCCGAGGATACCTATCCGTCGAGCTATGGCGAGCGGGGCTCAGGCAAGGATTTGAATCGGAGCGAGCGCTGGCAGCCTGGTGAACTCGGACGCCGGGAAAGTTCCGGGGTGGTCGCTCACTTGCGGGACGGAACCCGCCTCCGGGACGCTTTGGGACGGGAACACGAAGACAAGACGGTAAAGGGTAGGCGGGGTCGTGATGAAGACTCTGGCCATTCGAAGAAAGGAAAACATGGACGTAAGGATGAGGACTGGAATGTCGCGGCAGACTCGGCCCGTTCCCGGGCAGAGACGCCTCATGACGAACGGAACATCCGAAGCAAGGAGAAGCGCGCCGTATCGAGATTGTCCGATGAAAGGCATGGCGGGGGGATCAAGGCGTCGCAATCCATTCGCCATACCGTTAAGCCCGGCGAAACCCTGTTTGCCATTTCCCAACGGTTCGGCGTCAGTGTCGCGGATCTCCGGAAATGGAACGGAGTGAAGGAAAACAAGCTCGAAGCAGGCAGGAACATCAAGGTTTCGGCCGGGAAAGATTGAGTCAAGAGTGCCAAGCTTGGCGGGTGGGGAGCTACGATAATCTTTGACCTTGCAACGGTTCTTGCAATTTGGCCCAGGCGGCCTCAAGTCAGACAACATGGTTGTTCTGATCTTCAGTATTCTCCGATCCCGAGTGGATCCATCCCGCCTTCCTCAAATTTTCTTCGCATTCACCCGCCCTTCGCATTCGAAGAAGGTTGTCGGACGACAGATGTACGATTTCGTCCATGCTTAATTCTCAAAAGTTCTTTGGAGTTACCCACTTAGATGCCTATGCACATTGACTCGTTGCTCGAAATCGTCGTCGCGGCGCTGGATGAGGGAAAAGGGCGTGACGTCAAAATCATCGATCTGCGCGGAAAAACGGCGATCGCCGATTTTTTCGTGATCGCTAGCGGAACCTCCGATCGCCACGTCAGGTCGCTGGCGGGGAATGTTGAAGCCAGCGCCAAAGCGAATGCGCTTCAGCCCTTCGGGTTGGAAGGCGAAGATTCCGGCGAGTGGGTGGTGGTGGATCTCGGAGACGTAGTCGTGCACGTGATGAAGCCGCCGGTACGCGAGTTTTACCAGCTCGAGAAGCTCTGGGCCGAGACGTTTCCCGCTGCTGCCTGATCGGCTACGGTGTTGTCCGACCGCGGCGACTACTGCGGCTGCGTATTTTTCTGCTTCTTCTTCGATTGCGTGCTGGCTTGGCCTTGCCGGTAGCCTTCGGCGTAGGTCTCGGCTTGGTTTTCCTTGTATTTCTGATACAGGTATCCGCCGGCGAGTCCCGCTGCGGCACCGATACCCGCCCCCATAGCGGCATTGCCCGCCAGCGCCCCGATGACCGCTCCGCCTCCGGCGCCGATCAGCGTGCCGGACGTCATACGCTGCTGGGTAGGGGTCATCCCGGCGCACCCGGCCATCCCAAGAGTAATGATCAATGCGCCGCAGATGCGAGTGAAATTGGCTGAAAGGGGAAATGGGCGAACGGCGGGGTAGCTGGTCATGGCGAACCTCTCCTTTTTTCGTTACCAGGTCATAAGGACGCGTTGCAGTCTACCAACTTGATGCGCCAGTATCCATGCGTTATGCACCGGCGTAATGAAACCCTTGTCCTACCCAGCGGTCGATCAATGGAGTGATCAGTTCAGTGTGGCACTCAAACAAGTGCTCGGTGCTTGCGCCTACCCGTTCGATCAGATCGGCGTCGCGGGCCAGATCCGCAATCCGGAATCGGGCCAGCCCAGTCTGGCGGACCCCTAGAAATTCGCCAGGTCCCCGCAACTGGAGGTCTTTCTCCGCGATGACGAAGCCGTCCGAGGATTCCTTCAGGATTTTCAGCCGCTCTCTGCCGCTGGCGGACAAGGGCGGTTGGTACAGGAGAATGCAATAGGCGTCGCCCGGTCCACGGCCGACCCGGCCCCGAAGCTGGTGGATCTGGGCGAGTCCCAGCCGCTCCGGATTCTCGATGATCATCAGGCCGGCGTTGGGCACGTCGACGCCCACTTCGATCACCGTCGTCGCGACGAGGATATCGGATCCACTGCCTTTGAACTCCTGCATGACGGAATGTTTTTCCGGCGCGGACATGCGTCCATGCAGCAGCCGGACGCGAAGGCCGGGCAGCGCTTGGGCGAGGCTGGCGGCCGTATTCGCGGCGGCTTCGCATTGCAGGGCCTCCGATTCTTCGATCAGTGTGCAGACCCAGTAGGCTTGCCTGCCGTTGGCGACCCAACTGGCGATCCGGTCAATGATTTCCCCGCGGCGGGTCGAGGGTATCACGCTGGTGACGACGGGTGTTCGCCCTGGCGGAAGTTCGTCGATGATCGAGCAGTCCAGATCGGCGTAGCCGAGAATCGCCAGCGTGCGGGGAATGGGTGTGGCGGTCATGACCAGTTGATGGGGCAGTGCGGCGTCCGGGTGGGCTTTGTCGCGCAAGGCCAGACGCTGGTGGACGCCGAAGCGATGCTGTTCGTCGATGATGGTAAGGCCGAGCCGGTGGAACTCGACGGTCTCCTGGAACAGCGCATGGGTTCCTATGACCAGCGCTGTATCACCACTCGCTATCGCAGCCAAAGCCTCCCTACGGCTCTGGCCCTTGAGCCTTCCGGTAAGCAGCGTCGTTGGCACGCCGGAGGAAGCCAGCCAGTCGCTGAAGGTGTGAAAATGCTGTTCGGCTAGCAACTCGGTGGGAGCCATAAGGGCCGCCTGCCAGCCATTGGACGCAGCCGCCAGCGCCGCGTGTGCCGCAATGACCGTCTTTCCGGAGCCCACGTCACCTTGCAGCAGCCGCATCATGGGGCGGCCGCTACGCAGGTCCGATTCGATCTCGCCAATCACCCGTCTCTGAGCCCCAGTCAGGAAGAAAGGCAGCCCGGCCCGGAAAGTCTCCTTGACAGATTCATCCACGCACAGCCCGGGCGCGGATCGCCGGCGGATCTCCTGCCGAAAGCGGGCCAAGCTCAGATGATGGGCGAGCAGTTCCTCATAAGCCAGGCGGCGGCGGGCACGCTCCAGGGTTTCCGGGTGGGCGTCGGGGGGGCGGTGCAGGCTGCGCACGGCATCCCACCATGACATCGCGTCGAGCTCGGGAGCCAGCCGCGGAGGAAGCCTGACCGAGTCTTCCTGGTCCGGGTCGGCTGAGCGCAGGGCCTGGGCCACGAACCGCCGCAGGCTTTGCTGGCGCAATCCGTCCGTGGTCGGGTAGACCGGCGTCAGCCCCGATTCCAGGGGGAGGGGGGTAGATCCATGCAGTGCCTCATACTCCGGGTGGACCATTTCCAGCCCATGCATACCGGGACGCACCTCGCCGAAACAGCGGATCCGCCGAAGGTTGTTCAGCGCCCGGAGCTGCTCAGGCCGAAAATGGAAGAAACGAAGATTGAGGAAGCCGGTACCGTCGCTGATCCGGCAGATCAGCGACCGCCGGCCGGATCCAGCGACATCGGCGAGTTCCACCTCGCCCTCCACCAGAGCGGACTGGCCAGGCTGCAGTGCGCCCAGCGGCGTGAGTCGGGTCCGGTCCTCATAGCGGATCGGCAGGTGGAGCAGGATATCCTGCAGGTTGAAGATGCCGAGCTTGTTGAGGCGGCCTATGGTCTTTTCGCCCGCCCCCTGCAGGTTGTCCAGGGAGAACTGATCCAGTCTCCGCCATTTCGGCATCGTTCTATGGTGCTATTCCGGCAACACGAGGACTGCGTCCATTTCCACGCCGGCACCCCGCGGTAGGGCGGCGACGCCGACGGCAGCGCGTGCCGGGTAAGGCTCCGAAAAATAGTTCGCCATGATTTCGTTGACCAGCGGAAAATGCCCGAGATCGGTCAGGAAAACGTTGAGTTTCACGATGTCCCCCAGCGTGCCCCCGGCGGCTTCGGCAACCGCGCCGAGATTGTCGAAAACCCGCCGGATCTGGACTTCCATGTTGTCGTCGACGAGCGTCATGGTGGCCGGATCGAGCGGGATCTGGCCGGACAGGTAGACGGTGTTGCCTACCTTGATCGCCTGGGAATAGGTGCCGATGGCCCTGGGTGCATGATCGGTGTGGATGACTTGGCGTGTCATGATTCTTTCTTTCTCAGTTCCGATTTGACTCTGGATATTTTCAGGACGATGCTCAATTTCCGCAATTCCCGCATCACCCGTGCGAGGTGAACGCGATCTTTGACCCCGATGGTGAGGATGTCGGTGGATATCTGATCGTCCTGGTTGGTGATCTGAACGTTTTCGATGTCGGCTTCCATGCGCGAGATCGCCGAAGCGATCTGGGCGAGGGTGCCGACACGGTTCATCAGTTCAAGGCGGATCATCGCCGGGAACATCCCGCTCGCCGCGCGATCCCATTCCACGTCCAGGCTGTTGATCTGCTTGCGCCGCAACTCGGCGGCGTTCTTGCAGTCGGTGACGTGCACCACGATGCCCTTGCCAGGGTTGAAGAAGCCCACGATGGGGTCTCCCGGAATCGGCCGGCAGCACTTCGCCAGGCTGACCACGACGCCCTCGGTTCCTTTGATGACGAGCGGTGTTCTGGCGCGTTTGTCGTCGGGCAGTGGCGGTGCGCCTTTGTTTATTTCCTGATCGCCCTGCAGCATTTGCTGAACCACGAGGAAGGGTAGCCGGTTGCCGAGTCCGAGATCCTCCAGCAGGGATTCGAACGAGGATAAATCCAGGGCGCGGGTGAAGTTTTCCAGGCGGTGTTGGGGAATCGTATCCAGGTTCAGGCCGTGATTGGCCAGTTCCTTCTCCAGCAGGCGCCGGCCCAGGCTGACCGCCTCCTGCCTCTTGAAATTCCTCAAATGACTGCGGATCGCAGCCCGCGCCTTGGCTGTCACGACATAGTTCAGCCAAAGTGGATTGGGCCGGGCCCAGGGCGCGGTTATGATTTCGATCGTCTGGCCGTTTTCGAGCACGCTGTGCAGAGGCGCCAGGACGCGGTTGACCCGGGCCGAAACGCAGGAATTGCCGATGTCGGTATGCACGGCATAGGCGAAGTCGACGATGGTGGCGCCGCGCGGCAGCTTGATGATGCGGCCCTTGGGCGTGAAGACGTAGCATTCGTGCTGGAACAGGTCGACCTTGAGGTTATCGAGGAATTCCATGGAGTCGCCGGCGCTCTTTTGGATTTCCAGCAGGTCTCGCAGCCATTCCCGGGCCCGCGCCTGACTGCCGGCGGCGGGGTCGGTTTCCGATTTATACAGCCAATGGGCGGCGATGCCCGACTCCGCCATGTGGTGCATCGCATGGGTGCGGATCTGGATTTCCAGTGGCAGGCCGAAGGGTCCGATCAGCACGGTATGCAGCGACTGGTAGCCGTTGGCCTTGGGCAGGGCGATGTAGTCCTTGAATCGGCCGGGGATCGGCTTGTAAAGATTGTGCACTGCGCCCAGCGCGCGGTAGCACTCGTCGGGCGAGTCGACCACGATACGGAAGGCGTAGACGTCGTAGACCTGGGCGAAGGGGAGGCGCTTGCCGCGCATCTTCTGGTAAAGGCTGTACAGGTGCTTCTCCCGGCCGATGATCCTGGCGTCAGGTATGCCGCAGTCCTTGAGGCGTGCCTTGAGAGTCGATTCGATGGTGGCCAGGACTTCCTTGCGGTTGCCTCGCGCCTTTTTTACGCACTGTTCGAGCACCCGGTGCCGCATTGGATACATGGCGGAGAACCCCAGATTCTCCAACTCCAGCCGGACTTCGTTCATACCCAGCCGATGAGCGATGGGGGCGTAGATGTCCAGGGTTTCCTTAGCGATGCGGCAGCGCCTTCCTGGATTCATCACGTCCAGCGTGCGCATGTTGTGCAGGCGGTCGGCCAGCTTGACCATGATGACGCGCAGGTCCTTGACCATCGCCAGGACCATTTTGCGCACGTTCTCCGCCTGGGCTTCGGCGCGCGACTTGCAGTCGAGCTGCGTCAGCTTGCTGACGCCATCGACCAGTTCCGCCACTTCGACCCCGAAACGGGCGCTCAGGTCTTCCTTGGTCAAAGGGGTGTCTTCGATGACGTCGTGGAGCAGAGCAGCCATGATGCCTTTGGCGTCCATCCGCATCTCGGCCAGGATGATCGCGACCGAAAGGGGATGGCAGACGTAAGGCTCGCCGCTGAGGCGTAGCTGCCCGTCATGCGCTTTGGCGGCGACTTGGTAAGCTTGGTGGATTTCCGAAACCTGGGCCGGCTCAAGGTAGCCCGATGCCAGACTGCCTAGCCGGCGCGCCAGCTTTTCCTGGGGCAGTTCCGCCGGCTCTTGCGGCGGGGGGGCATCGGCGACTGCGTACGGGCTCATTGCGGCTCTTTAAGGATGTCTCCGAATCGCCTAGATTTCGTCGTCCAGGTCGGAGAGGTCGTCTCTGGGGGCTGGCATCGGGCGTTCGATCGGATAACGGTCGGTTTTCACCTTCTCCTTCATGTAGGCCTGAGTAATGTGCCCCTCCGCGATTTCGCGCAGCGCCGCCACCGTCGGTTTGTCGTTGTTCCAGCCCACCTTGGCTTCATCGGGATGGCGTGCCAGCACGCGGGCCCGTTTGCTGGCAAGCAGCACGAGCTGAAAACGGTTTTCGACTTTGTCCAGACAATCTTCGACGGTGATGCGCGCCATTAAAATCCTCGATCGGTGGTTTTGGGAAAAAATGGATAGTATGTATCGCAATTTGGGGCCGTGTACAGTTCGTTTGACTGTGGAAGCGGCAATTTGTTGCGGGCGAGAAACAGCGAGTTTCCACCGCAGCGGGATTCAGGCCGCGCGGCCCTCCAGCATGGCGACCGCCGGCAGTGGCTTACCCTCGAGAAACTCCAGAAAAGCCCCACCGCCGGTGGAGACATAGGAGATGCGGTCGGCGATGCCGTACTTGTCGATGGCGGCCAGCGTGTCGCCACCGCCGGCGATAGAAAACGCGCGGCTGTCGGCGATGGCGAGCCCCAAAGCGCGGGTGCCGTTGCCGAACTGGTCGAACTCGAAGACACCCACCGGGCCGTTCCAGACCACCGTCCCGGCGCGGCCGACATAGTCGGCATAGCGCCTGGCGGTCTCGGGGCCAATGTCGAAGATCATCTCGTCGTCGGCGACGTCCGCAACGTTCTTGACCACAGCCGGTTCGGCCGCGTTGAACTGTTTCCCGACGACGACGTCGACCGGCACCGGAATCTCGCCACCCTTGGCTTTCGCGGCTTCCATCAGGCGCTTGGCTTCGGCGACCAGGTCCTCCTCGTACAGCGATTTTCCGATGTTGAACCCGGCGGCCTTGATGAAGGTGTTGGCGATGCCGCCACCGACGATGAGCTGGTCGACCACCTGAGAAAGGGAGTCCAGAACCGTCAGCTTGGTCGACACTTTCGAGCCGCCGACGATGGCGACCAGCGGCCGTGCCGGGTCATGGAGCGCTTTGCCCAGCGCATCCAATTCCGCCGCCAGCAGCAGGCCGGCGCAGGCGACGGGAGCGAGCTTACCGACGCCGTGAGTTGAGGCTTCGGCGCGATGCGCCGTGCCGAAGGCATCCATCACGTAAACGTCGCACAGCGCGGCGAGCTTGCGCGACAGGGTCTCGTCGTCCTTCTTCTCGCCCTTGTTGAAGCGGACGTTCTCGAACAGTACGACCGAGCCGGGCGCAGCTTCCACGCCGTCAAGGTAGTCCTTGACCAGCGCCACCGGCTGGCCCAGCAGTTCGGACAGCCGGTCGGCCACGGGGCGCATGGAAAATTCTTCGGCGTTCTGCCCCTCGGTGGGGCGGCCGAGATGCGACATCAGCATCAGTGCGGCGCCGGCGTCCAGCGCATGGCGAATGGTCGGCAGCGCGGCGCGGATGCGGGCGTCGCTGGCGACCTTGCCGTCCTTGACGGGCACGTTGAAGTCTTCCCGGATCAGGACGCGCTTGCCCGCGAGATCGATGTCGGTCATGCGTTTGAAGGCCATGAGATGCTCCTTGGTTCTTATAGTCTTGAAATCGCCGTCAGGCGTCACGCCACTTGATCGAACAGCCCACGCTGGGAATCTGCTCGGCCGGGCCCTTGCCGGTCTCGGCCACCTGTTTCATGGCCTCGTACAGGTCCCGGCGGCAGTCGGGCGGGGCGGCTTCCCTGCGGCTGGCGTCGAGCCGGCCGCGGTACTGCAGTTCGAGATCGGCGTTGTAGCCGAAGAAATCCGGGGTGCACACGGCGCCATAGGCTTTGGCGACCGCCTGGGTTTCGTCCAGCAGATAGGGAAAGGGATAGCCCACTTCCGAGGCGATCTTCTTCATGTTCTCGAACGAATCCTCCGGATAGTCGGTCGGATCGTTGGACAGGATCGCCACCACGCCGATGCCCAGCGCCTGGAGGTCCCTGGCGTCGCGCACCAGGCGCTCCTGCACGGCCTTGACGTAGGGGCAATGGTTGCAGATGAACATGACCAGGAGGCCCCTGGGGCCGCGGCATTGCTCCAGCGTCCAGGTCTTCCCGTCGACGCCTGGCAGGGCGAAATTGACGGCTTTCAGACCGAATTCGCATACAGGGGTTTCGGTGCTTACCATGCTTGCGCGCTCAGAGCCGGGGACTGCCGCATCATAACAGACATCGCGCGAGTCGCTTGCACCGTTTCAGCGCAGGGTCCAGGCGTAGGCGAACAGGCCTAAGCCGAGGGCTGCCAGCAGCCAGACCAGTGCCGATTGGGCGAAGGTGGTGCCCAGGATGGCGGCGCTCAGGATCAGCGAGCCGCCGCCGATGCCGCCCAGGATGCGGCGCTGCCCCTGGCGGACTTCCCGGCTCAGGGCGCGCAGTTCGTCCGAGCGGATGCTGAGTTCGAGCCTGCCGTTGACCGCGCGGTCCAGCGCCTGGTAGCCCAGGCCCGGCACTTCCGGCCACTGCTGGGCCCATTCCGGCAGCTTGGCGCCCAGCTTCTTGACCGCGGACTTCGGTCCCCTGTCTTCCTGGAACCAGTGTTCGAGGAAAGGCTTGGCGGTCTGCCAGAGGTCGAGTTCGGGGTAGAGTTCGCGTCCTAAGCCTTCGATGTTGAGCAGAGTCTTCTGCAGCAGCACCAGTTGCGGCTGCACTTCCATGTCGAAGCGCCGTGCCACCTGGAACAGCCGCAGCAGCACCTGGCCGTAGGAGATTTCCTTCAGCGGCTTTTCGAAGATCGGTTCGCTGACGCTGCGGATGGCCGATTCGAATTCCTCGACCCGGGTGGTGCGCGGCACCCAGCCGGACTCGACGTGCATCTCGGCGACGCGGCGGTAGTCCCGGTTGAAAAAAGCCAGGAAATTCTCGGCCACGTAGTACTGGTCGGCCTTGGAGATGCTGCCGACGATGCCGAAGTCGACCGCGATGTAGCGGGCGTCCGGGGTGGCGAAGATGTTGCCGGGATGCATGTCGGCATGGAAGAAGCTGTCGCGGAACACCTGGGTGAAAAAGATTTCCACGCCGCGTTCGGCCAGCAGCTTGAGGTCGACACCTTCACGCCTGAGCTGGGCGACGTCGCCGATGGGAATGCCGGAGATGCGCTCCATCACCATCACGTCGCGGCGGGTGTAGTCCCAGTAGATCTTGGGGATGTAGAGAATCTCGGAAGTCTCGAAGCGGCGCCGGATCTCGGCGGCATTGGCTGCCTCCCGCACCAGGTCCAGCTCGTCGAGGATCGTCTTTTCGAATTCGGCCACCACTTCCGCCGGGCGGAGCCGCCGGGCATCCGGCCAGAACCGGTGCGCCATGCCTGCCAGGGCATAGAGAAGTTCGATGTCGGCCTCGATCCGTGCCTGGACGCCGGGCCGCAGCACCTTGACCACGACCTCTTCGCCGCTGTGCAGCCGGGCGGCATGGACCTGGGCGACCGACGCCGAAGCCAGCGGCTCCTCGTCGAAGGACCGGAACAGCGTCCCGACCGACTGGCCCAGCGCAGATTCGACCGTCCGGCGGGCCTCGGTGCCGGGAAACGGGGGCACGCGGTCCTGCAGCTTGACCAGTTCCTCGCCTATGTCGTCGGGCAGCAGGTCCCGGCGGGTAGACAGGGTCTGGCCGAACTTGACGAAAATCGGTCCCAGTTCCTCCAGTGCCTGGCGGATGCGCGCGGCGCGCGGCGCTTCGAGGTTGCGAGCGCGCAGCCCCGCGGGGAACCGGGCGGCGTAGCGCAACGGGCGATACAGATGGGTGGCTTCGACCAGTTCGTCGAGCCCATGGCGGACCAGGACCTGCTGGATGTGCAATAAGCGGCTGACGAGTCGGATCGGGATCACGGCGTTTTCGGCTGAAGGTTGCGGGGGGCGGCAGGCAGCGTTTTTTCGAGACGGGCAAGCCGGGTTTCCAACCGTGCGATGCCGTCGCGCAACTGGTCGACCGCCGTGTACATGGCATCGGCCTCGGGGCCGGCGGGTACGATCCGGGTCTCCTCCTGCAGCAGTTCGCGGAGGTCCAGGCGCACGCTGGTGCCGACGTCGGCGCTCCAGCTCTGGAGCGTCTGCCCCGCGCCGGCGATTTCCCTGGCCGCCGGTGGTCCCAGATAGCGTCCGATGATCGCCTCCCAGGGGATATCGAGGTCTTTCAATAATTCGGAAAACTTCCGCGCGGTCTCGGTATCGCCCTCCAGCACCAGCGATCCGGCGGTGCCGGGGCCGATCTTGTCCCGGCTTAACGCCATCCGCGCCAGAGTCAGGGGGGAGCCTGCGATCACGGCGTCGGGCGTGGCCGTGCTTTCCCGCAGCACCTGGATGCCGTCGGGGGTGGGGCAGAACAAGAGGCCGATGCCGGGGGGCGTCAGCACCAAAGCAACGGATTTGCCGGCGAGTGCCTCCAGCCGCATGCGGCTCGAGGTACCCAAGGCAACATAGCGCGACAAGGCCTTCTCCAGGGCGCCGCTCAAGGCGGCCGCGAACAGGAGTTTCAGGGTCCGGGCCATGCTCAGAGCTTGTAGCCCCGGTGCACGGCGACGATGCCCTGCATCAGGTCGAAGTATTCGCAGCGCTCGAAGCCGGCCTGCTGCATCATGGCCTTGAGTTTTTCCTGGTTGGGGTGCATGCGGATCGATTCGGCCAGGTAGCGGTAGCTCTCGCTGTCGTTCGCGACGAGCTTGCCCAGGAACGGCAGCACCTTGAACGAGTACAGGTCGTAGGCCTTCTTGAGCAGTTCGTTGTGGACCTCGGAGAATTCCAGCACGATGACCCGTCCCCCCGGCTTCAGGGCGCGGTGCATGGATTTCAAGGCTTCGTCCTTGTGGGTGACGTTGCGCAGGCCGAAGCCGATGCTGATACAGTCGAAGCTGTTGTCAGGAAAGGGCAGTTTTTCCGCGTCGATCTGGGCGTAAGCCACCGATTCGGCTATGCCTTCGTCGATGATGCGGTCGCGGCCGCGCCCCAGCATTTCCGCGTTGATGTCGGACAGCACCACGAATCCCTTGGCGCCGACGCGCTTGCGGAACAGGGCCGTCAGGTCGCCGGTGCCGCCGGCCAGGTCCAGCACCTTCTCGCCGTAGCGGACATGTGCCAGATCGACCGCGATCCGTTTCCATATCCGGTGGACGCCCATCGACATCAGATCGTTCATGACGTCGTACTTGCCGGCGACGGAGTCGAACACGGCGCGGACCATGCTCGCTTTGTCGCCCTCGGGCACGGTGCGGAAGCCGAAGTGGGTGGTATTGTCGCTCATGAGTGTTCTCGAAAATGGCGGAAGGCGTTAGGTCAGTGGCCGGCTTTGCGGCTGCAACCCGCCGCCGAGACTTTGCCGAGGTACTCGTGCCATAGGGCGGTGTAGTGCCGGCCGAGGTCGTAGAGCAGCTTCCAGGTATAGATGCCGGTGTCGTGGCCGTCGCTGAAGGTCGGCTTGATGCCGTAGTTGCCGACCGGATCGATGGCCGTGATGGTCACTTCTTCCTTGTCCAGCTGCAGGGTTTCCTGCCCGGGACCGTGGCCGCGCACTTCCGCCGAGGGCGAATACACGCGCAGGTATTCGCAAGGCAGTTCGAAGCGGCTGCCGTCGTCGAAGGATACCTCGAGCACCCGGCTCTCCCGGTGCAGGGTGATGGCTAAGGGTGTCGGATCGCTCATGGTCACAGAATGTAGCGGCTGAGGTCTTCGTCCTGAGCCAGGGAGCCCAGGTGGGCGTCGACGTAGGCTGCGTCGATCGTGATGCTGTTGCCCGCGCGGTCCGGCGCGTCGAAGGAGATTTCTTCCAGCAGGCGCTCCAGCACCGTGTGCAGCCGGCGGGCGCCGATGTTCTCGGTGCGCTCGTTCACCTCCCAGCTGATCTGGGCGATACGGCGGATGGCGCTGTCGGCGAATTCCAGGTTGACGCCTTCGGTCGCCAGCAAGGCGGTGTATTGCGCGGTCAGCGAGGCGTCCGGCTCGGTGAGGATGCGCACGAAGTCGTCGGCCGACAGCGGATTCAGCTCCACCCGGATCGGGAACCGCCCCTGCAGCTCCGGGATCAGATCGGACGGCTTGGCCAGATGGAAGGCTCCGGAAGCGATGAACAGGATATGGTCGGTGCGGATGGCGCCGTACTTGGTGCTGACGGTGCTGCCTTCGACCAGCGGCAGCAAGTCGCGCTGCACGCCTTCGCGGGAAATGTCCGGACCGCCGTATTCGCCGCGCTTGCAGATCTTGTCCAACTCGTCGAGGAAGACGATGCCGTTCTGCTCCACCGCCTGGACGGCCCGCAGCTTGATCTCCTCCTCGTTGACCATTTTCCCCGCCTCTTCTTCCTTAAGGAGCTTGAGCGCATCCCCGACCCGCAGCTTGCGGCTCTTCGTGCGCCCCGACTGCATGTTCTGGAACAGGTTCTGCAACTGGCTGCTCATTTCTTCGAGGCCGGGCGGCGCCATGATCTCCACGCCGATCGGGGCGGCCGAGACGTCGATTTCGATCTCCTTGTCGTCCAGTTCGCCGCTGCGCAGCTTCAGCCGGAATTTCTGCCGCGCCGGCGAATCGCCCTCCTCGTCGGCGTTCCAGGTGCTGGCGTGCGGCACCAGCACGTCGAGCACGCGCTCTTCGGCGGCGGCCTCGGCCCGGCTCTGCACCTTCGCCATTTCGGCCTGGCGGGTCATCTTGATCGCCGCGTCGATCAGGTCGCGGATGATGGACTCGACGTCGCGGCCGACGTAGCCGACTTCAGTGAACTTGGTCGCCTCGATCTTGATGAACGGCGCGTTGGCCAGCCGGGCCAGGCGGCGGGCGATCTCGGTCTTGCCGACGCCGGTCGGGCCGATCATCAGGATGTTCTTGGGAGTGATCTCGTCCCTCAGCGGCTGGCCGATGTTGGCCCGGCGCCAGCGGTTGCGCAGCGCGATGGCGACGGCGCGCTTGGCATCGGCCTGGCCGACGATGTGCTTGTCCAGCTCGTGGACGATTTCGCGGGGAGTCATCTGGCTCATGCTGGGGTACTGGAATTCTGCGCGATCTCGAGTTCTTCGATGGTCAGATTGCGGTTGGTGTAGATGCAGATGTCGGCCGCGATGTTGAGCGAGCGTTCGACGATGTCGCGGGCGCTCAGCTCGGTGTTTTCGAGCAGGGCGCGGGCCGCCGACTGGGCAAACGGGCCGCCCGAGCCGATGGCGATCAGGCCGTTCTCCGGCTCGATCACGTCGCCATTGCCGGAAATGATGAGCGAGGCCTTGTCGTCGGCGATGGCCAGCAAGGCCTCCAGCCGGCGCAGCATGCGGTCGGTGCGCCAGTCCTTGACCAGTTCCACTGCGGCCTTGGTGAGGTTGCCGCGATGCTTTTCCAGCTGGTTTTCGAAGCGCTCGAACAGGGTGAAGGCGTCTGCCGTGGCGCCGGCAAACCCGGCGATGACGCGCCCGTTATAGAGGCGCCGCACCTTGCGGGCATTGCCCTTCATCACCGTGTTGCCGAGCGTGACCTGGCCGTCGCCGCCGATCACCACCTGATTGCCCCGGCGGACGGAGACGATGGTTGTACCGTGAAAATTTTCCACAGGATTTCTAAGAGTCGTGGGCCAAGCGTAGGCATTCTATACGAATGCGGCCGATGCTTACCGGGTTTCCGAACGGCTCCAGAGGAATTCGACAACGCCGTCGATCCCGATCTGCTGGCTGTCTGCGTCTCTGCGTCCCTTGTATTCCAGGGTGCCGGCATCCAGCCCGCGCTCGCTGACGACGATGCGATGCGGAATACCGATCAGCTCCATGTCGGCGAACATCACGCCGGGGCGGGCCTTGCGGTCGTCGTACAGCACCTCAAAGCCGGCGGCCATGAGATCGGCGTAGAGCCGGTCTGCGGCGGCCTGCACGCGTTCGGAGGTCTGCATGTTGATCGGGCACAGCGCGACCTGAAACGGCGCCAGGGCTTCCGGCCATAGGATGCCGCGCTCGTCGTGGTTCTGCTCGATCGCCGCCGCGACCACCCGCGATACGCCGATGCCGTAGCAGCCCATCACCATGACCTGGCTGCGGCCTTCCTCGTTGAGCACGGTGGCGTTCAGCGCCGCGCTGTACTTGGTGCCGAGCTGGAAGATGTGGCCGACCTCGATGCCGCGGGCGATGCTCAAGGTTCCTAAGCCGTCCGGGCTGGGGTCGCCCTCGACCACGTTGCGGAGGTCGCGCAGATACTCGTCCTGCGGGAGCGGCAGATCGCGCTCCCAGTTGACGCCGGAGAAGTGGTAGCCGGCCTCGTTGGCGCCGCAGACGAAGTCGCTCATCGCGGCCACGGCGCGGTCGGCATAGGCTGGGCCGAAAGCGGCCTCGGCCGGCAGGTTCAGCGGGCCGATGTAACCGGGGCGGCAGCCCATGTGGCGCTCGATCTCGTCCTCGCTGGCGAAGCGGAACTTGCCCAGCACCTTGCCCAGCTTGATCTCGTTCAGCTCGTGGTCGCCCCGCAGCAGGACTTTCACGAACACGTCGCGGTCCAGGCCGTCGGCATCGACGATGGTCTGCATGACCGCGATGGTCTTGAGGATGCGCTCGGCCGGAACGCCCAGGAATTCGCTCACCTCGGCGATGGTCTTCTTGCCCGGCGTCTCGACCCTGAGCAGCTCGGCGGCTGGAGCCGTGCGTGGCGTTGCAGGAGCCACGGCCTCAGCCTGCTCGATGTTGGCGGCGTAATCGCTGCCCGTGGAGAAGGCGATGGCATCCTCGCCGGAGTCGGCCAGCACATGGAACTCGTGCGAATGGCTGCCGCCGATGGCGCCGGTGTCGGCCAGGACCGGGCGGAATTTCAGCCCCAGGCGGCTGAAGATGTTGCTGTAGGCCAGATACATGGCGTCGTAGGTCTGGGCCAGCGACTCGTTGTCCAGATGAAAGGAGTAGGCGTCCTTCATGAGGAATTCGCGCGCCCGCATCACCCCGAAGCGCGGCCGGATCTCGTCGCGGAACTTGGTCTGGATCTGGTAGAAATTGACCGGGAGCTGCTTGTAGCTCTTCAGTTCGTTGCGGGCCAGATCGGTGATGATTTCCTCATGGGTCGGTCCGAGGCAGAACGCCCGGTCGTGGCGGTCGTTCAAACGCGCCAGCTCCGGTCCGTACTGTTCCCAGCGCCCCGACTCCTGCCACAGCTCGGCCGGCTGCACCACCGGCATGAGCACTTCCAACGCCCCGGCCCGGTCCATCTCCTCGCGCACCACCCGCTCGACCTTGCGCAACACCTTCAATCCCAGCGGCAGCCAGGTGTAGAGGCCCGCCGCCAGCTTCCGGATCAGGCCGGCGCGCAGCATGAGCTGATGGCTGACGATCTCGGCGTCGGACGGGGTTTCCTTCAGGGTGCTCAGGGGGAACTGGGAGGTGCGCATGGGGGGAGTCGTTGGGCGGTTGGAAAATCCCTTATTTTATCGGGATATGGCGGCGCAAGTCAGCAGGATTTCGCCAGAAGGCGGTGTTCGCGGAATCATCAATGAATGTGCATTTCCCGGTTGCCGGCCTTGTCGCTCCGCTCCAGCCTATACCGGTCCTGGTCGCCGGGCAGCGGCTTGCCGTCGCTGGCGAGATAGACCAGGGTGCCTTCATCCTTGATGGCCAGCCGGCGCGGCGGAGCTTCCTTGTTGGGGGTCAGCAGGACGATGCCGTTCTTGTCGTCCCACCGGTATTTGCCTTTTTCGAAGGATTCCCGATTTTGCGGCTTCGCGGGCTGGATCACCAGGAGATATCGGTCCTTGTCGTTCAAGGACAGCGTCATTTTCAGGCCGTCGCAATTTTCTTCATGGCAGGGCAGGTAGCCGTAGAAGACGCCGCGGAATTTGCCAGCCGCTTCCTCGGCGGCATGCGCCGAATGGTCCATGGCGCCTTGCTGGCCCAGTTCGCGTGCCTTGAGGGCTTTTTCCTGGAGCTCTTTGTCGCTTTCCGCCGAGGCGGGCGGGACCGCGCCCAGCAGCGCACTGAAGATGAGGAAGGACGCCTGCTTGATCATTTTTCCGTTCGATGTCTGCATAGGAGTTTCTGTAATGTCTGTTCAGTCTGCGGCGGGCGTCGCGGACCGAAGCCCGCGCAAGGCCAAGCCACGCACGCCAAGTCTGAATTTTTACACAGACTCCTCCCTCTGGGGCACATCTGTCGGCGCTTGTTTGCATCGGCCCACATGTGCGAGGGGGAGGGACGCCGTGAATCGACACGGCTTTCTCGAGCGATCGGAACGACCTGAATCCTGGACTTCGTTCTCCGGTCCTCGCTGCTCCGGCCGCGCCCCGCCAGTCTCTGCCCAGGTCTTGTTGAGGGCGGCGAGGACGAATAGATTGTGCGTTCTTCCACAGCGCCGGCGCCCCACGTGAACGATCCGCTCGCCTCTCGAAACCCCGATCCGCCGTCCTTGCCGCCCAGCGCCGCCCTCTATGGCCGCGCGATTCTCTCGGTGTACGACGTCTATGTGCTGGGGCTTTCCAATACCTTCGCCTGGCGCTGCCCCACCCGCCGCATCCTGGATCTCTATGACCGATGGGTGTCGCCGCGGCATCTGGAAGTCGGCGTCGGCACCGGCTACTTTCTCGACCGTTGCCGCTTTCCGGTCGCTCGGCCCTCCATCGTCCTGCTCGATGTGAATCCCAACAGCTTGCAGACCTCCGCGCGGCGGTTGCGGCGTTATCGGCCCAGCACCTGCCTGGCCGATGTCACCCAGCCCCTCTCGCTTCCCGAATCGGGGTTTTCGTCGATCGGGGTGAATTACCTGCTGCATTGCCTGCCCGGCAGTCTGGCGGAGAAAGGCCCGCGGGTGTTCGGCCATCTGCTGCCCCTGCTGGCGCCGGAATCCGGGGTCATCTTCGGCAGCACCATTCTCGGCCGGGGAGTGTGCCACAACGCGCTGGGGAGGCGGCTGATGGCGCTTTACAACCGCAAGGGCGTGTTCGGCAATCGGGATGACAGCCAGGACGACCTGCGCCAAGTGCTGGCGACCCATTTTCCTTCCTATACCCTGACGGTGCGGGGCTGCGTGGCGATGTTCTCCGGGCGGGTGCAGCCGTGAGTTTCCATGGCGCGCCATGCCGTTCTGCGGCGGTATTCGACGGATCAAGCCGTTGACCAGGCCCCGCCGATTGAATGTCGATATCACCGGAAACTTATATACAATGCTGCCAAGGGCATCCCGTCCGCCATCCGTGCGGGAGTCCGTCCACCACGAGCCTCCCGGCTGGCGGTACCCGCAGCAGCTGAAGGTTCGCCATAACTAAAGCGACCTCAAGGTCGACAGGAGGGGTTATGCCGTCCAGCATCCATGCGTCACGCCGCCGTTTTCTCCGTCAGACCGGTCTGGGTCTGTTCGCTCTCGCCGGGGTGCCGGCCTGGGTGCAGGCCATGACCATGCCGGCCGGTCCGAAGCTCAGCCCGAACAAGGCATCACCCGCTTTCGTCCCGGACGTGGAAATCGAGCTGGCGGCACGCCAGTCTTCGATGGCCATCCTGCCCGGCCAGCCGACGCGGGTTTTGCAGTACGCCGCGCGGCTGATGAAAGGCCCGGAAGGCACGTTGACGAACCTGCCGGGGTCTTATCTGGGCCCGGTCATGCGTCTGCACAAGGGGCAGAAGGTGCGCATCCATTTCCGCAACGAGCTGGCAGAGCCGACCATCGCGCACTGGCACGGCATGCATGTCCCGGCGCTGATGGATGGCCACCCGATGTACGCGATGGATCCGGGAGAGACTTTCGTTTACGAATTCGAGGTGCTCAACCGGGCGAGCCTCAATATCTATCATCCGCATCCGCACGAGCTCACCGGGCGGCAGGTCTATCACGGCCTGGCGGGCGGCATCCTGGTGAACGACGATGAGGAGGCGGCGCTGGGCCTGCCCGCGGGGGAATACGAGATCCCCATCGTGCTGCAGGACCGGCGTTTCGATGCCGACAACCAGCTCGTCTATGTCCGCCACATGCACGAGCGGATGATGGGGTTTCACGGCGACCGCATCCTGGTCAACGGCCGGCCGGACTTCGCGGTCGAGGTGGCGAGCCGGGCCTATCGGCTGCGGATCATGAATGGCTCGAACGCCCGCATCTACAAGCTGGGCTGGGACGACGGCACGCCCTTGACGGTCATCGGTACCGACGGCGGCCTGTTGGAGACGCCGGAGGTCAAGCCCTATGTGATGCTCGCGCCGGGCGAGCGCCTGGACGTCTGGGCGGATTTCAGCGGACGCGGTGTCGGTTCGCAGCTGGTGATGCGGAGCCTGCCGTTTTCGGGGGCTCTCCCGATGATGGCGCGGCGGATGATGGGCGAGATGATGCACAGCGCCTTGCCGCCGGGCAGCGATTATCCGCTGTTCACGGTCCGGGTGAACCGGCGGGTGAGCGAAAGCCCCAGCCTGCCGAGGCGCCTTGCGAAGGTTTCCCGCTACACCCTGGCCGATACCGCCAATCCGGATAAACCGGTGCCCCTGGAGATTTCCGAAGGACCGATGTCCATGCTGATCAACCGGCGGCCGTATGCCCACGACGACCTGCAGCCGTTCGAGCGGATTCCGCTGGGCAGCGTCCAACTGCTGGAGATATTCCACGGCCACGGTGGTTCGGGGCATGGAGGAGGGGGAGAGGGCATGGAGCAAGGAGGCGGGCCTGGCATGGGCATGCATGGCGGCATGGGGATGGGCATGATGGGACATCGCGGTGGCATGGGGATGATGGGAGGACACGGTGGGGGCATGGAGGGCGGCATGGGCACGATGATGTCGATGGCGCATCCCATCCATCTGCACGGCCAGTCCTTCCAGATCGTCAGCCGCACGGTGAGCAATGCGACGATGGACGACTATGCCAGTGTGCGCGATGGCTTCGTCGACAGTGGCTGGAAGGACACCGTGTTGGCGATGCCCGGCGAACGTATCCGTCTGATCAAGCCATTCCAGGACTTCAAGGGCCTTTTCATGTACCACTGCCACAACCTGGAGCACGAGGACATGGGCATGATGCGCGAGTTTTCCATCGAATGAACGAAGTTCGGGCAGGATAAGGAATGTCCTGCCCGAGCTTGCGAGGCACTCGTCTTTTCCTGCGTCCCTCAGGGACGGGAGGGAGTGGTAGCCCCCGGTTTCCCTCATTGATTCCTCCAGAAATTCGGGGCGCGCATGTGGACTTGCGATTGAATCAGTAAATACGAATCGTTATCATTTGAATTCGTATCAAATCCGCTTCACCGTTTGGATAGCCGTACCTTTTCCGAATAACAAAACCACGCGAGCCCAACATGAGATTTCACCTCCTTTTTTCCCGATCCTCCATGAATTGCTTAGGTGTTTTGATTCCGTTGTGCCTGAATCCGGCGAATGCTGCGCCGCCGGACCCTTTCGAGGGCACTCGGCATATATTGACCGTAAAGTTCAACGTCAACCGGCCCGTTACGGACACGGAGGACCAATTCCGTGCCGTCCTCCAGCTCATGGACGCCATCGATGGTGAAACGGCCGGCGTGGCCGAACATCACCCGGCCAAGGACGCCACCTGCGATCAGTGCCACGTCAAGGATTCCGTCTCCGTGGACCATTACGGCCTGACGATCAATGAAGCGAACCCGGCCAAGAGCTGCGAAAAGGCCGGCTGCCATAGCCTGACGGTGGCGGGGGAGATGCCGTTTTACGTCAAACCGTTTGCGTCGCTGGATGAAACCAAGAACGCCGGACTGGCGAAGCAGCGTTTGGCGGCGGCCCGGACCCTGCTGCGATATGCCGGGTCGTTCAAGGGAAACACGGCTGCACGCCTCAGCGGGCTACCTCAGATCGGATCGTTTTCGATCGACGTCCGTGCCCAGGACAAGAACATCAACAATCTGACGCACGACGTGCCGCTGGTGTTCTTCGAGCCGAAAAACGCCTTCGACGTGAAGAAAAACGCCGATCTGCTGCCCCAGTATGCCGCCGCTCTGTCGAACGAGGTGCTGTCACTGGCGGAGCAGGACATGAGCGTCACTACCCGGCTGGACGGGACGGTGGAAGCCAGGATGGCCAGGACGGCCGATTTGCACAAGCATCTGGCGCTCGCGGATCGCGATATGTCCATACAGCCTCTGCTGACGAATTCGCAGATTGTGCTGCGTTATCTGGCGACCCTGCCGGCCGATGCCGCCGATTTCGTGTCGTCCCGGCTGGCGGAAGACTTTCCTGCTGCTGTGCTCAAGACCGACGCTACGACTGGCGAGGCCGCGACCGGCCTTCGCCGCACCATTACCTGGGAAATTCCCGCGGCGGCCAATGACGGGGTGAACGCCGCTACAATCGTCTTGCAGCGCAACGAGGAAGGCAGCCGGACCCAGCCCTCGACGCAACTGCAGTTCCAGCGGCTGGCCGGCTCCATGCGCGGTACCGCCGTCCGGATCCTCGAATTCTTCCAGGAACGTTATTCCGCGTTCGCCGCCGATCATGCCCGCTTCACGTTGACCTATCAGGCCAGCCAGGAGGCGGACAAGAGTCTGTTGACCACGGCGATCGGGAATTCCAGGGAAGCTGCGGGTGCGGGCGATCTCAGGCGGACACTGACGCACAATGAAAACACGGCCACTGGCACCCTGCCGACGCAGGGCCAAGTGAGTGCGGCCATCGGCGCGGCCAAAGAGATCGCTGCGGCGAATCCTGCCGCGATCCGCAGGCTCCGCAGCACCCTGCGCTTCAAACCCGATCTGACAACCATGTCCCAGATCAGCGGCGAGGTGCTGTTGGGCTCGCTTCCGCGTGTCTGGGTGTCGGCTGCCCGGACCGAAATTGCCGAAGGAAGCGGAGAGCGGCTGGTTTTTACCGTGTCTCGCGAGACGCCGATGGACAGGTCCTTGACCGTTAATCTGACGCTGGGCGGCACCGCTCAGCCGGGCAAGGACTATATCAAGCCCAAGCTCCGGGTCACCCTGCCAAAAGGCGTCGCCAGCGTGGACGTTTCGGTGAAACTACGCAATGACCACCTCGCCGAAGGGACGGAAATGGTGACCCTGGCCATTGCGGAAAAGAAGGAATACACCAGCCTGCCTGCCACGGATGCAGCAGTCGCCATTGCCGATGATGATTGAGCGCCATCCGGAAGGCCCGAGGCGGTAAAAAAGGGCCGGCGGCTTGGCAATTGGAGGCGGGGGGGCATTAAAATCACTGCCTCCCGGCCTGCTCTCGCCGCCGGTTGCTCCCTACAATCCTTCGGCTTTCTCTATATGCGTATCGGAACCCCAAATTCGCACTCCGCAGTCCGGGTAATGCTCCTGGGCAGCGGTGAACTCGGCAAGGAAGTGGTGATCTCCCTGCAGCGCTACGGTGTCGAGGTGATCGCCGTCGACCGCTATCCCGGCGCCCCGGCGCAGCAGGTTGCCCACCGCGCCCACGTCGTAGATATGACGGACCCGGAGGCGATCCGGCGGCTGGTCGAGTCCGAGCGTCCGCATTTCATCGTCCCCGAAATCGAAGCGATCGCCACCGATGCCTTGGCCGAGATTGAGCGGGCGGGGCTGGCGGAGGTCGTCCCCAATGCCCGCGCCGTGCAACTCACCATGAACCGTGAAGGTATCCGGCGATTGGCGGCGGAAGAACTGGGCCTGCCGACATCGCCCTATGCGTTCGCCGATTCCTGCGACGCCTTGGCCGAAGCGGTGGCGAAGATCGGTTTCCCCTGCTTCGTCAAACCCATCATGTCGTCCTCCGGCAAAGGCCAGTCGATGCTGAAGGGGCCCGCCGATGTCGAAGCGGCCTGGGCCCATGCGCGGGAAGGTGGGCGGGTCAAAGCTTGCCGCGTGATCGTCGAAGGCAGGATCGACTTCGACTTCGAGATCACCCTGCTGACGGTGCGTTCGCCGAGTTCGGGAGCCGATGCCGGAATCGCATTCTGCGAACCGATCGGTCACCGCCAGCAGGCCGGGGACTATGTGGAAAGCTGGCAGCCACAGCCCATGAGCCAGAAAGCCAGGGAGCGGGCCGAGGCGATTGCGCGCTCGGTAGTCGATGCTTTGGGAGGGCGAGGTCTGTTCGGCGTTGAGCTGTTCGTCCGGGGCGACGAGGTTTGGTTCAGCGAAGTGAGCCCGCGCCCGCACGACACCGGGATGGTGACCATGATCAGTCAGGTGCAAAACGAATTCGAACTGCACGTCCGTGCCGTTCTGGGATTGCCGATCGACACCGCTTTGAGGCGCCCCGGCGCCAGCGCCGTGATTTACGGGGGCATGGCGGCGGAAGGCATCGCATTCGAGGGACTGGAGCAGGCGCTGAGCGTGCCGGAATCCGAGGTTCGCCTTTTCGGCAAGCCGGAATCGTTTCCGCGGCGGCGGATGGGCGTCGCTCTGGCGGCGGCGGCTACGGTGGAAGAGGCCCGAAGCAGGGCGGCTCAGGCGGCATCGGCGGTACGGCCAGCGGAGGTTCCGGTTTGAGACTTGTCTGGTCAGACGATGCGGTGGTATAACCGCGCTCGTTTTGATTCGAGAAAAAGACCGAAAAACATGCGGATAAAACGACGTCTTTGGATCGCGCTGATGCTGGGAGGCCTGCCGGCGGCGCAGGTTTCGGCAGATGTCTATAAGTTCGTCGACAAGAAAGGCCATGTCTATTACACCGACCGGCCTCAGCACAACGGCTACCGGCTGATCGCCACGACCAAGGTGGCCGGTAAACTGGGTTCGCCGCCGCTGCTGCCTGCTGTGGCGCTGTCCAATCGGGTGTCGGTTTCCCTCGAGCGGAACCGTGAAATGCTGGCGCCGCTGATCGCGGAAGTGGCCGAGCGCTACCATCTCGACCCGCTGCTGCTGCATGCGATGATCCAGGCCGAGTCCGCGTACAACTCTGAGGCGGTCTCAGGCAAGGGAGCGGTTGGACTGATGCAGTTGATGCCCGACACCGCGGCGCGCTACGGCGTGCGGGACCGGACGGATCCGGTGGAGAACGTCCACGGCGGCGCCCGCTACCTGAGCGACCTCATCGGCATGTTCAACGATGTGAGTCTGGCGGTCGCAGCCTACAATGCCGGCGAGAACAACATCATCAAATATGGCAACCGGGTTCCGCCTTTCCCCGAGACCCAGGACTACCTGAACCGGGTGATCGAGTACTACAATCGCCTGAACTGACGCCGTGCGGTATCGGCCTCCTCAAACGACGGCTACGCCGCAGCGCTGCAGCAGTTCGGTGAGCAGAATGAGGGGCAGGCCGACCAAGGCATTCGGATCGTCGCCCTCGATGCGCTGCAGCAGGGCTATACCCAATCCTTCCGACTTGAAAGCGCCGGCGCAGTCGTAAGGTTTGTCGATCGCGACATAGCGCTCGATCCGGCGCCGGTCCAGGCGTCTGAAATGCACCCGGCAGCGGTCGAGGCCGGCATGGCTGGTCCCGCTACGGGCGTCGTACACGCAGAGTCCCGTCAGAAAAGTCACGATTTTCCCTGAGGCCTGCTGCAACTGGGCCACGGCATTTTCGTGGTTTCCGGGTTTGCCCAGCTGCCGCTCCCCCAGAACGGCGACCTGATCCGAACCGACGATCAGGTGGTCGGGATAGGCTGGTGCAAGCGCCTGCGCCTTTTGGTACGACAGCCGCAGGGCAAGATCCGCCGGGTCCTCGCCCGGCAAAGCGGACTCGTCGATGTCCGGAGAGACCGAGGTAAAAGCCAGTCCTAGTTTGCTTAGCAATTCGCGGCGGTAGCGCGAGCCGGAGGCAAGCACGAGCGGCTGCAGCTGGGGAGGGGAAGCCTGCATCGCAGTGTTCCAGGCTTTGACAGAAGTTGGATTTGGCCTGTATTATTGCACGATTATGCCTCCCCGCCTGCCTGAATTCGTCGATCCGCTGGATTTCGCGGACAAGCGTCGCCGGCTGGCGGGTGAGATGCCGCTGGCGCTGTTGGACCGCATCCAGGAGTTCTTGTTCGAGAAAGCCGGGAACATCAGGGTCGAGCTGGATTTCGGCAAGGACGGCCGATGGTCGGTGGTGACCGGCAGAGTGGATGGCGATCTCGTGCTGCAATGCCAGCTCTGCCTGGAACCGCTGCCGTGGGCGGTGCGGTCGCAGGTGTCGCTGGGCGTGGTGGCTTCACTCGAAGAAGCCGATCGCCTGTCCGGCTGTTACGAGCCGCTGCTGTTCGACGGCGAAGCGCCGATTCGGCTGTCCGACCTGGTTCAGGACGAACTGGTCCTGGCCATCCCGCCGATACCGCAGCACCCGGACTGCAGGGAGGCGGCGCATTCCGGGCCGCGGCCGGTCGTCAGGCAAAGGGAAAACCCGTTTGCCGTGCTGGCGCAATTGAAAAACAACGATAGCAAGTCTTCTTAAGGAGTCATCATGGCTGTTCAACAAAATCGCAAGACCCGTTCGAAGCGCGGAATGCGGCGGTCGCACGACGCATTGAGCGCAAGTGCTCTGTCCGTCGAAGCCAATACCGGCGAAACCCATCTGCGCCACCATGTGAGCCCGGACGGTTATTACCGTGGCCGCCGGGTCGTCGAGCCGAAGCGCAGCGACGAAACTGAAGACTAAGCATAGACCTTCCGGTCTTGCGGTTCGGTACCCTCTATTTGACTTTTGATGGCGGTGCATGCGGCGCGGTGACGGTATGACGACCATCGCTTTGGACGCGATGGGTGGCGACCACGGACCTCAGGTCGTGGTACCAGCGGCTTTGGACAGTCTGCAACGGCACCCGCTGCTGCGGCTCGTGCTGGTTGGCGACGAGACCGTGCTGCGCGGGTACCTCAAGGACGCCCAGACTCGGTATGGGGAACGGCTGAAGGTGCACCATGCTTCTCAGGTGGTGGAGATGCACGACCAGCCATCCAAGGCGCTTCGCACCAAGAAGGACTCGTCGATGCGGGTGGCCATCGATCTGGTCAAGCAGGGCGAGGCCGACGCGTGCGTAAGCGCGGGGAATACCGGTGCGCTGATGGCGATCGCCAAATTCGTCCTGAAGACCATACCCGGCATCGACCGGCCGGCGATCATCGCTGCCGTGCCCTCCATGACAGGGCATACCCACGTGCTGGATCTCGGCGCGAATGTCGACTGTACTGCGGAGCATCTTTATCAGTTCGCCGTCATGGGCTACGAATTGGTGCGGGCCGTGGAGGAGCGGGAGCACCCCACCGTCGGTCTCCTTAACATCGGCGAAGAGGAAATCAAGGGGAACGAACAGGTGAAGCGGGCCGCCGAACTGCTCAGCGGAGCGCACGTCAATTTCGTTGGCTTCGTCGAGGGCAATGACATTTTCAAAGGCAGCGTCGACATCGTCGTGACCGACGGCTTCGTCGGAAATGTCGCGCTGAAAAGTAGCGAAGGCCTGGCGAAAATGATCTCCCATTTCATCAAACGGGAATTTTCCAGCAGTTGGCTGACTAAGCTCGCCGGCCTGGTGGCGCTTCCCGTACTCAATGCCTTCAAGCGCCGGATCGATCCTCGCCAGTACAACGGCGCCAGCCTTTTGGGCTTGCGCGGCATCGTGATCAAGAGCCACGGAAACGCGGACCGATTTTCCTTCGCCAACGCCGTCGCGATCGCGGTGAAAGAGGTCGAGAAAGCCGTTCCGCACCGCATCGGCGAGCGCGTGACGGATGTCTTCGCCGCGAGGAACCTGGCGTGAGCCGTTACTCGCGTATTGCGGGCACCGGCGGTTATCTCCCCCGTGAGGTGGTGACCAACGACGACCTCGCCATGCGGGTCGAAACTTCGGACGAATGGATCGTCGAGCGGACCGGCATCCGCCGCCGGCACATTGCGGCCGCTGACGAAACGGCATCCAGCATGGCCGAAATCGCTGCCCGGCAGGCGCTGGAAGCGGCCGCCATCGATCCGCACGATCTCGATCTGATCATCCTCGCGACGAGTTCGCCGGACCGGGTTTTTCCCAGTACGGCGTGCTTGCTGCAGCAGCGGCTGGGCGTGCGCAGCTGTGCGGCATTCGACGTGCAGGCGGCCTGCTCGGGCTTCATATTCGCACTGAGCATCGCCGATCAGTATATTTCCGCCGGCAATGCCAACCGCGTGCTGGTGGTCGGCACGGAAGTCAATTCCCGTTCCGTGGATTGGGAGGATCGCTCGACCTGCATTCTGTTCGGCGACGGCGCCGGGGCCGTGGTGCTCGAGTCTTCCACCGAGCCCGGCATCATGAGCACCCATATCCATTCCGACGGTCATTATCAGGATCTGCTGTATCTGCCCAACCCAGCCAGCAACGGAGAGGGGAGCGACGAGAGCCGCACCATCCGGATGCAGGGCAGTGAGGTTTTCAAGGTAGCGGTCAACACCCTCGGCCGCATCGTCGATGAAACTCTGGAGCAGAATGGCCTCCAGAAATCCGACGTGGACTGGCTGGTGCCCCACCAGGCCAATATCCGCATCATCGCGGCGACTGCGAAAAAGCTCCAGTTGCCCATGGAGCGCGTTGTCGTTACGGTGGACGAGCAAGGCAATACGTCCTCCGCCTCAATTCCTCTTGCATTCGACGAGGCCGTTCGCGACGGCCGCATCAGGCGCGGGCAAACCGTGCTGATGGAAGCCTTTGGTGGCGGGTTCGCCTGGGGTTCTGCTCTTCTGCGCTATTAAATACGTTTTGCAATGCCCAATATCGACAACAGCCTCGCTTTCCTTTTTCCGGGGCAGGGCTCCCAGTCCGTCGGCATGCTGGCGGACCTTGCCGCAGCGCATCCGGTGGTCGAACGGACCTTTGCCGAGGCCTCGGAAGTACTGGGATTCGACCTCTGGCGCCTGGTTCAGGAGGGGCCAGAAGAAGAACTCAACCAGACTGTCAACACCCAGCCGGCGATGCTGGCTGCGGGCGTCGCGACCTGGCGGATATGGTGTGAAGCGAGCGAGCGGCGTCCCGCGTGGATGGCAGGCCACAGTTTGGGAGAATATTCGGCGCTGGTCGCCGCCGGTGCGCTCGGCTTCGCCGATGCGGTGAAGCTGGTGGCCCTGCGCGGCAGGCTGATGCAGGAAGCGGTTCCTCCCGGCGACGGGGCCATGGCCGCTATCCTTGGGCTGGACGATCCGCAGGTCGTTGCCGCTTGCAAGGAGGCTTCCGCTCAGGATTCGGTGGTGACGCCGGCCAATTTTAATGCGCCGGGCCAGGTGGTGATCGCCGGCGTAAGCAGCGCGGTTGAGCGCGCGATCGCGGCGGCCAAGGCGCTGGGGGCGAAACGGGCGGTGCTGCTGCCGGTCAGCGTCCCCTCGCATTGCGCGCTGATGGCGCCGGCCGCGGAAAAATTCGCAGCCCTGCTGTCGGAAACGCCGTTCGATTCTCCCCGTGACCGGATAGGCGTGGTACACAACGTCGACGTCGCCATGCATCCGTCTCCCGAGGTGATCCGGGCGGTGCTGGCTCAGCAGATTTCCCATCCTGTGCGCTGGTCGGAAACGATCCGCTTCCTCAGCGACCAGGGCGTGAGGCGTTTCGTGGAATGCGGGCCTGGCAAGGTTCTGGCGGGACTCAATAAGCGGATCGTAAGCGGCGAAGCGACGCTTGCCGTGGTGGATCAGGATTCGTTGAATAAAGCCTTGGAGTCGATTCGATGACGGACCAGATAGCAATTGTCACAGGGGCCAGCCGGGGTATCGGACAGGCCATTGCCCACCGTTTGGCGCGGGCCGGCCATACCGTCGTCGGCACCGCAACTTCGGCGGGGGGCGCTGCGGCGATCGGTGCAGCCCTGAGCGATGCCGGCCTGAGCGGCTGCGGGCGGGTGCTTGACGTGAGCGATCCCGAATCGGTCGAGGCGCTCGTGGCCGCCGTCAGCGAGGAATTCGGCGTGCCGACGATCCTGGTCAACAACGCCGGCATCACCCGCGACGGGCTGTTGATGCGCATGAAGGACGAAGACTGGGATGCGATCATCGACACCAACCTGTCCTCGGTCTACCGCATGAGCAAGGCGTGCCTCAAGGGCATGATGAAGGCGCGCACCGGCCGCATCGTCAACATCACCTCTGTGGTGGGGTTGACCGGCAACGCCGGGCAGACCAACTACGCGGCGGCCAAGGCCGGCATCATCGGTTTCACCAAGTCTCTGGCGAAGGAGATTGGGTCGCGCGGCATCACCGTGAACTCGGTCGCGCCGGGCTTCATCGATACCGATATGACCCGTGCCTTGCCTGATGCGCACAAGACGACCCTGCTGGCCTCTATCCCGCTGGGGCGGCTGGGCCAGGCCGAGGAAATCGCCGGGGCTGTGGCCTTTCTATGCTCCGACGATGCGGCCTACATCACCGGCGAAACCCTGCATGTCAATGGCGGCATGTTCATGCCGTAAGCGGCTTTTATTGCCAGAAATTGCTTGTGTTCGCGGGAATTCACACTAAAATCTCCGCACCTCTAAACTTGAATAACACTGAGGACAAAAAACGATGAGTGATATAGCAGAACGTGTAAAGAAGATCGTCGCCGAACAGTTGGGCGTGAAGGACGAAATCTCGAACGAGGCTTCCTTTGTGGACGATCTGGGCGCCGATTCTCTGGACACGGTCGAGCTGGTAATGGCTCTCGAAGAAGAATTCGAGTGCGAAATTCCTGACGAGGACGCCGAAAAGATCACCACGGTTCAGCAGGCGATCGATTACATCCAGACCCACACCTGATCGGCTTCACCGTTCTATCAGCCCCACGGGACATCGTCATCCGGTGGGGTTTTCTTTCGTTTACCTCCAGGTGTCAGCGTGAGCAAGCGTCGCGTCGTCATCACCGGACTGGGAATGGTCTGTCCGGTGGGCCTCAATGTACCCGAAAGCTGGGATAGCATCCTGAACGGCCGCAGCGGAATCGGCCCGATCGAGCATTTCGATGTGTCCGACTTCGCTACCCGTTTCGGCGGTAGCGTGCGCAACTTCGATGTCACCCAGTATCTGCCCGAAAAAGAAGCCAAGAAGATGGATACCTTCATCCATTACGGCATGGCCGCGGGCAGCCAGGCGTTCGAAGACTCAGGCCTCGAGGTCACCGAGGCCAATGCCGACCGGATCGGCGTCTGCGTCGGCTCCGGCATCGGCGGGATCACCGGCATCGAGCACGGCTACGGTGTTTTTCTCAAGGGCGGACCCCGCAAGATATCCCCGTTCTTCGTGCCGGCCAACATCATCAACATGATTTCCGGCAATCTGTCGATCAAGTACGGTATGCAAGGGCCGAATTACGCGATCGTGACCGCTTGCGCTACGGCGACCCACAGCATCGGCAGTGCGGCCAGGGTGATCCAGTATGGCGATGCCGACGTGATGGTGGCCGGCGGCGCCGAAATGGCGAGTTCCCCGACAGCGCTGGGCGGTTTTATTTCGGCCCGTGCCCTGTCGCGCCGCAACGATGACCCGCTGCGGGCGAGCCGGCCCTGGGACAAGGATCGCGATGGTTTCGTGCTGGGTGACGGCGCCGGCGTGGTGGTGCTGGAGGAACTGGAACACGCCAGGAAGCGCGGTGCCCGCATCTATGCGGAGGTGATCGGCTTCGGCATGTCGGGCGATGCTCATCACATGACCCAGCCGCCGGAAGACGGCGAAGGCGCCGCGCGCTGCATGATGCACGCGATGCGCGATGCCGGCGTCAATCCGGAAGACATTGATTACATCAATGCTCACGGCACCTCGACGCCGGCCGGCGACCTCGCCGAAACCCGCGCCATGAAGGCGGTGCTGGGCCCGCATGCCTATACCACCGCGATCAGTTCAACCAAGTCCATGACCGGGCATTTGCTCGGCGCGGCGGGCGGGATCGAGGCGATCTTCTCCGTGCTGGCAATCCGGGACGGCGTGGTGCCGCCGACCATCAATCTGGATACGCCCGATCCGGAGTGCGACCTGGACTATGTGCCCCACACGGCCAGGGAAAAGGATCTCGAAGTGGTCATGTCCAATTCCTTCGGTTTCGGCGGTACCAACGCGACGCTGATCTTCAAGAAATTCGCTTAGGCGCGGAGAGCCCTCCCCGGCTTCTGCGCCTCGCTCCACTTCTGCCGGATTCCGTATCTATGAGAGTCCTGGTGAACGGTCGTCCCTCCGAGTTTGTCGACGTGCGCGACCGGGGGTTTCAATATGGCGACGGCGTATTCACTACCCTCCGCGTGAGCGGCGGACAGCCGCTCCTGCTGTCCCGGCATCTCGACCGTCTTGCCGATGCCTGCTCCCGGCTCGGCATCTCTTATCCAGGGGATGAGTCGGTTCTCGTCGACCTGCGGCTGCTCGGCCCGGAAGCGGCCGAGGGGGTCGTGAAGATACAGATCACCCGCGGCATCGGCGGGCGCGGCTACCGCCCAGTGACGGACGGCGAACCGACGCGCGTGGTTTCGCTCCATTCCGTCCCTGGATTTCCACAGGCGTATTACCGGTCCGGCGTGAGCGTGACCCGCTGCAGTACGCCGCTCGGCATCAATACGGCGCTGGCCGGGATCAAACATACGAATCGTTTGGAGCAGGTGCTCGGGCGGGGGGAGTGGGCCGATGAGTTCCAGGAAGGTTTGATGTGCGACACCGAGGGCTTCCTCGTGGAGGGCACCATGAGCAACTTATTTATGGTGAATGCCGGGCAGCTCGAAACTCCTCTGATCGACCGCTGCGGCGTGAGTGGCGTGATGCGGCGCCTGGTCCTGGAGATCGCCCGGTCCCAGGGGATCGCGGTGCATGAAAGGCGCGTCCGGCCGGAAGAACTGGCGTCCGCCGATGAAGTTTTCCTGACCAACTGCGTCATCGGCATCTGGCCGGTGGCACGAGTGGCGGCGAGGAGTTATCCGGTGGGCGAGGTGACAAGGGTGCTGAGCGTGTGCTTGGAAGACTATCAGCGGAGTGAGGTTCTGGCCGGATGAGGCGCCCCCTGGTCCTGTCGCTGGTTGCCGCAGCGGTGTTCGTTGCCGTCGTGGCGGTGAAGGATTTTACCGAGTCGGCCGATCGGCCGGTGGCCAACGCGGAGCCGGTGGTGTTCGAGATCGGGCGGGGGCAGGGCCTGAAGGATGTCGCCTTCTCACTGAGGGAGGCAGGCGTGATCGACGAGCCCTGGTGGTTCGTGCTGCTGGCCTGGGAGGAAGGCCAAGCGCGCAAGCTGAAGTCTGGGGAATACGAGATTCCTCCGGGCGTCGACCGGCGCAGGCTGCTGGCGCTGTTCGCTTCCGGCAAGGTCCGTCAGCATGCCGTGACCCTGGTCGAAGGCTGGACCTTCCGTCAGATGCTGGCGGCGCTGCGGGCCCAACCGGCGCTCGAGCACCGCATCGGTTCGGAAAGCGATGCCGCCATGCTGATGCGGACGCTGGCGAGGCCCGAGTTGGATCCGGAAGGGCGGTTTTTCCCCGATACCTACTTTTTCACCAAGGGCACGCCGGACGTCGAAATTCTGAAGCGAGCCTACGACCGCATGACGGCGGTGCTGGCTGCGGAATGGGCGCGGCGGGCGCCGGCGCTTCCCTACCGGACGCTGGACGATGCTTTGATCATGGCCTCCATCGTAGAAAAAGAGACCGCCCGGCCGGAAGAAAGGAGCGAAGTGGCGGGCGTGCTGGTCAGGCGACTGCGCACCGGCATGCCGCTGCAGGTCGATCCGACCGTGATCTACGGCCTGGGCGAACGCTACGATGGCAATCTGCGGCGCGAGGACCTCAAGGCGGACACGCCCTACAACACCTATCTTCACCGCGGCCTGCCGCCGGCGCCGATCGCCGCGCCGGGGCTGGCTTCGCTGCGGGCTGCGCTGAATCCTGCGCCGGGCGACAGCCTGTATTACGTCGCACGCGGAGATGGCGGCCACCAATTCTCGCGGACTTGGGACGAACACCGGCAGGCGGTGGACCTGTACCAGAAGGCCCGGCAGCCATGACACCAGGCAAATTCATTACGCTGGAAGGCGGCGAGGGCGTCGGCAAGACCACCAATCTCGATTTCATCGTGAGCCGGCTGCGCGATCGAGGGCTGGAGGTGGTCGCGACCCGGGAGCCGGGGGGCACGGTCTTCGGTGAGGCGGTGCGGGAAATTTTCCTGCATCATGCTGAGGTGAGGCCGGAAGCCGAATTGCTGCTATTGTTCGCGGCCCGGGTCCACCATCTTCGGGAAGTGGTCGAGCCCGCCTTGCAGCGCGGCGCCTGGGTGGTCTGCGACCGTTTCACCGATGCCAGCTATGCCTATCAGGGCGCGGGGCGCGGTATCGACCGGTCGGTCATAGATTTCCTGCGGGACTGGATTCAGGCCGGGCTGCGGCCCGATCTGACCCTGCTGCTGGACGCGCCGGTGGACACCGGCTTGACGCGCGCGCGCCAGCGCAGCGGCCCGGACCGGCTGGAAAGGGAAGATATCGCTTTTTTCGCGCGGGTGCGGGAGGGCTATCTGGCGCTGGCGCAGGCCGAGCCCGGTCGGATACGGGTGATCGACGCCGCCCGGCCACTGGCCGTGGTGCAGGCAGCGATCGCTTCGCAATTGGATTTGCTGTTGTCCGGTCGTGTCTGATCCGGTCGGTTGCTATCCTTGGCTGGAGCCGGCCCGCCGCCGGCTCGCGGCGTATCTGGCCGCCGGCCGGTTGCCGCAAGGCTTGTTGATTTCGGGCGCCGCGGGCGTAGGGAAAGGAGCGCTGGCCGACGATTTCGCCCGCCGTCTGCTGTGCGCCAGCCCGTCGGCCGAAGGGGCGTGCGGTGCCTGTCCCGCCTGTCGCCTGGCGGCGGCGGGCAACCATCCGGACTATCTTCGTGTCGAACCCGAGGAAGCCGGCAAACGCATCACCGTCGATCTGGTCCGCCGCCTGATCGACAGGCTTTCGCTCAAGCCGCAGTACGGTGCTTCCCGGGTCGTGGTGATCCGTCCGGCGCATGCCATGAACACGGCGGCCGCGAACAGTTTGCTCAAGACTCTGGAGGAGCCCGACCCGCAGACTCTGTTCATCCTCATCAGCGAGCGGCCCGCGCAATTGCCGGCGACGGTCCTGAGCCGCTGCCAGCGGCTGGACGTCAGGCTGCCGGAGCGGGAAGAAGCGCTGCATTGGCTGCGTGGACAGGGGTTCGGGGAGGAGGCCGAAGCTTTGCTGGCGATGGCCGACGGCGCGCCGGTCCGAGCGGTCGAACTGTGCGGGGGCGATCTGGCCCAGCGCAGAAGGAAGCTCTTCGATGACTGGCTGGCCGTGCTGAGGGACGAGACCGATCCGCTTGCCGTCGCCGAGCAGTGGGCCAAGGAGGACGGCGAGACCGTCACGACATGGTTGCGCGGCTGGATTGCGGACCTCATTCGTATCGGCAGCGCTGAGACCCCGGCAGCGTTGCGCCTGGCCAATGCCGACCTGGAGCAGGGGTTGCGGAAAGCGGCGGCCGGCCTGGATCTCCGCACCCTGTTCGCCCGGCTTGACGACGTCGATGCCGCCCGCCGCAATCTGGAAGGCCAGGCCAACCGACAGCTGATCATGGAAGATATCCTGATAAACTGGAGCCGGCTGAGACCCGGGGGAGAACGGCGTTGAGCGAAGAGCAGGCGGGCGCCCGCCAGGGCATCCTGGCGCTGACCATCAAGGACAAAAATGCGCTTTACGCCGCGTACATGCCGACCATCAGGAACGGCGGGCTGTTCATTCCGACGACTCGCAGTTACGGCCTGGGGGATGAGGTCTTCATGCTGCTGCAACTGATGGACGAGCCGGAGCGGATCCCGATTTCGGGACGGGTCGTCTGGATTACCCCGAAGGGTGCCGCCGGCTTCCGGTCGGCTGGCGTGGGCGTGCAATTCAACGAAGAGGACGCCGGCGTCACCAAGGCCCTGATCGAGAGTTATCTCTCCGGCCACCTTGAATCGGACCAGCCGACCCATACCATGTAAGCTTTGCGGGCAGAACCCGCTACTCACTGCGCCCAATCCGATGTTCATCGACTCCCATGCCCACCTCGACCGGCTCGACCTGAAACCGTTCGGCGGCAATTTTTCGCGTTTCATGGCGGAGGCCGGCGCCCAAGGCGTCGACCGCATGCTGTGCGTATCGATCAATCTGGAAGATTATCCCGCCATGCGCCTGCTCATCGAGCCGTATCCCAACGTCTCCGTCTCCGTCGGCGTGCATCCCAACGAAACCGATACCGAGGAGCCGAGCGCCGAACGCTTGGCCGAGCTGGCGGGCGACGAGCGCGTCGTCGCCATCGGCGAAACCGGCCTGGATTATTTCCGCAGCGAGGGGGACCTCGCTTGGCAGCACGAGCGTTTCCGCACCCACATCCGCGCCGCGAAGCTCGCCGGCAAGCCGCTGATCGTACACACCCGCGATTCCCGCGCCGACACCCTGCGCATCCTCGAGGAAGAAGGGGCGGGCGAGGCGGGCGGCGTGTTTCATTGCTTCACCGAGGACTGGGACACGGCGCGCCGCGCGCTCGATCTGAATTTCTCGATATCCTTTTCCGGCATCGTCACGTTCCGCACTGCCGAAACCATTCAGGACGTCGCCCGCCGAGTGCCGGACGAGCGCTATCTGATCGAGACCGATTCGCCCTATCTGGCACCGGTGCCGCTGCGGGGCAAACCGAACTATCCGCAACATGTTCGTCATGTAGCCGGCATGATTGCCGAACTTCGGGGCGTTTCGCTGGCCGAGGTGGCGGACCGGACGACGCGGAACTATTACGCGCTGTTCGAAAACGACTAAGGTTACGGAATAGATATTGCTTGCCCCGTTGGGCTTTTCCTACCCCCGGTTTTTCGATGAATTCGTACGCTAAATCCCGGCGTTTCAATACGCTGCCCTGCCGATGGGTGGCGGTGGTGCTCTGTCTGGCCGTTTCAGTGGGATGCGCCCAACGGAAGGCGGTCGGTCCGCCTGCCCCTGGCGTTCGTCCGGCGCCCACGGCAACACCGGCGCCCAGCCCCAAGGCGAAACCGGCGGCTCCGCCCGCCAGGTCGGCTCCGGGAACCTCGGGAGGTGTGAAGAAGCAGCCGGCACCGACGCCCGCGGTGGCCGCGCTGATGTCCGACGCCGACAAGGCGCAGGCCTCCGGCCAGCTCGACAACGCTGCTGCCACCCTGGAGCGGGCCATCCGCATGCAGCCGCGCAATCCCGAGTTGTGGTACCGCCTGGCGACGGTCCGCATGGCGCAGCAGCAACCGCGCCTCGCGCTCGATCTGGCGCGCAAATCCAAGGTGCTGGCCAAAGGCAATCCGGATCTGGTCCAGAAAAGCCAAGCGCTGATCGAAGAAGCGGGCCAACTCGCGGGCGCCGCGGAAAAATAGGGTGAGCAGCGTCGACGATGCCTTCGCGGAGGATGGCCCGCTGGCGCGCTCACTCACGGGCTTCCGGCCGCGTGAAGCCCAGACCGGCATGGCGCGGGCGGTAGAGCAGGCCATCCGCGACGGCCGTTGCCTGATCGCCGAGGCCGGAACCGGCACCGGCAAGACCTTCGCCTATCTTGTGCCGGCCCTGCTGAGCGGCAAGCGCGTGCTGGTCTCCACCGGCACCCGCAACCTGCAGGACCAGCTGTTTCAGAAGGACCTGCCCCTGCTGCGGCAGGCGCTGGCGGTACCGGTCCGGACCGCCTTGCTGAAAGGGCGGTCGAACTATCTTTGTCCCTATCGGCTGGAAAACGTCGTCGATTTCGGTTTTCGCGCCGGCTTCAGCGCCGAGGAGGCCGATCAACTGGAGCGCATCCGTCGCTGGGCGAAGACAACCCGCAGCGGCGACGTCGCCGAGGTCAGCGATGTGCCGGAAGCCTCGCTCCTGTGGCGCTCGGTAACCTCCACCGCCGAGAACTGCCTGGGCCAGGATTGCGGGGCTTACGAAGACTGCCACGTGGTGCAGGCCAGAAAGGCGGCGCAAGAGGCGCAGATCACCGTCATTAACCACCACCTGCTGTGGGCCGACTGGGCGGTCAAGACCGACGGCTTCGGCGAACTGTTGCCGGAGGCCGACGTCATCATCGTCGACGAGGCCCACCAGTTCGCCGAAACCGCGACGCAATTCTTAGGGATCAGCCTGAGCACGCGACAGCTCGGCGAGCTGGCGGACGACACCCTGATCGAACGGGCCAAGGATGCGCCGGACATGGGCGGGCTGGCAGACTCCGCGACCCTGCTCAAAAACGAGCTGGCGGCGATGCGCGCCGCGCTGGGCGAGGAATTGCGGCGCGATGCCTGGCACAGCGTGGCCGGTCATGAGGCCGTTAACACCGGGCTCAGGCGCATGGAAGAAAGCCTGCTGGCCCTGGCCGCCCAGTTGAAGCTGGCGTCGGTGCGGGGCAAGGGGCTGGAATCCTGCTGGAAGCGCTGCGACGAGTTCATCCAGCGGCTGGAGGCCTTCCTGGCCGAGGATACCGAGGAATCGGTGCGCTGGTTCGAGACCCATCGCCGCGGCTTTTCCCTGAGCCGGACCCCGCTGGACATCGCCGGCGAATTCGCACGCTTCCGTAAGGCAAGGCAGGCGACCTGGATCTTCACCTCGGCGACCTTGAGCGTGTCGGGGCGCTTCGAGCATTTCTCGCGCCAGCTCGGCATCGCCGATGCGGAGTGCCGGCGCTGGGAAAGCCCTTTCGATTACCGCCGCCAGAGCCTCCTGTACCTGCCGGCCGGCCTGCCCGAACCGGGCACTCGCGACTACACCCGGGCGGTGCTGCGGGCAGCGTATCCGGTGCTGAAGGCGAGCGGGGGCCGCGCCTTCCTGCTGTTCACCAGCCACCAGGCTTTGGCAGAGGCGGCGTCCATCCTGGAAGGCAAGATCGAGTTTCCGCTGTTCGTCCAGGGCACCCAGCCCAAGGCCCGGTTGCTGGAGGCCTTCCGCGCCTCGGGCAACGGCCTGCTGCTCGGGACTGCCAGCTTCTGGGAAGGGGTGGACGTTCGCGGCGAGGCGCTGTCCTGCGTGGTGATCGACAAGCTGCCGTTCGCATCACCCGGCGACCCCGTCATCAGCGCCCGGCTGGAAGCCATCCGCAAGCGCGGCCACAGCCCCTTTGCAGCGTTCCAACTGCCGGCTGCCGTGATCACCCTCAAGCAGGGCGCGGGCCGGCTGATCCGGGACGTGGACGACCGCGGCGTGCTGGTGCTGGCCGATCCGCGGCTCACCTCCAAGAGTTACGGCCGGGTGTTTTTGGACAGCCTGCCGCCGATGCGCATCACCCGCGAGTCAAATGCGGTGCGAGCCTTTTTCGCCGGTCCCCAGCCCGAGGTTTCCCCCTGAGTTTTCCCGTCTCCGTCTGAGTGGTGAAATGGCCTACAATAAGCAGTTTTCCTTCCGCAAGCCTGTTCCATGTCCGATCTTGAATTCGAAATCGAGCGGCGGCGAACCTTCGCCATCATCTCCCACCCCGACGCCGGCAAGACCACGCTGACCGAGAAGCTGTTGCTGTTCGGCGGCGCGATCCAGTTGGCGGGCTCGGTCAAGGGCCGCAAGGCGGCGCGGCATGCGACTTCGGACTGGATGGAGATGGAGAAGCAGCGCGGCATCTCGGTCACGACCTCCGTGATGCAGTTCGAGCACCGCGACCGCATCTTCAACCTGCTCGATACGCCGGGTCACGAGGACTTCTCCGAGGACACCTACCGTACTCTGACCGCGGTGGACTCCGCCCTCATGGTGATCGACAGCGCCAAGGGCGTGGAGGAGCGCACCATCAAACTGATGGAAGTGTGCCGGCTGCGCGACACGCCCATCCTCACCTTCATCAACAAGCTGGACCGCGAGGGCCGGGAGCCGGTGGAACTGCTCGATGAGGTCGAACGCATCCTGAACATCCAGTGCGCGCCCATCACTTGGCCGATCGGCATGGGCAAGCGCTTCAAGGGCGTTTACCACTTGTACGAGGATGCGATCCATTTGTTCAGCGCCTCGCACGGCGACCGCATCGTCAAGGGCGAGGTCATCGAGGGCTTGAACAGCCCGAAGCTGGACGAACTCTTGGGCGACATGGCGGACGAGTTGCGCCTGGAGATCGAACTGGTGCGCGGGGCGAGCCACGAATTCGACCTGGAGGCCTATCGCGCCGGGCGCCAGACGCCGGTGTTCTTCGGCTCGGCGATCAACAACTTCGGCATCCTCGAACTGCTGGACGCCTTCGCCGAATATGCGCCGCCGCCGCATTCGCGCCAGGCCCGCGAGCGCGCCGTCGGGCCGGAAGAGGACAGGTTTTCCGGCTTCGTATTCAAGATCCAGGCGAACATGGACCCGGCCCACCGCGACCGCATCGCCTTCCTGCGCGTGTGTTCCGGCCAGTACACCAAGGGAATGAAGCTGTTCCATGTACGCAGCGGCAAGGCCATGCAGGTGGCCAACGCCATCACCTTCCAGGCCGACAGCCGCGAGAACGTGGAGGAGGCCTATCCCGGCGACATCATCGGCCTGCACAACCACGGCACCATCCAGGTCGGCGACACCTTCACCCAGGGTGAGAACCTGAAGTTCGAGGGCATTCCTTACTTTGCGCCGGAGCTGTTCCGCCGCGTGGTGCTGAAGGACCCTTTGCGCTCCAAGGCGCTGCAGCGCGGCCTGCAGCAGCTGAGCGAGGAGGGGGCGACCCAGCTGTTCAAGCCGCTGCGCAACAACGATCTGATCCTGGGCGCGGTGGGCGTGCTGCAGTTCGACGTGACGGCGTTCCGGCTCAAATCCGAATACAACGTGGACTGCGTCTACGATGCGGTGCCGGTGACCACGGCGCGCTGGGTGTCGTGCAGCGATCCCAAGAAGCTCGAAGAGTTCAGGCGCAAGGTCCACGACAACCTGGCGGAGGACGGCAGCGGCTATCTGGTCTATCTCGCCACCAGCCGGGTGAACTTGTCGCTCACCGAGGAGCGCTGGCCGGACATCCGCTTCAGCGCGACCCGCGAGCTTTGATTACTCGATGACGGCGTCCTGCGATTCGGTTTCGCCGAGATTGTCGGTCCAGCTCACCCGGATGCGTTCCCCCGGCCGGCCGCCGCGGAATTGCAGGGAGAAATAAGGGTCCTTGGACACCGCGGTGCTGAGGCGGCAGCGCACCACGGGTATGCCTTCGTGCTCGAGGGTCAGTTCCTCGATGTAATGGGCCGGAACGACCGCTCCGCTGGCTTCGTCCCGGCGGCGCCCGGTTTCCATCGGATGGGTGATCAGCAGGCGGACGGTCGTCATGCCGTCGACGGTCTTGGTGCGAATCTTCATGCAGCGGCGAAAGAACGGGTCTTGGCTGAAGACTCAGGGTAGCGATAAGCTGCATCACCGACAAGCCAACTCGTGCGACATGAACGAATCCGCTTCCCGCCGCCATTTTCTCCTCGCCCTTGTGCGCAGTGCAGCCGGGTTCGGGTTCGGTCTCCCGCTGTTTAGAGTCTCCGCTCATGCGGCAGGCGCAGAATCGATGTCTTACGATGCTGCGCTGCGCGCCATCACTGGCGGCCGAATGCCGGAAGAAAGCGGTGAACTGGTGCTGGATGTGCCGGACAGTGCAGAGAACGGCGCCATCGTGCCGGTGACGCTGGAGAGCCGCCTAGAGCGCACGACTGCGCTGCATCTCCTGGTGGTGCGCAATCCCCGGCCGTTGGCGGCCTCCTTCGACTTCCTGGACGGCGCGGTGCCCTCGGTCTCGCTCCGTATCAAGATGAACGAGAGCAGCGAGGTGGTTGCGTTGGCAGAGGCCGGGGGGCGTATCTGTTGGAGCCGCAAGCCGGTCAAGGTGGCGGTCGGCGGCTGCGGCTGATCCGGGTCAGGGCGATTCGGCGTAGCGGGTCAGCAGTTTGACGAAATCGGCCATGCCCCGCGCCAAATGCCGCTCGATCTCGGCCATGGTGATTTCCCCCTCGCTCTTGCCGGCGGCCCAATTGGCCACGATCGCGCAGGCCGCGTAGGGCAGCTCCAACTCGCGTGCCAGCGCCGCTTCCGGCATGCCGGTCATGCCTACGAGGTTGCAGCCGTCGCGCTCCATCCGTGCGATTTCCGCCGACGTTTCCAGCCGCGGTCCCTGGGTGCAGCCGTAGACGCCGCCGTCGACGACGGAAAGACCCGCGGTACGGGCTGAGGCGATGAGCTTCTGGCGCAGGTCTTCGCTGTAGGGGGCGGTGAAGTCGATGTGGGTGACGTGGTCCAGCCCGTCCTCGAAGAAGGTGCCGGCCCGCCCCCAGGTGTAGTCGATGATCTGGTGCGGGATGGCCAGCCGGCCCGGCTCCATCTCTGCGCCGATGCCGCCGACCGCGGCAGCGGCGATGACGGACTCGGCGCCGGCCTGTTCCAGCGCCCAGAGGTTGGCGCGATAGTTGATCCGGTGCGGCGGGATAGTGTGCGGGTCGCCGTGGCGCGCCAGGAATACGAAATCGCGACCGGTGAGCCGGCCGAAGGTCAGGGCCGAAGAGGGGGGGCCATAGGGTGTGGTCAAGGTCTCACGGCGGACGATCTCGAGTTGCTCGAGCCGGGTCAGGCCGGTGCCTCCTATGATTGCGGTGAGGCTCATGTCACGGTCCTTGGAGTTCGGTGGCGGCGCAGGCGTAGATGCCGGCGGCGTTGCGCAGATAGCCTTTGTAGTCCAGACCGTAGCCGAACAAATAGCGGTTTTCGGTCACGAGGCCGACGAAATCGGCCCGGCAGGGCTTCTCCCGGCCCAGCTCCTTGTCGACCAGGACGGCGATCACGACGCGCTCCGCCCCCAGTTCTAAGCAGTGTTTGCGCACCTCGGCCAGGGTGATGCCTTCGTCGAGGATGTCGTCGACCAGCAGCACCGTACGGCCTTGCAGGGAAAGGCCGGGTTCCAGCCGCCAGTGGGTCTCGCCGCCCTCGGTCCGGCCGCGGTAGCGGCTGGCGCCGATGGCGTCGAGCTCCAGCGGGAACCGCAGATGGGTGAGGAGTTTCCCGGCGAACACGATGCCGCCGGTGAGGATGGTCATGACGACCGGATTGCTGTCCGCGATGGCTTCGCCTATCTCCGCAGCCAGACGGGCGATGGCGCTTTCGACGTCGGCTTCGGAATGCAGCAGCTCGGCGGACGTCTCGACCCGCCGTATTTCTTCGAGTCTGTTCATTGGGCAGGGCCGGTGAGGGTTTGGATGCGGCTGACGGCGGCGCGCCATTCGGCGCTTGCCAGCAGATCGCTGCGGTCGATCGGAAAGCGGCCGCGCATTGCGGCAAGGCGGCGGGCGCTGCCGGCGGAAGCGGTGCGGTTTTCAAGCACTTGCAGGATCGCCGCCGTCGCCTCGGGAGTGTTACAGACCACCAGCATGTCGCAGCCCGCCTTGAGTGCCGCCAGGGCACGGGTGGCGTAGTCGCCGGCCAAGGTCGCGCCCGCCATGGAAAGGTCGTCCGAGAAGATCGCGCCGTCGAAATTCATCCGTTCGCGCAGGATGGTCTGCAGCCAGAAATGAGAAAAACACGGTGTCTGGGCGTCGATGCGGGAATACAGCACATGGGCCGGCATGATGCCTTCCAGGTCTTCGCGTATCAACGCCGAGAAGGGCAGCAGGTCGCGGGCGAGCAGGTCCTCGAGTTCGCGCGGGTCCTCGGGCAGCGTGAGGTGCGAATCGCCGGCCACGCCGCCATGGCCGGGGAAATGCTTGCCCACCGCCGCCATGCCCGCCCGACGCATGCCGGCGGCGAAGGCGCGGGCGGCGGCGGTGACTTCATCCGGCGTGCGGGCGAAGGCGCGGTCACCGATGACGGTGCTGATGCCGGTATCGACGTCGAGTACGGGCGCGAAACTGAAGTCCACGCCCACGGCGCGAAGCTCCGCCGCCATCAGCCAGCCCGCCGTCTCGGCCGCCGCCAGCCCGGCTTCGGC